>JABUUT010000046.1 GCA_021443045.1 Fibrobacteraceae bacterium
AGTGAGCGTAGCGAACGGCCTCATTCCTCAAAGCGACACCGTCGCGACCTCACCGCTGACCACCGATAACTGACAACCGACTACCGAAAACCAAGATGAATATGACACATGATTTTGCAGGTGGTCTCATTTATTATATATTTCTCTTGGTAAACATGGAGTTTTATTATGGAAATCAAATGGCTTAATCCCGACGCAAAATTCGACCGCCTTGTTCTGGCAGGTGACATTGGAGGAACAAACACCAATCTGGGGCTTGTGGGCTACAAAGATGGCAAGTTCACCCTGATTCTCGAAACCGTATGCCCCTCTAAGGACATCGATGGCTTAGACGCCCCCATTCGCGAAACCCTAAAGCTGGCTACCGAAAATCGCTCCGACTTAAAACCCAGACACATCTGCATTAGCGCTGCAGGCCCTGTGGCAAACAACAAGTGCGTAATGACAAACTTGCCTTGGTCGGTGGATGGCGACGCCATCACTGCTGCCACCGGCATTGACACCCTCATTATTAACGACTTTATGGCCATTAGCTATGGCATACCCACCTTGGATGTAAACGACGAAAACCAAATACACCAGCTTACCCACACCGATGGCAGCAGGCCTGCCCCCCAGGCCACCACCAAGGCAGTGGTTGGCCCCGGCACTGGCATGGGCGTAGGCTTTTTGGCTTTTGACGGCCAAAAGTATATTCCGGCAAGTTCCGAAGGAGGCCACTCCACCTTTGCCCCCTTCGACAAGGATTCTCAGGAATTTCACGACTACATGGCCCAAAAACTGGGCTGTGTTCCCGGTGTAGAACCTCTTGTTTCGGGCATGGGGCTTAGAAACATGTACCAATGGTGGAAAGAAACTCGTGGTGTTCCCGATAACGAAGCCTTCAAAAAAATTGAGGACACCGAGCCCAACGACCGCCCCAAGTACATTAGCCGGGCCAGCGACACCGACCCTGTGGCAGCCGAAATGATGCGTCTTTTTGTAAAAATGCTGGCCCGTTTTGCCAGCGACGCCAGCACCTTGTTCCTCCCCCTGGGAGGCTTCTACCTGGCAGGCGGCACCGTACAAAAAGATTTGCGCTGGCTGGAGAGAGACAACCTGTTCATGCAGTACTTTGAAAAGAACTATAATCCAAACATCCGTCCCCTTCTCATGAAAATTCCAGTGTACGTGATTAAGGATTACAGCATTAGCCTCTATGGTGCTGCAAACGCAAGCCTCAACCTGCAAAAGTAAAATACTCCTCTTAAATAGACATGTAAAAGGGCTCCTCTAAAAATCCACTTTTTAGAGGTACCCAAAAATTTCTATTTTGCGTGTCCTATGACTTTTGAAGAACTTCCCCTGGCAAACCCGCTGCAGCGGGCCATTCGCGCAGCCAACTACGAAAAGCCCACGCCCATCCAAGAAAAGGCCATTCCCAGTTTGTTGGATGGAAAAGACCTTTTGGGCATTGCACAAACTGGCACTGGCAAAACCGCAGCCTTTGCCCTGCCTATTCTGCAAAGGTTGCTAGATTCCGGAAAATTTCGTTCTCCCAAAACATGCCGTGCCCTAATTTTGCTGCCAACCCGAGAACTGGCCATTCAGGTGGAAGAATGTTTTAGACTCTACGCCAAGTTTACCGCCATTTCTACAGCATGTATCTTTGGAGGTGTTAGCGACGTTTCCCAAAAGCGTAACCTAATGCGGGGCATTGATGTTTTGGTGGCCACTCCAGGCCGGCTTTTAGACCTTATAACCCAAAAGGCAATTTCACTAAAAAACTTGGAATTCTTTGTTCTGGACGAAGCCGACCGCATGCTAGACATGGGATTTATCCACGACATTCGCAAAGTGGTATCCATGCTTCCAAACAGTCGACAAAACTTGTTCTTTAGCGCCACCATGCCCCAGAACATTTCCGACCTGGCCGCCACCATTCTTCGACCCAACCCCGTGCGTGTGGAAGTAGCCCCCCAGAGCACCCCCATTGAACGAATTTATCAGGAATTGTACCGCATAGACAAACGCCGCAAGGGAGCTCTACTCAAAGAACTTTTGTGCAGCCACGAAGACATGAAAAAGGTGTTGGTTTTTACCCGTACCAAACACGGTGCAGACAAAGTGGTTCGTGTTTTGGAAAAAGCTAAAATCAAAAGTGCCGCCATTCACGGTAATAAAAGCCAGAACCGCCGCCAAGAAGCCTTAGGCAACTTTAAAACCGAACAAATTCGGGTGCTGGTGGCAACGGACATTGCCGCACGAGGCATTGACGTTGATGACGTGAGCCATGTTTTTAACTACGACCTGCCCAATGAACCCGAAACATTCGTCCACCGCATTGGCCGCACCGCTAGAGCCGGCAAAGACGGCGTAGCCATTTCTTTTTGCGCCCCCGATGAAGAAGAAGATTTGCGAAACATTGAAAAGTTGACACGTGTTAAAATTCCGGAAGGCGACCAATCCATTTACGACAAATTACCACCACCACAAAAAGAAACACCCGAAAGCGAAGCCCGCAACAACAGGGGAAGGGTTCCCAAAAGGAGTGGTGAAGAGGTAAAACGCAGCAACCAGGAAAACAAAAATCAGTGGAAAAAACAAAAGGGCTTTTTTAAGCCCCAAAAGCAGCAGGAACAACAAGAGCAAAAAACAGTTTCAACATCAGCAATCGCCGAAGATTTAAACCACCGGAAAATCGGGAAGAACCGCCCAGGAAGCCGTGCTCGCCGCCGTATGCGCGAAGAGGCGGCTCGCCAGGCACAAATGGAAAAGGGGTTGTCTAAAAACTAGCCTTTTACCATGGCCGTTTCATATAGCCAAAATCCATTCCCTTGATGGGGTAAAAAGTTTTGGTTCCATCATCGTGTGCAACCACAGCAACGCCACTAAGGTAATTGGCCCACCGCTTGCTGTTGTCATCATGGCATTTTAAATCAATCCTACCTTGAGAAGCCCAAATAATAAAGGGCGTAAGAAGGTAGTCGTGAGAAACCATGATGCTCACTCGGTTGGATTTTTCCATGGCAGCGTACACATTCTCTAGCCAGCGATTAGCGTTGGTATCTAGCACCGTTTCCAAATAATTGTAGGCCCAGGCAGAAACTCCCATCCAACTGCTTTCATCGTAGGTTTTGTTATCTTTATAAATCTCTTTATAGTAGGTACTGTCTTCTTCCATGATACGCTCCCCATCTAACCAGTAAGATGATGTGGATGGGAATTTGTTTGTATCTAAAGGCGTAATCTCGCCACGGCCAATGGCTAAAAACCAGCCCGTTTGATTGGCGCGCAAAACAGAGGAGCCATAGTAGGAAAAGCTCTCCCCACTCCTCATAGCCTCGCCCAAAGTTTTGGCAGCCGTTTTTCCTTTGTCATTAATAGGAACCCCAGAACCCGAACTATCAATACGCTCGGCATGCCTTATCACAAAAGCCACCCTGTCGGAGCACTTTAAGCTTTTATACACATCTCCCATGGCGTAAAATCCATCGGGGTCCATGGATAGTGCAGCCGTAAGAGGCTCTGGCAAAACATTGCAAGAAACCGGTTCGTTTGAAGCATAATTGCAATAATGAGTTTCCGGATTAAAACGTTTCCAACCGCAAGCTGCCAATGGAACCACTACATTTTCCGAAGAGCAGTAATAAATTTCTGAATTGTACTTGGTTTCATTACAAACAGCCAAATCTTTTACTTTGTAATCACTGGAACAAAAACTGTTGTTTGGGTCGTAGGGTTTTCCATCGCAAAGAGCCTTAAAAAATTTTATGGTATCGTTAGCGCAAGTTAAGGTTATGGTGCCAAGACTATCGTCTGTAACCTCACAGGGTTCCGCATCATCGCCAGGATCGCCCTTACCACCAGGTTCCCCGGGCTCCCCCTTTTCACCATTTTTTAAAACACCAACCACAGAGTCACCACACGAAATTTGTATGGAACTGTCGGGTAAAAGCTCTCCCCTACAGCTGGTGCCGTTTTTGCCATCAACTCCATCCTTGCCATCTTCACCGTCTTTTCCATTCTCGCCGTCTTTGCCATCAGCCCCATCGGCACCATCCTCACCGTCTACCGCAGAATCCTTGTCATTATTTTCACCCTTTAAGTTATCAACCACAAGGGTGTCGGAGCCACATACAATTAAAGAAACCCCATCATCATTTTTTGCAATGGAGCAACCTACACCGGCCTCCCCTTGTTCCCCCCGCTCTCCAGCAGCACCTACGGCACCATCCTCTCCAGAGCACGCAAAAAAGACGAGCGCAAAAGAAACGCTCGTCAACAACACACGAAAAGCATTAGCCATATTTCCTCGCTTTTTACCCAAAAACAAACGGAAATATAGTAGAACTTACTTTACAAGACAATTGTCCAGTTCGTCAATAATCTTGTTTTTGTCCAATTTTTGGCCAATGAACACAATTTTCTGCATTTTGTCACCGTAAACATCGTCCCAATCCCTGTCTAAATCAGGGTTTTGGTCCCTAAGTTCCTGCTGTTCCAAGTCGCTTAGGGTGCAGTACCAGGGGCCCACATTAGACAACTTCTTTTGCACCCCAGCCTGTTCAAACATGTAAGAAACTTTGTCTTCATCGGCAAAATAGCAAATGCCCTTACTACGAATAATATTGCGGCCCCAATCCTTAGACAAAAAATCATGGAACTTTTCTCTGTCAAATGCAGGGCGGCGGAAATAGACAAACGTGCCAATGCCATACTCTTCCACTTCGCCACCTTCGTGATGGTGGTGGTGGCAATGACAATGGTCGTGATGATGGTGCTCACCTTCGTGGCCTTCATCGTGATGATGCCCCTCGTGATGGTGGCATTCACATTCTGGATCATCACATTCTTCATGATGGTGGTGGCACTCACAATCGGGGTCGTCACATTCCTCATCATGGTGGTGCTGTTCGTGGCAATCTTCATCTTCGTGATGGACACGACCCATGGCATCAGCCTTTTCTTCTTCGGTCAGCGGGCGCTCCAGTTCTTGAATCCAGCTTGCACTCATGGCAGCATGCTCAAAGTTGAACAAGCGTGTATTGAGAATGTCGCACATGTTCACATTGGCATAGTCACATTCCACAATCTTTGCCGTTGGCTGCAAGGCACGAATCACCTTTTTCAGTTGTTCCAGTTCAGCAGAGGTTACTTCGGAAACCTTGTTAAGAATAATCATGTTGCAGAATTCAATCTGCTGAATAACCAGGTTTTCCAAATCTTCATCATCAATGTCTTTCTTAGTCAGCTGTTCACCGCAGCCAAATTCGCTCTTCATACGAAGGGCGTCCACAACAGTAGCTACACAGTCTAGGCGGCATACTTCAACACCAAACTGCTTGCGGCTCATTTCCTGAACGGCACAAAGGGTCTGGGCAATCGGCTCGGGTTCACAAATACCGCTGGCTTCAATTACAATGTAATCGAACTTGCCCATGTTCAAAATATCTTCAATCTGTTGCACCAAATCCATCTTTAGAGTGCAGCAAATGCAACCATTCTGAAGGGCCACCAAGCTGTCATCTTTTTTACCAACAATGCCACCCTTCTGAATAAGGTCGGCGTCAATGTTCACTTCGCCAATATCATTGACGATAACGGCAAACTTAATGCCCTGCTTGTTGCCGAGAATATGATTGACAAGGGTAGTTTTACCGCTACCCAGATAGCCCGTTAAAAGGAGAACCGGAAGAGTATTCATTTTCATAATTGCCTTCTTTTTTAGAGAGGCAATTTAGAAAAATTTATGGATCAAGACTAGGGCACTAGTACATGTAGCCCGTATCCATGCCAGTAACAGGCACATACTGGATAGATCCATCAGCATGCTGGATAATGGCAAGGCCAGTCATATAGTTAATCCAGCGACCATTCTCAAAAGACTTTAAGTTTACAGTTCTATTGGTGTAGAACACGGTTAAAGTCATAATCAGGTAATCGTGGGTTATGGCAACAGTCACTCGATTCCAGCCGCCAATGTGAGGAATCAAAAAGTTGTTCATAAATTCGTTGGCCCGTTCTTCAATGTTGTAGAACATGGTGTCGTTGGCACCAGTATAGGCCCACTCGGTCATCACGTCAAAACCGCCTCCCAAGGGGCTAGCCGCCGAAGAATAGGTATCGGGGTTCAGCAAAAACCAGTTTCCACCCAGGGTGTCGTAGGTGAGCACCGATTCTGTTGTGGCAGCCTGGCCGCGACCTTCCGCAATTTTTGTGGCGGTAACAGTGGCACGGGAAACGCCGGAACTAGCCAAAGTAAATTCTTCCTCCGATACCAACTTTTGTCCAAGGGCAACAGCAGCTGCTTCACCTTCCACGGTAAGTGGAACCGACAAATCGGCAGAGTTGCGGTCTCGTTCGGCATGGCGAATGAGGAATACCACTTTATCCGTAGGCAAAAGAGCCTTGTAAATGGTAGACAAATCGTAAAAGCCACTGGAATCGGTTGCAAAGCCGCTAACATCTAGGCCAACCACAGGGTTTTCTACAGGAATCTCAGAAGCGGAGCTTTGAATCAAATTTGCAGAAGTATCTTCGGGAACACTGGCAGAAGACAGAGGAATAGTCGCAGAAGACTCAATGCCAGGAGCATCGGAAGAACCCATTTCTGCAGTTGCGTCGGAAGATGCCGGAATATCCGTAGGCTCTGCTGGGCTAGAATCGGAATCATCACTGCAGCAAGCAAAGAAGGCTGCAACAGAAACCACAAAGGCACATTTTAAAAAACGCATTTTAACTCCTTTTATTCAGCAGCGGCGGCGGTATCGGTGGAATCTTTTTCTACATGCATGTAGCCCACTTCATCACCCTTTACTGGAGCAAGCTGAATTTCATTGTTTGGATACAAAATAACGGCAAGACCCGACAAATAATTAATCCACTTGCCGTTGCCCGTTTCATAGAACCTTAAATCCACAGCACCATTGGAGCCGTAAACAGTCAAAGGCATCACAAAGGTATCATGAGAAACAAGAATGCTTACACGATTAAAATTTTTCATGCTAGGAGCAATCATCTTGGTAACATACTCATCGCCACGAGTTTTCATATCGTAGAACAGGCTGTTGAAAATGTCCTTGTCCTGATAAGCCCAACGGCTAATAACCTTCCAAGCACCGCCCTTAGTTTTCACAAATTTATCCAAGGAATCCTGGGTTACCGTAAGGAACCAGGTGCCACTCAACGCTTCGGTCCAAACCTGCACATCGGCAGTTTCCCCACGCCCCACAGCAATATTTTCGCAGGTTCCTGTTGTTCTTACAAAGCCAGAACTGGCATAAGAAAAACTTTCTTCGCTGGCGAGGGTGGAGCCCAGAAGCTGGGACTTGGCCACACCAATTTCTGTAAGAGGTGCGCTACTACCCAAATCGGCAATGCGAGCTGCATGGCGAATAACAAAGGCAATGCGGCACTCGGCGGGAACCGTCTTGTAAACGTCGGCCATGGCATAAAAGCCTTCGGCATCGGGAGTGAGGGTTGTGGTAAAAGGCACAATGGAGTACAAGGTACCATCATCTACTGGGGGAACCACCGAAGGTGTATCCGAAGGGATTACCGTAGAAGTGTCGGGATTCTCAGGAACAGGAACGTCTGTTGCGGAGCTGGAAAGTGGAATTTCTCCACTGTTTGGATTATCTGCAGTTGCAGAAGAGGAAGGTAAAGATTCTGGTGGAGTAACGCCGGAGCCGGGGCTGGAAGAATCGTCAGAACAAGCCGAAAGTAAAAGAGACAAGACGAAGGCGCCACATAAGGAGGCATGGCTAAAAGTTTTTTTCATAAAAGGCTCCACATTAGACATACCTATTTAAATTAGATAATTTCAAGGAAAATTATTGTAAACTTTTGGGAACCTTCCTAGACGGTGGTTGGTGAATAGTCACCCTGGAGCCGCGCGATAAGGTCGCTTCCGTCATTGCGCTGCGCGCTTGACTCTGGGCCTCAGCAATAAAAACAAGCTTGCTTGTTTTTGCTGCATTCGGCNTTCGGCCTGCGTGTCATTCTGAGGGAGTGCAACGACCGAAGAATCCATGTAGTGTATGTTGGCGGAGGCCGTTCTACTGGATCCTGACCCTATCACTGCGTTCCAAGGTCAGGATGACAATGCATTAAACATTAATATTTGACACCACATTCCCTGGATCCTTCAGGGCCATGCCCTTCAGGATGACACATTCGAGTCGAACCCATTCTGTGGATCCAATCACTTTTCCACAATTTTTCCAAAAACGTCGCGCAACTGGTTTTGCAAATACTGCTGGCTCTGGGGGTTTGCCAAATGGTAGTACATCTGTTCCACCAAGGTAGGGGTGTTAAAGTCAAAGGAATCCAACTGTAACAAGTAGCTTTCCATGCTGTTGTCGTAGGCAATCACATAGTAGTTGGAGGAGTCCCGCTCTTCCAAAAGTTCCTTTACAACACCGGCCACCTCGTCATTGACACACACAACCACCTTGGTGTAGGAATCTGTATTTTCTAGAACGGAAGCCCCCGATTCCATAAGGCCCCTTACCAAATCGCTCAGCATTTGCCGGCTGCGGAATTCCAGGGTTTGCTTGGGGCCGTTCTTGCGGCATTCCTCGCGAATGTCCCAAGGGCTTGCAAATTTGTCGAGCACCAGAGGCTGTACCGAAAGGCCACTTTCATTTAGGCCCCGAAGCCTGTCGCGAGACCAGGAACTGTTGTGGAATGGCGAAATGTAAACCGCATTCTTGTGGCCCATATTTTGCAAATACTTGCCAACCACAATTCCAGGATTTTTACCGAAGGTGGCATTGTAAAAAGCCCAATTTTTGTGCTTAAAGAAAACACGCGGCAAATTTTCGGCAGGGTGTTCCCACCAAATGGACACAGGTATGCTCACAGCAGGATTTCTATTTTTTACACCATCGGAAATCTTGTATAAAAGCTGCACGGGGTCAAAAATCAAAAGGGTGGAAACAAGGTAGCCCACCACCTTTGGAAATTCTTCCAGTTCCCTGCGCTCGCCCTTTCTGTCCACAAAGCAATTGTTCTTGGTGTCGTAGCCCAACAACCGAAGTTTTAGTTTTTGGGCCGCCGCCGACTGATACACCAAGCGGATAAATTCCATTTCCCGTTCGCTGGCAGGTACAAAAAGCCCTAGGGAATCGGCGCGGGTAATCAAAAGAATTTCGGAAGAAGAACGCTCTTTTTTTGTGGCTAAAAAATAGCGGCGCCCTACACGCTCAATGGAACCAAGGGCCAATTCTTTCTTTAAAAAGCAGCTCAAGGTTCCGTAGGAAACATGGTAGCGCACACACAATTCTTTTTGCGTGGGCAAATCCTTGTCGGGCTGAAAATAGCCAGACTGGAAATCTTCATAAAAACGTTTTTTTAAGGCTTCTGAGGCTCTGGAGCTTTCAAATTCTATGTTGGTCAGCTCGTTGCTACCCCAAAAGTACCCCTTGCACTTTACAGAATAAATTAACTTCTGCTTTACAAGGCTACTCAAAGCCGATTGAACCGTGGCAGAAGCCGCATCAAAAACTTTCATTAAGGAACGCACCGACGGGAGTTTGTCTCCCGCCTGGTGCGCCTGATTTATGAGAGAGCTAATAATCTGATCTTTTATCATTTCTTAGTAATTTAACAAAAATTGTATCAAATGTATCAAAAATTCCTATTTAAAATATAAAAAATTGTATCATCTGTATCATTTTTATACAATCCATCCAATCTATAGTTATAAAGCTCGTCATTCTGGCGGCAATTCGTGCCTATAGAATCTAGACCCTATCACTCCTCTACGTTCCGTTCCAGGGTGACAGCGGGTTGGGTTATCGGAAGAATTTTTCTATATTTGGGCCAAACCTTATGCTGTGAAAGGCTGGGTTATTGGCCAAGGCCGCAAGCCTAAAGCCAATACCTAAGAGAATCCTGTTAAAGTCAGGAACGGTCCCGCCGCTGTAAGAGGGTACAAAACCGATAGAAAACCAATGTTTGCAAACACTGCGCAAAAACTTTGCCAAATAAGCGCAACGGATGCAAATGTGAAGGAATCGGGAGTAGGATGATCCTCAAGTCAGAAGAACTGTAAGGCACACATTTTTGTCGCAGAAGGATTACTCTGGAATAGAGATGCCCGAAAGCGATTTTGAGGAACGATGCGAGAGACATCTGCACTTGAAAGAGCCGCATTTTTTGCGGCCATGGTGGCGCTACACGCCACCTACAGCTTCGCCGAAGCTGTAGTCCGTGACTTGGGAGTCACGGAAATTGCCGTCGATGATTCAGACAGCCCCAACCCTTACCGTTCCGAAGACTTTGTTCAAATTGAGTCTTCCGCCTGGGAAGGGAAAAACATTTCTGCCGCCACCCTTTTGGCAGAACTTCCTGGCATTACCGCTCAAAAGCAAGGAGGCATGGGAGCCTTTCAAACCCTATCCATCCGGGGCAACAGCCCCAAGAGCACCCTCATCTGCATCAACGGCATTCCCTACGAAAATGTGGGGGGAGGAGCCTTTGATTTAGCCACCATCGACCTGAACAACGTAGAAAAAATTCAAGTTCACAAGCAGGGCCGCCCCACCATCAACTTTATCATGAAAAACTCGGCCACAAAAAAGGGCCGCGTAATGGCCAGCTACGGAAGCCACAACACAAAAACTTTGTCCACCCAAATTTCGTCTCCCCTCGATTTGGGCGTTGCCTTTTCCACCTCCGTGTCTTACCGACATTCCGACAACGACTACAAATTTTTAAACCGTAACGGCACCGAGTACAACACCCAAGACGACTTTTGGTCCAATCGCAAAAATGCGGCCTACACCAGCATTAGCGGAAGCCATACTTTGTACAAAATATTTAGCAACAACTTTTTGGCTTCATTAGGCGTTTCACACTCCACAGAATGGGGCGGCAACCCAGGCAGAGAAAGCAACCAAACTGTGGTGGCCGGCTTTCACCGAGACTTTATCCAAACTGATTTGCAAGTGGAAAGCCCCACCTTTCTCACCCGTTTTTTACTCCAATCGCAAACCACTGGCCGTTTTGAAAAATCAACTAGCCACAGCTTTTACCCTCTAGACAAAATCGGCTACCGCAGCGACAAATACATGGAATACGGTGCCGCCAGCTACACCTTAGGTGAAATAATTACTTTATCCTTAACAGGATACCCCGTGGAGGGATGTGTAAAAGTGGGGACGGATTTTCAAAATACAACGCCTCGCGACAACAACAGGCTTTCATCGGCCTACTCCTGGGAATTAAACCGCATCGAGGCCCGCATTTCTCCACAGGCAACTATCCACTTCAATCATTTTTTTCGTTTAAACACACAAGCTCAAGGTGAATTTATATATGATGAAAAGGAATCGGGCACCTTATATATGCCAAACACCAACAGCAAGGTGCCCCACGAAAGCAGTTCCACAAAACTCTGGTCTCTCAAAGGTAAAGTGGAGGCCGGTAAAAAAGAAAGCCTAGTTAAGGCAAGCCTTTCTCTAGACAGGTATTACAGAGCCCCCCAGCCCATGGAACTTTACGGCGTGTACCGAGGCATGGTTTCTAACCCCGACTTAAAAGAAGAAACGGGATACGGCACCGATTTTTCCATTGCAGCGCAATCCCCCTCTCGAAAAACTACTGTTACCGCCAGCTTATTTGGCACCTGGTCCAGTGATCAAATTATATGGGTTACCTACGAATCCATTACCCGGCCCTACAATCTTTCCAAATCAAGAACCCTAGGCGCCGAAATTTCCATGAATAGCCAGTTGGTCCATTTTGCCAGCATTCACACCAACGCCACTTTCCAAAAGCCTCAAGATTTAACCAGTGGCGTTTACCACAAAAATCAGTTGGCCGAAGAACCGGAACAATCTTACTTTGCATCCCTCACCTTTTATTTTCCACTGAATCTGGAATTTACAATGGAAGCCAACGCCCGAAGCAAAATCTACAAAGATAGGGCCAATCGAGAAAAAATTCCACCGCAATCTTTTTACAACGCAAGCCTAGCCATTCAACCCCACAACAATGTAAAACTTACTTTGTCCATAAACAATATTACCGACGAAGACTACCAAAACATATACAGTGCCTACCCCATGCCAGGAAGAGAACTTTTTGGGGCCGTCGAAATTCATTTTTAAGTTCCACATGAATAGGTAAAAGGAAAAAACATGAAAAAACAAAAAACAACCAAAACCAACCGTTCCACCCTAGCCTTGGTCATCACATCCTTGGCCTTCATTACACTCACCGCCTGTGGCGACAGCAGCAGTTCTTCCGCTCCACAAACAAGCGAAAACGCCATTGCCGTTTTTACCAGCGACTTTAACACAGGTGAACTTCGATTTATTGGCGAAGACGGAGAATATACCGACGAAAAAATCAGTTTTATTCAAGATTCCAAAATTTTTTCTGTCAATGGAAACTTGTATGTATTGGAGCGGTATGGAGCCGACAATATTAGTATGGTAAAAAATGGAAAAGTTGAATTTCAAGTTTCTTTAGAAGATGGAGCCAACCCCAGCGATTTAGTGGCCATAGACTCAAAAGAAGGGTGGCTTTCTCAAGAAGGTTCCACGGAACTTTTAAAAATAGATTTAGCCACAGGCAAAACAAAAAAAAACGTAAGCCTAAAAAATTTTGTGGTTAAGGGGAACGTATCTCCCAACGCAGTAAACCTTGAAATTTTAGGTGATACTTTATTTGTACTCATGCAACGTCTAGACCAATTTGCCGCCACACTTCCTGGGCTTATTGCCATGTTCAACGCCAACGACGGGAAGTTGTTAGACACGATTTCTTTAAAAACCCCAAACCCCACTTCTATGACCGCTTATAACGGCCAGCTTTATGTATCTACACTAGGAAGCTACAACAGCAACTACGGCACCGACGCCGACAACAAGCGGGGCATTGAAAAAATAAGCATTTCTAAAAAAAGTTCCGAACTGCTTGTTACTGGGAAAGATTTAGGAGCAGGCATTTACAACATGGCTGTTAACCCAGACAAAAACATCGCCTACGTTACCGTTTATAGCGAATACGGAAACGCTCCTCTTAAAGCCATTGATTTGGAAAGCAAAAAAATTTCTGCAATTAAAGGCATCAACGACGCCGAAGGAGGCATGTTCTTTGATAGTCAAAAAGGACTTCTCTACGTAGGCGACCGCACCGCAGGCAGCGAATCCTTAAAAATTTACGATGGCAAAGAAGTTAAAACGGTTACTGGAAATAAGGTGCTTCCACCCTACAGCATCGCTCCATTTTCCCAGGTTGAGTAAAACCACTTTTCTTCTACAACTTCGTAGTCGGAACCCCCATTGAACACATTGGTGTTGCCATACTTTTCCCAACCTTTTCTGCCTTCCACACGGCAATGAAAGTCTTGGGAAAGTTTTTGGCACAAACCAGAAACCACTTCTTCTGGAATACGGGGGTTATCTTCTGGATTAAGAAGGGAAACCCATAGATAACCTTCATTACCAGAACTTTGAACCGCGGACAATACAAAATCGAAGCCTTCAAAAGAAAAAATCTTTTTGGGGGTTGATAAATTTTTTTCGCAGGCCGTAAAAATTCGCACCGAAAAATGGTATTCATATTCCATAAGCACAAAAATATAAAAACAGAATCTTTCTAAATTTTGCATACCTTTTTAGGAGATAGAATATGACAAATACTCGTATGGAAACAATTATGAAAATTGCCGCGGACCCAAGTACAAGCATTATGCTGCCCCAGCAAGCCAATATTGATTTCTACGGCGAAGATGTTTTTAACGCCGATACCATGCGGGTTTATCTGCCTAAGCAGACTTACGAAAAATTGATGGCTACCATAGACGAAGGCGTGGCCCTAGACGCCACCATTGCTGGAGAAGTAGCCAACGCCATGAAAAAATGGGCTATTGATAGGGGAGCCACCCACTTTACCCACTGGTTTTTACCCCTAACAGGCTCCACCGCCGAAAAACACGATTCCTTTTTGGAGCCAGAAGGCTGCAAGGCCATTTTAGCCTTTAGCGGCAAAAACCTGATCGTTGGCGAACCTGATGCATCCAGCTTCCCCAGTGGTGGGCTCCGTTCCACCTTTGAAGCCCGCGGCTACACCGCCTGGGACCCTACCTCGCCAGCCTTTATCAAGCGTCATGGAAATGGTGCAACACTCTGCATTCCAACCGCATTCTGCAGCTACACCGGCGAAGCCCTCGACAAGAAGACACCTCTTCTTCGATCCCTCCAAGCCCTTTCTAAATCCACACGCCGGCTCATGACCTGCTTTAAGGCCGGTCCAAAGAAAACCACCGTTACCTTAGGCGCCGAGCAAGAATATTTCCTTATTGACAAGCGCTTTTACCTGCAACGCCCCGATTTGTACCAAGCTGGCCGCACCCTCTTTGGAGCCGCTCCTGCAAAGCACCAGCAAATGGATGACCACTACTTTGCCAGCATTCCTGCACGCATTCTGAACTTTATGCACGATGTGGAAAAGGAACTTTGGAAGCTGGGAATCCCTGCCAAGACCCGCCACAACGAAGTGGCCCCCGCCCAGTTTGAACTGGCCCCCATGTTCGAAGACGTGAACCTGGCTTGCGACCACAACATGCTGGTTATGGAAACGCTGCAAAAAGTGGCCGACCGCCATGGCCTTGTCTGCCTGCTTCACGAAAAGCCATTCGCAGGCGTTAACGGTTCTGGCAAGCACAACAACTGGTCTGTATCCTACGGCAAGGGTAACCTGCTAAACCCAGGCAAGGACCCCCACCAAAACGCCGTATTCCTCACTACTTTGTGTGCAGTCATTTATGCTGTAGATACCCACGCCGACCTTCTTCGCATGACCTGTGCCGGGGCCGGCAATGACCACCGTTTGGGAGCCAACGAAGCCCCTCCAGCCATTGTGTCTATGTATCTGGGTGATCAATTGATGGACGTTATTGAGCAGCTAGAAAAGGGTACGCCAAAATCCAGCAAGCAAGCTGGAGCCATGCGCATTGGAGCCGACATGCTGCCCCCTCTCCCCCGCGATGCCACCGACCGCAACCGCACCAGCACATTCGCCTTTACGGGAAACAAGTTCGAATTCCGCGCCCCAGGTTCTAGCCAAAGCTGTTCCGAACCCAACGTGGTGCTCAACACCATTGTGGCCGAGGCCATGGACATGATTGCGTCCCAACTGGAAAAGCTGAACGACAAGGATTTTAACAGCGGCTTGCAAAAGATTCTCCAGAAGATTATTAAAGAACACAAGCGAGTTCTGTTTAACGGAAACGGCTATACCGATGATTGGGTAAAAGAAGCCAAACGCAGAGGGCTGCCTAACATTAGCAGCTCCATGGAAGCCTTGAAGGCTTTGATTAAAAAAGAGAACATAGCCCTGTTTGAAAAATACCAGGTGTTTAGCCGCCGTGAACTGGAAAGCCGCTACGAAGTGAATGTGGAAGAATACCACAAGCGCATTCACATTGAAGGCGAAGTGGCAAGGGATATGGCCAAGAACATTATACTTCCCAAGGTAATGGAAGCCTACACCAACGCCCTCACCATAAATGATTTGGCCAAAAAACAAAAGTTGCCCACCGTTAACGCCTACGCCAAGCAACTAGGTACAGGCATTAGCGCTCTCATGGATTCTATCGCAGCCTTGGAAAAGGCCTTGAACGGAAAACACGAAGGTATTTTGGCCAGCATGAAGGAATTGCGCATTAAAGTGGACGCCTTGGAAAAAATTGTTCCAGACGACAAGTGGCCTTTGCCCAAGTACCGCGAAATGCTGTTTATTTACTAAAGTTCCAGCAGTTCCTAAAGGAAAAGTCGGAGTACCCGCTGAATGCCCTGCACAAAGCGGTCCACATCCCGCTTTAAGGTGTAGGCACCAAAACTGAGGCGCAGGGTGGCATCGACGCCGAACCGGTCCATAACCGGTTGTGCGCAGTGGTGTCCACTGCGCACAGCGACGTTTTCTTCATCCAAAATCATGGCCGCGTCGCTGGCGGCGATGCCCTCAAGGGTAACACTTATAAGAGCCCCACGATTCTTTGGATTTCCCAAAACCTTAATTTGAGGAATTTTTGCCAATTCCGCTAGAGCATATTTTACCAATTCCTCTTCATATTCACGAATGTGTTCCAGCCCCTTTTCCTGCAACCACTGAATGGCCCTACCCAAGCCTAAAACTTCAGCAATGGGGGGTGTCCCCGCTTCAAAACGTTCGGGAACATCGGCGTAAGTAGTCTTTTCAAAAGTGACATTTTTTATCATCTCTCCGCCACCATGCCAAGGCGGCATAGAGTCTAGAACATCATATTTGCCATAAAGCACGCCAATTCCTGTGGGGCCGTAAATTTTATGACCGCTAAAAGCCAAAAAGTCACAATCCAACTTTTGCACATCTATCTTTATGTGGCTTGCGCTTTGAGCCCCATCTATTAAAATTTTTGCCCAAGGAGAAAGTTTGCGAACCATAGGAATAATTTGTTCTATGGGGTTTACCGTACCCACCGCATTGCTTACATGAGCCACCGCCACCATCTTTGTTTTTTCGTTGAGCAAGGCAGGAAGTGTAGACAAATCAAGGTCACCGTCGTCCTTTACGGGAATAACCCTGATTTTTGCACCCTTCATTTCGGCCACGATTTGCCAGCTCACAATGTTGGCATGGTGCTCCAAGCCGCTAATAACAATTTCGTCACCTTCATTAAAAAACTTTCGGCCATAACTCCAAGCCACTAAATTAATGCTCTCCGTGGTACCCCGCGTAAATACAATTTCACTTTCGCTTTTGGCATTAATAAACTTTGCCACATTCCTACGGGTGGCCTCGTAGGCTTCCGTAGTGCGGGCACTCAGGCGATACACACCCCGCTTTACGGAACTGTAGTGTTCACGATAAAAATCGTTCATCACATCAATAACGCAAGCAGGCTTTTGCGTTGTGGCGGTACTATCTAAAAAAGAGAGAGGCTTGGCTTCATTATCGCCAGCCACAAGCATAGGAAATTCACTGCGAATCAATTCTGCGTCTAACATGAAACCAAATTTAGTTTTTCAGGCAACGACATAAAGCGCATTATGCCCAAAGCATGCATGTTTTGGGCCCTCTAAAGCACCACCACTTTGTTTTTTCCTGTACCCTTGGCCTGATACAGAGCCTCATCAACGCGAGTGCAAATTTTATCAATGGTATCGCCATGCCGCAATTCAGTGACACCCAAACTAATAGTTTTAAAACCTACCGCCGGGAACTTGATTCTTGCAAAACCAGACCGCACCGTTTCGGCAAATTCCACCGCTTCCTTAACACCCATATCTGGGAGCATAATCATGAACTCTTCGCCACCCCAACGACCAGCGTCGGCATCGGGAGCCTTTTCAAAGGTGGCCATCTGAATTTGCTTCGAAAGCCCCTGAATCACATTGTCACCTTCCTGGTGGCCAAAGGTGTCGTTTACCGATTTAAAGTTGTCAATGTCTATCATAACCAAAGACATTTTTCCACCCCGAGCGTCACGGAACCGTTCGGCAATGCGTCGCTGAATTTCACCACGATTGTACAAATCGGTAAGAGCATCCGTAATGGAAGTCTTAGTTAATTTATTGTACATTTCCATGAGCTCCGCAGAAGACACGTTGGTAAAATTGGCCAAGCGGCTAATAACAGAAACCTTTCCAGCCCGGGTTCCATCAGACACTACAGCACTGCGCTGCCTTGAGGGGTCAGCCACCCCTTCCCGCATGGCGGCAATTACAATGGTAGCGTTGTGCAGCCCTACCAAAGTTTGCTCACGCAAAAATTCTCCTGAGGCAAAAAAGCCATAAGTAGGAGCAATGAAATTAAAAGGTGATGTTTCCTGATTTACATCGTCATCGCCCCAAAATTGTTTCCGGGCAATGCTGGAATACATTTGAATGCCCTCTGGACAAAACTTGGAAACCTTTATGGTCCCCTGCCGCACGCTTTCCATAATCGCCTGGGGGTCGCCGTATGAAATTCGCACCATGGAACCATTCTTCATATTCGAGGCAAGCAACAAGGCTCCTTCTTCGGAGCAAGCCATGGGAGAGCGCAGGTAGTTTTCCCCGTTCTCATTATAGAACAAAGGGAACTCCATTGTATTCTGGGAAAAATAAAAATCGTTCTGGATATTCAAGTATTTTGAATAAGCTTCAAATGCTGGGCGACCATCCAATTCCTTAAGCACATTTTTTTCGGATTTTGTAACCAGGAATATTTTACCTAGAGGTTTCCAGCCAGAAATTTTTGTGGTTTCTATTAAAAGTTCATCACCACCATACAGCACAAAAACCGCTGCATTTTCGGAATAGCCGCAAACGTTTGAAAAAACATAGGAAGATGATCCATCACCAGAGGACCCAGCCATGCCTCCAAACACCTGAACACCACTCCTGAGTTTTGTCAATCCCTTGCAAAAATCCGAAAGGGAAATTCCCCAGGAAGCAGTCAAAATGCCAATGCCCTTTACCCAGGGCCGCGCCCCAACTTCCCGAACCAAATCTTCGGCCACCACTCCAGCAGACTCTTCATTAATCACATACTGCAAAACTTCAACTTTTGAAGAAGGCCGTTCAAAGATGGTGCAAGAAATAGACACTCCATCGGAGGCAACATTTTCACCAACCACACTGCCATTACAGGAAGAACCTACACAAAGGGCATCTGGGAAAAACGCCACAATCGTATTGCAAACTTCGTTAAGCTGGGTAAAATCAGACTGGCCCGAATGCACTTGAAACAGAATCTTCATAGGCTTGTTGCCTCTGAAGTGAACCGCACACCCCAACAGTTTTTGCAACTGCTTAGGGTTCTTATATACGATTTGCGCCTGTCTCATTTTTTACCCGAAATAAAAATAATATAATTTTACCAAAATAAAGAATGCCCATCATTTTTTTGTGGTAGGCATTCTAGAATTTGGAATTTTCAGCAGATATAAGCCTAAAATTGAAACTATAGCAATGTTTTTTCAACCCCTACAGCACAGCAAAAGTCCGTGGAAGATTTTCATTCAATAAAGCTAAAAAAAAATGTCCCTATCTACCGTCACCCTGGACCCTGGAGCCGCCTTTTGCCCTGGAGCTGCGCGATAGGGGATAGGGGATAGGGTCTTGATTCTATCGCCTTCGGCTCCAGAATGACTCGCAGGCCGAATGCAGCAAAAATAAGCTTGCTTATTTTTATTGCTGAGGCCCAGAGTCAGCGTAAAACGCCATGACCATCTCCACAACTGTGGATGGGATGGGTTGTATGAACATCTTTTGCCACAGGGTTTTACTGGTGCGCCGATAAATCACTGATTACTGCCGTTATCCTTAAAAATACAAAATTAAGTGAAAAATTAAATTTTTAAACCAAAATGTTTATTTTTAATGTTTACATTTAGAAAAAAAAATGTATATTTGTAAAAAAATAATGGAGACAGGTCATGACTGATATGGAAGTTTTTATTACAAGGTTGAAGAGTGCCAGACTTATGAAGGGGTACTCTATGGATGAACTTTGCGAAAAAATGTCCCCGAAAGTGTCTAAGATGACGATTTCCAAGTACGAAAGCGGTGCTATGCAGCCGAACAGCACCACGCTTCTTTCCATCGCGAAGGCTCTGGAGCAACCCATCGATTATTTCTTCCGCCCCATTACGTTCAATTTGGGTACGGTCAAATTCAGAAAAAAGTCCTCAGTGTCTCAGAAAGAAATAAAGTCCATTGAGCAGACCATCGTCGACAAGGTGGAACGCTACATTTGTGTAGAGGAAATCTGTAACGATGTTTCTGTTTCTGCCGAATTGAAAAAATATCCTGTTGCAAACAAGGATGATGCTAAACGGGTCGCTCAGGAACTTAGAAAAAAATGGAATTTGGGAATAGACGGAATCCCCAATGTCATCGACCTGCTTGAGGAGCATGGCTACAAGATTGTGGAAATCGAAGCTCCCGAAAATTTTGATGGCATGAGTTCCGCAGAAAATTCGAAGTATCCTATAATTGTTATAAGGCGTTCCAAGAATGCGGAAAGAACGCGTTTTACCTCCCTCCATGAACTAGGCCATTTGATTATGCGGTTCGACCCCTCCCTTTCTCCAAAGGACGAGGAAATTCTGTGCAACCTTTTTGCAAATGAGATGTTGATTCCAGAATCTGAAATGAAACGTATTCTTGGTATTTCACGGAAGAGCATTTCTTATAAGGAAATGTCGCCTCTTCAGATTCGTTTCGGCATTTCTTACGATGCCTTGATGTTCAAGGCCAGCGAATGTGGCGTAATTACCCCGCAGTGCTACAAGTGGTATAACATCCATAAAAATCAAGACCCCAGTTACAAGCAATTTGTAGAAAAAGCACTTTGCCGTGAGGAAAAATCCAACCGCTTTACCAGCCTGGTTTACAAGGCTCTGTATAGCGAGTTGATTACCATCTCCAAGGCTGCGAATCTGTTGCGCATCAACATCGAAGATGTAAGAGAGGGTTACGCTCTCGCATGATGGACGAACGTATTGTCATAAGTGATGCGAACATCTTGTTCGACCTGCTGTCGGTGGACCTTCTATCGCAGTTCTTTGATTTGCCTTGGGAGGTTTATACAACGGACCTGGTGATGTCTGAAATTACGGATCCGAAACAACGGGTTTGCGTAGAGGTTTTCTGCAAAAATCAGAAA
>JABUUT010000047.1:0-11088 GCA_021443045.1 Fibrobacteraceae bacterium
AAAATCGTTCAAAAATCCTCCATACCACACCAAATGGAATCCGCTGGAAACGGCGGGTTCCTTTGATGTAAAGCCCCCCCCCACTAAGTGGGCTTGCAAGGCCATACCTGAAAATGTGGTTGGGCAGCTCCTTTGATTTATTTGCAGAGTCCTAAAGAAAAAAATCCCGAGCTTAACACCCGGGATTTTTAAAGAAAAATTTTTAAGAATAATTTATTCTTAATCTCTGGAGAATGGAACCAGCTCTACGCGACGGTTCTTTTCACGCCCCTTCTTGGACTTATTGTCGGCAACGGGCTTGCTTGCTCCGTATCCAACGGCACGGAGACGGTTGGAATCGATTCCCTTCTTAATGAAGTAGTCCACCACGGTTTGAGCACGCTGCTGTGACAACTTCTGGTTGGTTTCGTCGCTTCCCAGTTCGTCGGTGTGTCCTTGAACTTCCAGATTGGCTTCTGGTATTTGATTCATCAACTTGATAATGTCATCAAGGGTGCCAAAGCTCTTCTTGGTCAGCTTGGCGGAGTTCAGCTTAAACTGAATTCCCTTCTTCAGCTGATCCAGGTCTTGCTTTTTGTTTATTGGGCAGCCATCGCTGTCAATCTTGATGCCAGGAAGGGTGTTGGGGCACTTATCCTTGGAGTCGGGTATGCCGTCTTTATCAAAGTCCAGCGGGCAACCTGTGGAGTCTACGCTAATGCCGTTTTCAGTATTGGGGCACTTGTCTAAACCATCGGGAACACCATCCTTATCGCCATCCAGGCTGCAACCTGTGGAATCTACCGATTCGCCAGCCTTGGTGTTGGGGCACTTGTCAAATACGTCAAATACGCCGTCTTTGTCAAAGTCCAGTGGGCAGCCTTCTGCATTTACCGTAATGCCTGCTGGGGTGTTGGGGCATTTGTCCATGGCATCTGCAATGCCGTCTTTGTCGCTGTCGGAAGAGCAGCCTGTGGAGTCAACGCCGGTTCCTGCTGGAGTATTGGGGCATTTGTCCTTGGAGTCTGGAATTCCGTCTTTGTCAAAGTCAGGTTCGCAGCCTGTGGAGTCTACAGGAACGCCAGCTACGGTGCTTGGGCATTTGTCGAGGCCGTCGGGAACACCGTCTTTATCGGTATCGATTGGGCAGCCGTTGGTATCTACAGAAGCTCCTTCGCGGGTGTTGGAGCACAAATCTTTTAAATCATTTACACCATCTTTGTCGCTGTCCAGTTTGCTGAGGGAGTCGTTTTGAGCAGCTCTCTTTGCAAGGATGGAATCCACCTTGGCTTGAAGCAGGGAGTCGCTTTTTGCCTTTGCGGCTTCGTCGTCGTTTCCAAAGCGGTATACCAGGGTGGCTGCACCAGCAATCAGAGGTGTGGATGCGTATCCATAGGTGGCCTTGCGTCCGTGTTCGCTTTGGAATGTAATGGTGTAGTCTTCCGAGCCCTTCAGTTCTTCATCAAGGTCGTATTTGAGATTCTTGAAGGTGCGTACGGCAACTTCAAGACCAATGCCGAAGTCGATATTGTGGTTTATATGAAAGCGAAGGCCTGGTGTTACCAGCATGGGGTCCACAATGGGGTCCAGTTCGTAGCCCTTTTCCTGAACACGCATTTCGCCGGAGAATTCCAGGAACAGGTCTACTAGCCTGTGGGCAAGGAGGTTAAAGCCTGTGCTGTACAAAAGAACGTCGGGTTGGTCGTCTTCAAACACATGGAGGTAACCAATCTGGGTGTTCCAGCGCAGAGGTATGCCCCGCTTACTAAAGTCAAAGGTAAAGATTCCGTTCAGTGCCAAGGCAAAAGCGTTGGCAGTGTAGGGGTTTGTAATGTTCTTATTAAGGTACCATGCGTGGCGGGGGCGCAAACCAACGCCTTCTTCTCCAGTGGGGAAGTATACTTGTGCAAGAACAGCGGACGAGAATACACTGCTGTCGTTACCGATGGGGAGCTTTGCTTTGAACCAAAGGTCAAGGTCGCCACGGCTCAAGGCGTTCATGTTGTAATTGTCTACGTCTCTAGAAGGGGAGCCTGCGTAATCGTAATGAATGGGCAAGTTGAGGCCGGCGTCCATCCAGTTGAACAGACCGAGGGCAAGGCTAAAAGCACCAGCGAAGGAACCGTTTGATTGGTAAAGGGGAACAATTTCTCCCTGGTCGTTTTTAAATACGCCTGCCCGAGTCATGGCCCAGTTGTCCACAGCCACGTTTCCACCAGTTCCAACAACTACATTCCATTGTCCAAGGGTGTTTGCGTTAATTTGATGAAGACCGTCTTGACCTGCTGTCATTCCGCTTTGGGCGTTTGCAACGCCTAGGCACACCAGGGTAGATAAGGCCATTGTCGAAAGAATTTTTTTCATTACAATTCTCCTTTCCTTTTTTTGCTGCTGCTAATTATAAAAAAAGAAAGAGGCCTCGGTGGCCCCCTATATACAATTTGTTTACAAATAAAACTATTCCTCTTGAATTTCCACCACTTTTTTGTTGCTGGTGCTTCCTAGAACAACTTTAACACTTCGCTTATGCACCTTAAAGTGTTTGGAGAGCAACTGGCAAACAGCCTCGTTGGCGGCCCCGTCTACAGGTGGTGCCTTAACCTCCACCTTGTAGGTACCGTCGGGAAGGGGGCCTGTAACGCTGTCCCGCTTGCTTTTGGCGTGAACCTTGATGTTTATTTTCATGCTAGGCGACCGCTAGGCCAAAACTTGCCCCATTCCTGATTCCCGGCGGGGAGCGGCTTTGGGGGCTTCAAATTCCTGCTGGTCGTTTTCCATAGCCGATAAAAGTTCCTCCTGCCCGCGAATAAGGGCTCGACAACGAATAAAAAAGTTGCTGCGGAGCTGCTTTAGCTGTTCAATTTCGGCGCGAAGGTCTTCGGCTTCCCGCTTTGTGTTTTCAACATCTCTTACCGCCCTGGCCTTGGCTTCGGCAATAATAATTTCCGCTTCTTTTTCGGCGGAAGCTTTTACCTCATCTACGGTACGCTGCATGGTAACAACGGCATCTTGAATGGTCTTTTCAATTTGCCGGTAATAGCCCACTCGTTCTTCGGCTATTTTGAGGCGCTCGGTAAGGTCGGTTTTGTCTCTGGACATTTGCTCAAAAGCTGTGGCGGCCGTTTCTAAAAAGGCTTTTACTTCTTCTGGGTCAATGCCACCAAAGTTCTTCTTATGAAACGTCTGGTTTCGGATGTCTAGAGGTGTCAGTTCCATGGTTACCTGCTCAAAGAGTAATGTTTTTTCTTTGAATAATATAAAAAAACACAATATAAAAAAGAAAATTATAACCCATTTCCCCTGCCAAATAAACATATATTGCCAATAAGGGCTATTATGATTCCACGTTTGAAAAGATTTTGGCAAAACCAGGACACCATGGAAAAAAAGCTGTTTTGGATTGTGGTCACCACCATAACCTGGGTGGCTGTTTTTTCGGCGTTGTTTACGGCCTATGAAAATCTGAATCTAATGGCGACTATCGCCAGTTTTTCTTGCATGCTCACCTGCATCCTTTGTGCCTTTTTGGCAAAGAGAACGCTGGCCTACAGCTTTTTCTATAATGTTATCTGTGTGGCGTTCAGTTGTGTGCTAATGCCTGTCTTATTCTTTGCCTGTGGCGGTTTTAAAAGTGGCATGCCGCTGTATTGCTGTACCTCCATTTTCTTGTTTTCTTTTTGCTTTACCGATGGCAACCGTTTTTTTACAAGGTCGCTTTGGTTTGCCTTTTTGTCAGTTGTTCTTATTGAGAGCCTCATGCTGTTTTCTTTGCAAAACCCGGAATGGGTTATTGGATTTGTAGACGATGAAACGACTGGCATAGACATAATGGTCTCTTTTTTGCTGAACACGTTCCTTGTTTTTTTTGTGACTAGAAATGCTTTTGTTCTTTACAACATGGAACGAAAAAAAAGGCAACGTTTGGCAGACCAGTTGGAGTATCTTTCTAAGTACGATGACTTGACAGAGCTCTCGACACGGCGTAGCTTGGTTTCTTTCTTGGACGAGGTTGTTTGGCCCCACCGCGAGAAATATTGCCTATTCATGTTTGACATAGACGATTTGAAAAAAGTCAATAATGCTTTTGGCCACGATTTTGGGGATGCGGTTTTGCAGAAAGTGGGGCGATTCTTGGTTGGGGTGGCCGATGTAAAAAATGGGGAATGTATGGCCCGGTATGATGGAGACCAGTTTGCCTATGTCGCCTGCGTAGATGATGTAAAAAGCGTTTATGCCAAAATGGAAGGAATTCGGGAGCAAATCCAGTCCATGACCTTTGGTGACGCCAAGGTGACCATCAGTGGAGGTTTTGCGTGTTGCGGTGTTAGGACTTTTATGGATTACAAGCACATTCTCAGTTGCTGCGACGAACTTTTGAGTAAGGCCAAGGCTCGGGGTAAAAATCAAATTTGCTTCTAAAGGGTGTCCGGGTATAGTGGGCAGCCTTTTTCATGTGTTGATAAGTTGTTAATTAATTGGTTTTTAGAAGGGGGTTGGTTTGTTCTTTGGTAAAAAAGCCTGCTAGTGGTGTCTAACCCCTTGATTTATAGGGACTTTTTGCTAAATTTGAGGCTCAAAAATTGTATTAACTAAAGGTTATAAAAATGAAAAGAACTTTCCAGCCTCACAATCGTAAGCGTGTAAACAAGCATGGTTTTCTTGCTCGCATGGAAGACCGTTGGGGTCGCGCCGTTCTTAGCCGCCGTCGTGCCAAGGGCCGCAAGCGTCTGACTGTTAGCGATTCCGTCTACAAGAAGTAAGTCGGAGGCTGGCCTGTGGCCACTCTGCGTTCTTTTAGGTTGCCCAGTCAACCTGCCTATCGGCAAATATCCGCCCAGGGAAAATTTATCCGCGCATCTTCTTTGTCGATGCGATGGATAGAGAGCCCGGACGGTTTTTGTCGTTTTTGCTTTGTTGCTCGCAAGAAAAACGGGAATGCTGTATACCGTAACAAGTGTCGCAGGGTTTTGCGGCCTTTGTTTTTTGGAATGGTCCCCAGCATTTCCAAGCCTGTATGGGCCATGATATTTGTAAGCGACAATGCAAAAGAAATGACTCCGGAACGCCTTCGGGAATCGGCAGAAAAGCTGTTCCGAAAGATGGAGTGGGGTAAGGTAAAAGATGTGGAAAAATCTGAATGACATATTGAAGGGAATGCTCATACTTCCCATCCGCGTCTACCAGATGGTCCACCCTTACTTTTTTCATGGTGTATGCCGTTTCACCCCAACATGCTCCCAGTATGCAATTGAGGCAATACGGACCCATGGTGTGTTTAAAGGTTTCTATCTTGCTGTTTTTAGAATATTGAGATGTAACCCGTTCTGTAAAGGAGGCTACGATCCTGTGCCTCCAAGAAAGGAAAAAAAATGAACAAGAATACTGTAATCGGTTCTGTTTTGATAGTCGCCATCATGATTTGGTGGTTTATGGCTACTGCCGATAATGGCCCAAACAAGCAGATGCCTCAGGGCATGAAGACTACGGCTGAAGAACAAGCTAGGCAATCTTCTGGCGACTTGGTGCTTCCCACCAAGACGCCCGAAATTAAGGCAGCCCCTGTTTTAGGTGGCGAAGATGCAGCCGCTGCGGATTCTTCGGTAACAGACTCTGCAGCCGCTCTCCCTGCCCCCGTTTTACTCCCTCGAAAAATTGCGGTGGAAACGGACAAGTTCATTATGACACTGTCTAATGTGGGTGGCAAAATTTCTAGCGTAGTGGCAAAGGCTTTGGCCGACAGTGCTGGAAACTTTCCAGAATTAATTCAAGACACCACTCTGGGTGCCTTGGATTTAAAACTTTCTGGTGCCGACTTGAGCGAGGTGCTTTTTGATGCCGGCGAAACTCCAGAGAACATTAGGGTTGAAGGCGACACCACGGTACAGTTTGTGTTTACCGACGCCAATGACAATCGGGTGGTTCGCTCCTACAGCTTTACCAAAAGCGGAATTTCTGTTCGCCAGAACAACAAGTTTGTTGGCTTTGACCCTAAGGATTACGAACTTTCCTGGAAGGGCGGCATGAAGGAAACAGAAGTGCTTCCCAAAGGCAAAAGCGTAGGTGGAGCCAGCTATTTCTTTAGTGAAGTAATCTTCAATAACACCCACAGCGTAGAGCGTGAAATGGTCAGCGAATCGGAAACTTTCAATAAAGATGAAGGCCGCATTAGCTGGGCTGGCATGCGCCGCAAGTACGTTGCCATGACAGTGCAGTTCGATACTCCAGTTGCTGCCGTTTTGAAAACAAAGAAAATGACTGTAGCAGACAACGAAAAAGACCCTGGTACATACAAAATTTCTTTGTCCGACAACCTGAACAGCGGTGATTCCCTGAGCTTTAATTTTATGGTGCTTCCCTTGGTATGGGACGAACTGAAGGCTTTGGACAAGGGGTATGAAAAGGTTATTGTGAGCGGGTGGAGCTGGTGTGGAGCCGATGTGTGGTTTGTGGCCCTCTGCGGCCTGCTGCTTAAACTCCTCAAGTTCTTCTACTCTATTTTGCCAAACTACGGCGTTGCCATTATTTTGCTCACCATTCTGGTTCGGCTTATCACAACGCCCTTTACCGTTAAGCAGCTTAAATCCACTCGCGGCATGAGCAAGTTAAAGCCTCAGCTTGATGAAATTAATGTAAAGTATCGCAGCGATCCAAAGCAAAAGCAGGCCGCCATTATGGAACTTTATGCCAAGAATGGCGTAAATCCATTGGCCAGCTGCACCGGCGGATGCCTCCCCATGCTTATCCAGATGCCTATCTTCATTGGCCTCTTCATGGTGCTGGGCCGCGCCATTGAACTTCGTGGTATGCCCGCCTTCTTGTGGATTTCCGACCTTTCCCAGTCCGACATTATTTTCCGCGGCTTTAGCATTCCTTTTGTAATGCCCGAAGGGCTGGCATTGCTTCCCTGGATTATGGTGGCTACCACCTATTTCCAAACCAAGGTGACAATGAGCAGCAGTGCTGGCATGGACCCGGCCCAGCAGAAGATGATGGTCTGGATGATGCCCATCATGATGTTCCTCTTTAGTGCCGTGATGCCCTCTGGCTTGGTGCTCTACTGGATTATTTCAAACATCTGGAGCATCGCCCAGTACAAGATTATCAACCGTGACCTTATTGCAACGGCAAAGGCTTCCAAGGGTTCTGATAAGGGTGATGTAAAAGACGCTGTTATCGTGAAGAAAAACAAGAAGTAACAAAAGGGTGCTTCTGAGCACATTTACAAACAGGGCGTTTTCTAATTAGTTTATTTGGAAACGCCCTTTTTCTTTTGCCTGTGGTTGTAGAGCCATTGGTCGGCTGGAATGTAGGTGTAGGGAGCCACCTTTTGAATAGCCAAGTCCAGGGCGTGTTTAGCACAAGAATCTACTGGTCTTGGCAAGTATTCCTCTTTAAAGTCTTCGGCCAAACCTGCCTGTATAATAAGTTTGTGGTAATTAATGTTTAGGGAGCGTTTTCCGCCATGGCGCACAAAGTGCATTTTTTCTTTAAAGGAAAACCGGCGCTGCAGAAGTTTTCGCTTTACAAATCCAGCGCCTTGGAGAATGAGGCTGGGATAAGCGAACAAGGTAAAACCTTCTGTAGCAAAGAGCGGGGTTACATTGCAGTTGGCATCAAATAGTTTTGTGGTAAGGGCCACCTCCAGTTTTTCCACAGCTTCGTAAAAGGTTTCCGCCTCTGGAGTTTCAAAAACATGGCTGTAAAAAACAGGAATGGCCTTGGATTTTAGGTATAAAAAAAATGACTGAAGATGAAGAGAACCTTCGTCACCACTGGTAAGAGATACTGCATCGGCATTGGCAGCCTCAGCTTCTTCAAAGAAAATGGGAAAATTATTTTGGTAAAATACTATGGAATCGTTAATGAGAAGAAGCCGTTGAATACCCTGCCGTTCTTCTTCCGTTTTTGACAAAAGGTAACGACGCCACATACCAAAGTCAAAGCCATGGTTTAGAGTAGGGAACAACTCAATGTTGTTGGCTGTTAAAAACTCTTGAACTTCTGGAGCAAGGGAACGCTCATTTGTACAGAGAACAACGTGAAAATCACTTTCGGCCAAGTGTTTTAATGCAAATTGAACATAGCCGGGGAGGGTGTCTCCGGTTTGATAAGATGCGTATAAAACTACTTTATTATACATAACCTTAATTAATATATAATTTTTTTTCACACGAATTGTGCTATGTACCAAATGCTGGGCTCAAAATTAAAAATGCAGGCATTTTTGTTTTATTCACCCTACGCATTTGTTGTGAAAGTCTAACGACTTTCACTGGGCTTGGATATGGAATTAGTCATCCTGAAGGGAACGTAGAGACCGATAGGATCCAGTGAATGACTATATGAATATGTAATACCAGCAACCAACCTCTATCGTCTTCGTCCTTTGCCCTTGCGGCTCAGTTTTTCGCCGTAAGCCTTGGGCGACGATCCCCGAGATGACTTGCGTTCCGAACGCTTTTCGGTGCGTCGCCCTCGTTCGCCCATATCGGCTGAGCGACGACGGTCGCGGCTGCGTTTGGTTGGATAGTCGTCTTCATCTGGTTGCGTAAGCATGCCTAAAGCTTCTGCTGCTGCGGCTCGGTCCATACGCTCTTGGGCGGAATCCTTCCGTTTCTTTTTTACTTCAGGAGTCAGCTTTTCTAGAATGGCAAAATCACATTCGCCACGAAGAGGGTTTACTCGAAGAAGCCTGACTTTTACCTCATCTCCTCTACGGAAACTTTTACCACATTTTTTTCCTATAACCATTTGTTGGTCTGGATTAAAGATAAAGTAATCATCGTAGGAAATGTCGCGGAAACGCACCAGCCCTTCGGCGATTGGGTCTTTGAGGGAAACGAAGATGCCCCATTCTTCTACGCCGCTAATTTTGGCTTCAAAGTCATCTCCAATGCGGTCTCGCAAAATGAAGCAAGCACAAACCTTTACCGCAATGCGTTCCACCTTCATATTCTTAATTTCATTGCCCGAAATTAAGTCGCAAACTTCAATTAAATTGTTGTCGCGAGGGGCTGTAATGTCTTTGCCGGTGCGGGCCAGTTCTCGATGGCACCACAAGTCGGCGTAGCGGCGAATAGGGCTGGTAAAGTGGCTGTAGTCTTGCCAGTTCAAGGCAAAGTGGCCAAAACTGTTGCTGTCGTAGTGGGCCTTTTGCATGCTTCGTAAAATTCGGTTGGTCAGCACTTCGTCATCGCCGGCACGCTTTACCAAATGTTCGTACAAATGAAAAAGGGTTGGGTTCAGGTTGGTGTCACCACTACGAGGTTTTCCCAAATCCCGCAAAAGTACCGGAGCGTCTTTAAAAAGATCTGGGAACATATAGTAAAGTTCCATAACATCTTTGGTGTCGGGGGCTTCGTGAATACGGTAGATGCCTTGCAATTTGCGGGCTTTTAGTTCCTTGGCACAGCAGTTGTTTGCAATAAGCATACATTCTTCCACCCAAGAGTTCGAAATATCGGTGGTGCGGGGCACAATTTCTACAGGCTCTCCCTGCTCATTAAATTTGCATCCGAATTCGGTGCTTTTAAATTCCAGGAGCCCCTCTTTGGTGCGTACCGCTTTAAGTTTTTCGGTAACTTCGGCTAATAGGGCAATTTCCTTATCACCTTGATTAAACAGTTCCAAGGCTTCGCCATAAGTAAGGCTTCGGGTAATGCGCACAATGCTTCGATGAAAATCCCACTGCACCACATTGGCGTTTTGGTCTAATTCTATCATGCAGGTAAAGGCACAGCGATCTTTATCTTGATGCAAGGAGCACAAATCGCTGGAAAGTTCATCTGGAATCATGGGAACGGCAGTCCAAGGCAGATACTGGGTATAGCTGCGTTCCAGAGCTTCCTCATCTAGCTCACTTCCTTCTGTTACGTAGTAACTTACGTCGGCAATATGCACACCCAGTTTGTAACCTTTTTCGGTACGTTCAATAGAAATGGCATCATCGTGGTCCATGGCACCTACAGGGTCGATGCAAACAATGGACGTTGGGCGGTAGTCAACGCGGCCCTTAAAATCTTTGCCCGTAGGAGGTTTAAGTCCTCGTACATATTTTTTAATGGCTGGGCTAAAGTCTTCGGGGAGGTTGGAATCTTTCATGAATTGGGTGGAAACTTCTTTCCAACTCATGTTCAGATTGTCGGCACTGTGGTCCACCTTTGCCAAAAAGTCGTGCTTGTGTTTGGGGTGAGGGTAAAGGGTAAAAGAAATGGCAGCCCCCTCTTTGCCGGGAGCCTGCTTGCGATGGCACATCGCAAATTCTTCACCAGTGTTGGTGTCGGTAACCACCCAGTCTTCTTCACCAACCTGGTGAAGAATGCCTCGGCGCACCCGCACGCTGGTGTCTTCTTTTTGCCGGCGGCTGCGGGCTCCCGGACGGCGGTTGTCGCTGCCCTGCTCGTCAATTTTCTTTAGGCGGTTGTTCCGCTTTTCTTCCTGAGATTCGCCATCGCCAATCAAGTATTCCTTGTGGTTGTTGCGTTTTAAGACACCTTGGTCTACCATTTGGGCCAAGAGTTGCTTAAATTCCATTTTTTGCTTTTTGGGAAGGCCCAGAGCCGCTCTAAGGCGGCTGCCAACCATAGGTTCGTCTTTGAGAAGTGAAATAATCTGCTCTTCACTAGGTAATTGCTTGGCCATGTGGGTCTCCTGAAAAATTTTTTTTGTTTGCAATAGCAAACACTACATTAACATATATAATGTAAATGCGCAAAGTGTAAAATTTTGTGGAAATTTTGAAAAAAAATAGCTCATCTGCAAAAATCCGTGTTTTTCATAAACAGCAAGTGATGCTGGACCGTGACCTGGCAGAACTCTATTGCGTTGAAACAAAAGTGTTGAATCAGGCTGTCAAGCGCAATATCGAAAGATTTCCCGAAAGATATAGATTTCAGCTAACCGAAGAAGAAAAAAGAGAACTGGTCACAATTTGTGACCGGTTCGAAATATTGAAGCATTCGTCTTCTCTTCCCTATGCGTTTACCGAACAAGCGGTTGCTATGCTTTCGGCGATGCTCCACAGCGACATTTTAGAGATTCCCTCTATTCAATATCCTTCACGCATCGCGCAAATTTCTTGTATTCTGAAACCTTGGCTTCTTTACCGTA
>JABUUT010000047.1:12305-14933 GCA_021443045.1 Fibrobacteraceae bacterium
CTTTTTTTGTCGTAGTAATGCAGGGGGACTTGTTTTGCGGCGAGGGTGGTCGCCACAAAGTTTTCGGTAAGGGCACCCTCGTTTATGGATATGTCGCCGTTCATCACCTGGAATTGCATGTTCTTTAAAAGGCTACAGCTCAGGAGCCCCGTATCGGACATATACAACTTGTAAAGTTTCCGGTTTTCTACAGACTCGAAGGGCAGTTCAAAGGACCTGCTGTTGATGGAATAATAGGCGATGCCTGCATCCACAAGCCATTGCGTGGGGTCTTCGTATTTGCGTAGACTGGCCCCTTTTTCCAGGTTCGCCAGCACAAAACGTTTGTCTTCTTTACCCAGTTCCGAGGGCATTGCGTCAAATATCCTTTTGACCAGAACCTGCTGGCGGCCGGCGTAGTTCGTGATGTCGGAACGGTACGTCGTCAAGATATTTTTCTGGAGTTTTACGGTCTTTTGAAAATCGGGATTTGTCACAAACTTCTGCACGACTTCCGGCATGCCGCCAACCACCAGGTATTCGCGGAAATACTTGCTTATTTGATTGTGGATAAGCTCTGGAACAGGCTGCGAAAGTCTGTATGAATTTAAAAGCAAATCTATAACGTCGTTCCCGATGCCCTTGGCCCACAAGAACTCTTCAAAATCCAAGGGGAACACCTTGACTTCTTCTTCAAAGCCTACGGGATACGAAGTTACCGGCTTATAGTTGATGCCTAGCAGTGACCCAGATTCCATGTAGTCAAAAAGATGTTCTTCCACAAGAAACTTTATGGCGGTTCGCGCGTTGGGGCATTCCTGGATTTCGTCAAAGAACACCAGGGTCTCGCCTGGGGTGAACGGTCCGTAGCCCATGGCGGAGAGGTTCATGACGATCTCCGCTGTCGACAATTTGCCGTCAAAGGCCATCTTTGCCCGAGGGTCCCTGACAAAATTGACTTCTACAAAATGCTTGTAATTCCGTTTCGCAAAATCACGAACGGCTGTAGTTTTGCCCACTTGGCGGGCCCCCGTCAGTAAAAGAGCCTTTTCTCGTCCAGAGCAAAACCAGTTTTCAAGGGCTTTCAAGACTTTTCTTTTTAGCATTCTACAACTTTTTGCAGCGTTTTATGCTATAAATATACAACTTTTTTCAAGTATATGAGTGTATAAAATGCAACTTTTTGCAATGTTTCTTGAGTTTCCTTCATCGTTTCCTACAGTTCAATCCCCGTCTCCCTTTCGGTGACGGTGCAGCAGGCCGCCCTGAAGGTCTCGGGGGAGGCGACGATGGTCACCGATTCCTTGGCGCGGGTGATGCCGGTGTAGAGANTCAGCTATCCCGGTCACGCTGCCGGAGTTCACCTCGTCAAGGGTTGGTTGGTTCTCTTCATCGGTTAAAATATAGGCAATTTCAGGGAGGCCTGAACTAAAGTAAAAGACATATAAACAGCTAATGAGAACTAACGCTTGCAGTATTGGTGTTTACAATAGCCTTTAAATGCTAGAGAATTTGCGTATTATACAAAAAAATCTATATTAAACCCATGACTGACAAGAAAGTAATTCGATACACCGTCGCATGCGTTAGCGAATTCGCAGCAAGCAAGAACCTTACCGAAAGGCAGGCTTTCGACTACTTGTGCAATCATGGGGCCATGGATTTTCTTGTAGAATTTTACGATGTTGAACATACGCTTTCTTTTGACGATGCCGTAAACGACTTGACCTTGATTAGTCAGAAGAACGGAGGCAGGATCCAATGATTCTCTACCATGGATCAAATACGGATATCGTTCAAATAGACCTTTCCAAATGCCGTCCGAACAAGGATTTTGGCAAGGGTTTCTATCTCACAACCATCCGTGAACAAGCACAGAGAATGGCACAGCGGGTGGCGAGAATGTATGGCGGCAGTCCCATTCTGAACATTTATGATTTTGACGATACCCCAAACAAACTGGACAAGTTGAACATCCGCCATTTCGAAGGACCTTGTATGGAATGGGCAAAATTCGTCATCGCAAACCGCAACGCAACAAGAACAAAGAACCTTCAAGAAGATACAAATGCAGATTGCCGATTTGACCTGGTCATAGGCCCGATTGCAAACGACGACTTGGCCCTACTATTCAGACAATTTTCCGAAGGAGCGATTTCTGTTGCAACGCTGGTTAACGAAATGAAATTCAAGAAACTCACCGACCAGTACTCTTTCCATACAGAAAAAGCCATAGCCATGTTGAGCAAAAGGGAGTGCACCTATGTCTAAGCAGAAAATGCTCTCCGAAATTATAACAGGGGACATTATTTCATATGTAATGGAAGATAATAACCTGCCCCTCATTGAAGCCATGCGCAGGGTTTACGCATCGGAAACCTTTGCAAAGCTCTCTGACGCAGAAACGGGCCTGTATCTTGAAAGTTCTCCCTACGTCTATGACATATTCAAGGCGGAACTGGAAAACGGGAAACTAGTCCAACTAGAATTTTAAGGCCGACTCGGGATGTGGTTGGTCATCGACAAGTCAAGCTATAAACCGACCAAAAATTGCCATTGCTTCGTTATTTCATTGCTGAAAATAAATTGGAAATTATTACTGTCCGGGGAAATGATTTAACACGTCTAGGCCTTAGATTCTATGCGGCC
>JABUUT010000047.1:16217-22787 GCA_021443045.1 Fibrobacteraceae bacterium
AAGTTAATAACAAAACGGGCTGGTTCTTCTTCCGAGGAGCCAGCCATTTTTAATTTCATGCTATATCTTTACCGGACAGTAATAATAAAAAATTCATTTTTTGAAAGTCAAGACCTTCAAAAAATGAATATCCGGGGCTTGCGCCCTTCAGAACAACCTTATAAATATGCAATTACCAACAACCGACAACCGATTACTGATAACTGCTTACCGATAACCGAAAATTTAAAACCCTAGGTTTTATCTTCTCCGCGGAGCATGATTACCTTACCGGTTCTTATGTATTCCACAATTTCGAACTTCTGGCATAGGCTCTTCATGGCATCAATCTTATCGGTATTTCCGGTAATTTGAATAATCATGGAGTTTTCTGTCATGTCTACGGTAACGGCCTTAAAGTGGTCGCATAACTGCAGAATTTCTGTTCTTTGTTCTGGAGCCAGTTTTACCTTGATAAGGGCCAGTTCCTTTTCGACCACGTTCATATTGGTGTGGTCCTTGGCTTGAATCACGTCCACCAATTTTTCCAGCTGCTTAATAATCTGGAGCAGAATGTCGGGGTTTCCGCGGGCCACAATATTCATGCGGCTAAAATCAGGGTTAAGGGTAGGAGACACTACCAAAGAATCGATGTTGTAGCCACGACGGGAAAAAACCAGGGCAATGCGCACCAGAACACCGGGGCGGTTGGCTACTAACAAACTAATGGAATGAGCTGTAGTAATCATATTAGGTACTTCCTGTTGGCTTTTCAAGTTGAGATTTTGGTTGTTCCGTAATCATGGAGGTTATGGGGGCTCCAGCCGGAATCATTGGGAACACGTTGTCTTCTTTTTCACATTCGCAGTGGATGAGTATGGGGCCGTCTTTGTAATCCAAAGCTTTTTGAATAACCTTTTCGGCATCGGCGGCACGCTTAATGCGGAGGCCTGGAATGCCATAGGCTTCGGCCAGCTTTACAAAGTCGGGGTTGCCTACCATGTCTACGCTGGAGTAGCGGTGGTCATAGAAGAGTTCCTGCCACTGCCGCACCATGCCCAGGTACTTGTTGTCCATAACAAAAATTTTGATAGGTAGCTTGTGAATAGCGGCTGTGGCCAGTTCGGCTTCGGTCATTTGGAAGCCGCCGTCGCCAGAAAAGCTAACTACGGGCCAGCCGGTGGTGGTGCCAACGGCAGCGCCAATGGCAGCTGGAAGACCAAAGCCCATGGTGCCTGCACCGCCGGAGCTGTGTAGCTGCCGTGGGTAGTTTGTATGGAAAAATTGGGCTACCCACATTTGGTGTTGCCCCACGTCGGTGGTTACAACGGCCTTGCCCTGAGTAAGGGCCGATACGGTTGCAATCACGTGCTGCATGCGAAGCCCGCCCTGTTTCGGGTAGGTGAGGGGGAAGCGTTTTTTCCATGTTTGGCAACTTTTTACCCATTCATCCGTATCCAGACGGCCTACCAGTGGCAAAATCTGTTCCAAAATAAGTTTGGCATCGCCACACATAAACACATCGGGCTGTAGCACCTTGCCTTCTTCGGCGGGGTCAATGTCAATGTGCATTTTAATGGCGTTCTTGCAGAATTCGCTGAGTTTACCGGTAATGCGGTCGTCCCAGCGGCTGCCGATGCTAAGAATAAGGTCGCATTCCAGCAGTGCCTTGTTGGCGTACACGGTGCCGTGCATACCCAACATTCCCAAGGAAAGTTCGTGGTCGGTGGGGAAGGTGCCTAGGCCTAAAAGGGTGCAGGCTACGGGGGCGTTCAGCTTTTCTGCCAATTCCTTTACCTGTCGGCTTGCTCCCGAAATCATGGCTCCATGGCCAACCAAAAGAAGGGGCTTCTTGGATTTCTTTAGATATTCGGCTGCTTTTTCTACACTTTCGGCAGAGGCATGTGTAGGAATTTTGTAGCCGGGAAGGTCCATTTTGTCGGTGAATGGAGCGGTGCAAATGCCTGCGGTTACATCTTTAGGAAGGTCTATGAGCACTGGGCCTGGGCGGCCGGAGCGTGCAATGTGAAAGGCTTCCTTCATAATGCGAGGAAGGTCGTTGGAATCTTTTACCAAATAGGAGTGCTTTACGGCGGCAAAGGTCATGCCACTGGTGTCACATTCCTGAAAGGCGTCTTTACCCAGGTTTGGGGTTGTGGTTTGGGCGGCCAGCACCACAATTGGGGATGAATCCATGAGGGCGGTGTAGATGCCTGTAAAGGTATTTGTGGCTCCTGGGCCACTGGTAACTAGAGCCACGCCTACTTTTCCGGTTTCGCGGGCGTATCCGTCGGCCATGTGGGTTGCCCCTTGTTCATGGCGGGTGAGAATAACTTTGATGTTGGAATCAAGGATGGCATCGAACATTGGTATTGCGGAGCCACCTGGATAGCCGAAAATTGTATCGACACCTTCTCTTTTTAGGCATTCAATAATCACTTCGGCACCACTTAGGGTCTTGTTTGCCATAAATTTTCCTGTTTTTAGGTTTGAAATTTTGTTTTGTTTTGAAAAATATAAGAAATTTTTTGTAAAATGGTGCTGAAGTAACTTGTAATTTTTTAAATAAAGCAATTTTTATTACTATTTCTTACTTTTTAACAAGCCCTTTAACCAAAAACAAGGGTGTTTTGTGGTAAAATTGTATTTTATTCTTTCTTTCCCTTTTTAAATTATACTAAAAATGAGAAAGTTTGAAAAATACTCGTTTCTGCCAAAAATCAGTCTATATAGATAAATTGTTTTTGGAGGTAAAATGGGTGAAAATGAACTGAAACCCCGTGAAAAACTGCTTCAACTGGGGGCAAACAACCTTTCTACCGAAGAACTTCTAGCTATCATATTAGGTACCGGTGTAAAAAACTGTGATGTTTTTACTCTGGCTCACAAACTGGCCGAATTTTTAGCTTCTGCCACCATATTTCCCGACCCAGACACCCTCTATAAGTTCACAGGATTGGGCCGGGCCAAGACGGCTCAAATTTTGGCCTGTCTGGAACTTTCTGGCCGATACATTCTGTCGGGTAAGGCGGTTCCCATCCGCAGCCCCGAGGATGTGGCTGGCCGACTCTCATACATGAAATACGAACCTCAGGAGCATTTGGTGGTGGTTACCTTAAACTCCTCCGGCTTTGTAATCAACATTCATGAACTTACTACGGGGCTGGTAAACCAGACGCCGGTCCACCCTCGGGAGGCTTTTGCCAAGGCGGTAGAAGATAGGGCGGTGTCTGTTATTTTTGCCCATAACCATCCGTCGGGCTCGGTACAGCCCAGTGGGGAGGATTGGGCTATTACCAGGGTACTTTGTGCCTCTGGGCATATTTTACAAATTCCTGTGCTGGACCACCTTATTATTGGCAAGTGCGGGGTGAACAGCATGTGTCGTTTAAAACCGGAATATTTCGAAAAAAAGGAAAGTTTTTTGTAAAGTTTTCGTTACTTTTGTGAAAAATGGAGAAAATACCCCTAAAAAACCATAAAAAAGTGTGTTCTATATCTCTTTTAGTGTATCATCATGTTACAAATAACATTGTAAATGAACTATATTTCTTTTTAGATACATTAAACTAAGGAGACTCTATGAAAAGAGTAGTGATGGGTATGGCTGTAATGCTTGCGGCGCAGGCATTTGCTGGTCATCCTCAGACCATAAACAAATCCGGTTTTGTCGGTGTAAACAAGACAGAATCTGCTCAATCTCTCGGTCATTCCAAGTTGGTTTTCAAAGCTTTGGGCGATGCTACACTTGGCAATGAAATGTTCCCTAACGGAGTTACTCAAACTTCCTATAATGGTAATGGAGAGCACAAAGGCTCCATTACTAGCACTGTTGATGATTATATGGCTTTTAATGCCGACGTTGGTTTTGCCATTGGTATTTGGCACTACTTTGACTTGGGCATTACTCTTCCTGTTCATTACGACAAGTTTAACGCCGAAGGCCCTGTTGTAGATGCCGAAGGCAATGTTCAGAATGATGGCGCAAACGCCTCTATTTCCAGCACCAACATTGGTTACATAGGAAACCTCAAGGCCGACTTGAAGATTCGTTTCCCATTGCCAGAAGACCAGCCTTTTGATATCGCCATTTTTGGTGGTGCTTCCTTTGGTACTGCCAATGCAGAAAAAGATGGTCTCTGGGTTCGCGATGCTCAGTTTATCAAGAAAGACCAAGACCTTTACTACAAGCAGGAACCAGCCCACGTTGCTCAGTCTTACGGAACAAAGAGTTCCGTGCTCAAGGGTGGTCTTGGCATTACTGCCGACTTTAGCAAACTGGATGGCGGCGATGGTGTTCCATTCCTCCTCCATGTGAACGGTGGTTACAAGTATGCCATGAATACAGACATCTTGTCGATGCCCTACATGAGCGCTGCCGCAGAATTCTACTTCATGGACTTCATATCCATCTTTGCTGAATACTACTGGGACATTCAGCTTGACAACTTTGAAGATCCTGCGGAATCCAAGCTGGACATGAAGCAATTCACAGGTGCTTTGGTGTTCCATCTTCCTGTTGGCTTGGACATTCACTTGGGCGGTTCCTACTACCTGGGTGGCGACAACTTTGTTGACGTTTACGCCATGGAAAACCAGGAACGTGTTTTGCGCTACACCACTCGCGTAAATCCTGAATGGACTGTCTATGGTGGTCTTACCTGGAGCGGATTCCTTCTGGCTCAAGACCGCGATGGCGACGGCGTTGTTGACAAGGAAGACAAGTGCCCAGATGACTTTGGTCATCGCCTGAACCAGGGCTGCCCGCTGGGTAACCCCGATGCCGATGAAGATGGTGTTTGCGATGCTTGGGTTGCTGAAAAGGGCTTCCTGGATGAATTTAGCGATGTTTGCGAAGGCGTTGACCAATGCCCCAACGAACCGGGTGAAGGCGATGACGGTTGCCCACTTGATGATCCGGACCCAGATAAGGATGGCGTTTGCGATGCCTGGGTAAGCCAGAAGAAGATGAGCAAGAAGTTCAAGGATATTTGCACCGGCATTGATGAATGTCCTTCTCAGCCTGGTGACCCAGCCTTTAACGGTTGCCCAACCAAGAAACCAGACCCAGATGGTGATGGTCTCTGCTCTCCATGGGTAACAGACGAAGGTCTCGGTTCTGAATTTGCCGATGTATGTAAGGGTTATGACATGTGCCCCGGTGAAGCTGGCCCCACAGCCAACAAGGGTTGCCCATGGGATGATCCTGACTCCGACGGTGACGGCCTTTGCGACGAATGGGTAACTCAGAAGAAGATGGGCTACTACTTTGAAAAGGCTGATGGCTCCGATCCTTACATTACAAAGACCTGTAAGGGTCTTGACAAGTGCCCACTTGAATTTGGTCCGGCCTCCAACGATGGTTGCCCACTGGGTGACCCTGATGCCGACAAGGACGGCCTCTGTGCTCCGTGGGTAACTGAAAAGAACATGATGGATCAGTATGATGGTATTTGCCATGGTTTTGACAAGTGCCCCAACGAAGCTGGTGAAGAATGGGCTCAGGGTTGCCCAATGGATGATCCTGATACTGATAAGGACGGTGTTTGCGATTCTTGGGTAACTACCAAGAAGATGCAGGAACAGTTCAAGGACATCTGTACTGGTGTGGATAAGTGCCCAACGGATTCCGGTGCTGTTGATAACGACGGTTGCCCACTTGGCGAACCGGATACCGATAAGGACGGCTTCTGCGATCCTTGGGTGCAACAGAAGGGTATGGCCGAAAAGTTCAAGGATGTATGTACTGGTTCCGACCGCTGCCCATACGAAGGTGGTGACTTGATTGACAAGTTCGGTTGCCCAATTGATGACAATCCAGATACCGACGGTGACGGCGTTTGCGATGCTTGGGTAACACAGAAGGGTCTCTCTGAAAAGTTGGCTTCCAAGTGTACTGGTTTGGACCGCTGCCCAATGGACTTCGGTGATCCTAAGTACAATGGTTGTGCTGCTCCTAAGGTTGAAAAACTTGAAGGTGTAACATTCCAGAGCGGTAAGGCTAAACTGCAGAACAACGCCAAGAAGGTTCTGAAGGGTATTGCCAAGAAGCTCACCAGCGACGAAGCCTATAAGGATTTGAAGCTTGTAATTCAGGGTCATACCGACAACGTTGGTAAGGCTGCCAAGAACCAGAAACTCTCTGAAGATCGTGCCAAGTCTGTGATGAATGAACTCGTTAAGGCTGGCGTATCTAAGGATCGTATTAAGGCTGTTGGTTGCGGTTCTGACGCTCCTGTTGCCGACAACAAGACTGCCGATGGCCGTGAAGAAAACCGCCGCATTGAAATGCACTTCGTAACTGAAGATGACAATGGCGAAAAGTGCGAAGCTTCCTTCACTGAGTAATGCTTCTCTAAATTTTTAACAAATTAAAGCCCCGGTGCCTTAAGGCCCGGGGCTTTTCTGTTACGCGCTTTTCTTTTACCACACGAATTGTTGTTCGCATCTAACGATGCTCGCAGAGCTTGGATCCAAGGAAGTTGTCAGTAATCGGTGTCATTCTGAAGGGCGTAGCCCTGAAGAATCCAAGGAATGTCCATTTAGACGACAAATGCGAAAGGCGAGAGTAGCGGGGAAACTTGTTTGCAC
>JABUUT010000048.1:0-10982 GCA_021443045.1 Fibrobacteraceae bacterium
CGCCGACGAAAAGGAGGTGATGACCACCCTGGTGATGAACATGCTCGCCATGTAAGGCCCGACGTTTTTTAGGATGGGCGGGGGAAGCCTCACCCCCAAAAAAACACGCAAAATTTCAAAAATTTTCGCACATTATAAATTTTTTATTCAAATTTGGAATTATATTTAATTCATGTATTATCCAACCTCCCACACCCCTTGCGCCATGATGCCCTGCGGCATCAGTAATTTGGCACGAATTTTGCGGGGGGCTGCACATTTGGGCAACATCTAGTTTTCTCGCTTTATTCCCCATAACATTTTCGCATCACCTGCAGATTTTTAGCTAGGCGGTTTTAGGAATTTTCCAATGAGCATCACAAAAACACAATCTGATTATATCACTCTAGCCAATCAAGTGATGGCTATTACGCAAAAAGTTTCTTGCGAAACAGAAACGCCCGCTTCAATCAAAGCTGCTTTGGAGAGTCAGGAACTCCTGATTCCCGTTGTAGGTGAATTTAGCGCGGGCAAAAGCTCCCTCTTGAATTCTTTCCTCGGACAAAAATTTCTTTCTGTTGCGGTTACTCCAGAAACGGCCATCGCTACAGAGCTGCGTTATTCACCAAAAGAATACGCTGAAGTAGTCCTGAAAGACGGAACCACGAAAACCATCGCATTTGACCAGCGAAACGACATTCAACCAGAATGGATGATTTTGCGCTTGTATGTGAATTCGACAAACTTGAAAAACATAGAGCCAGTAATCCTAGTTGATATGCCGGGTTTCGATTCTCCCCGAGACGACCACAACCAAGCCATCGCCAGCTATCTTGACCGCGGAGCACATTACATTGTACTGACCCCTGTTGATAGCGGAACGGTAACTGCGTCCATGATTCGCCAGTTGCAAGACATCCACAATATGAATCGCGATTTCTCTTGTTTTGTAAGCAAGGCCAATTTGCGAACCGAACAGGCGGTTCAAGAGGTTGTCGAAGAAGTGGCCAACGAAATCCAGGATAATCTTGATGTTACTGTGTCGCCACTACCCATCGGAAAAGACGGCAGCAAAGAACTGGAGAAAATTGTCAAGTCCATAAATCCCGATGCACTGATTCAAAAGATTTACCGTAACGCAATGCTTCAAATGTTTGATGAAGCCGAAATGCTGATGAACAGTAAGATTGCGGCTTTTAAGAATGACCGCAACAAAAATCAGCAAGCAGTAATGGAAATCCAGGAGGCAATTGAAAAACTTGAAAAGCGAAAGTCTCTTATGATTATGGAAAACCAGACGGCAAGTTTTGAAGGCGAATTGGACGTGATTGTAAGTGCCGCTGGTACCGCATTAAATTCCAATGTGGACCGCCTTGTAGAAATGGCCATGAACGGAGCCTCCGGCGAAACCCTTGGGCAGGAGATGAACTCAATAGTCCGCACTGCTGTCATTCCTGCGGCAAACAATGTCGCCGAGAATATGGTGAAAAACATCAACGCCTCGATCCAGTTGGAGTTGAAGTCTTTCAATGCTGTATTTGAAGGACTGAACGTCTCGAAACTGCTTGAAAAGGTGGGACAAATGTCCGAAACCTTGAACGATTCCGCCCAAAAGACGTTGATGGATTTTTCCAAGAAAATGACGGACAAGGCTAATCAAAAAGATGCTACCGCTGTATATAAAACCATTGTGGGAACCATCGGCCTAGCAACAGAAATTCTATGCCCTGTGGTTGAAGTCATTTTGTTCATTTTGCCCGATATTATCAAATTCTTGACGAAGAATTCCAAGATGGAAGCGCAAAAGGCGAGCGTCAGATCTCAGATTCTGAATTCCATTCCAAAAATGAAAAGCACGCTTCGTGCACAACTTAAGCCCACCTTGCAAGAAAAACAACAAGCAGCCATTGAGCAAATTACCGCAAGTTTCGATTCTCAGATACAAAAGCAGCGCGAAAACATTATTGCTGTTCAAGAAGCCCAAAATGCAGCCTGCGATGTCAATCAAAAAATCGTGGAACTGGAAGAGGCTAAATTGGAACTTCTCAACCTGAAGAAAGCTGTTTAATTTATAAGGAAAATTTAGAGGCTATTATGACAGATGAAAAATTGGAATCACTCATTGCAAAACGCAACGCACTTGAAGAAATTTCTAACCGTCACGAAAAAGAGTTGAAGGATGCCTTCATCAATGCCGCAAGCACAAGCAACCTGAGCAGCGAAGAAAAAATCCGCAAGGAATTTGATGAAAAAATCGACCAGAATCGAGACCTTCAGATTGGAATTGTGGGCCGTGTAAAGGCCGGTAAATCATCGCTTCTGAACGCCTTGTTGTTCAATGGTGAAACCATTTTGCCCAAGGCAGCCACCCCCATGACTGCAGCACTTACCGTATTGTCTTATGCGGAGCAGATTGAAGTCAAAATCAAGTTCTTTGAACAAAGCGATATCGATGCACTGAAGGAACGTGCTGCGGCTTACGAGCGGAAACTCAAGGAAAGAACGGAGTTCGAAATTGAAGAACTAGCTGGCAAAAAAGCGAAACAGCCCGAAGATGTGGAACGCCTGAAGAAAGATTCCAGGATTATTGAACGTGCCGCGAGCAAGGCGGAATCTGAGCTGAAAAAGGATATAGGCCTGTCGGGTGCATACGACCAATACCAGATGATAAAAAATTCCAGCATCACCTTGAACGACTGCGGTGGTGAAAAAATCCTTCACCCGCAACAACTGAGCGATATTGCCCGTGATTTGGGGGAATATGTAGGTTCGGCTGGAAAGTACATGCCCTTTACTCAAAGTGTGGAAATTGCCTACCCAAACGAAGATTTGAAGGGCATTCGCATCATTGATACCCCGGGTTTTAATGACCCTGTGCCATCCCGCGAAGAACGTGCATACCAGCTTTTGAAAACCAGCGATGTGATTTTGATTCTCAGCCCTGCTGGTAATTTTATGAGCCAGACGGATACAGAGGTTCTCGAAAAGTTGACAAATAAAGAAGGCCTACGTGAACTCTTCGTTGTTGCAAGCAAGATGGACGACCAGCTTCTTGGCGACGAATACGAAGATATGTCTTTGGATGAGGTCTGTGATGACTTGAAGAGAATTCTTGGTGAACGCATGAATGCCACGCTCACTAAAATCAATCAAAACAATGTCTTTGACCAGCTCATTGAAGACAAGGGCGCACGCATCATCCTTTCGTCTGGTGATTGTCAATCCATGTATTTGACTTTCAGTAATAAGGACCATTGGGATGATGGAAAAAATCAAATTTGGGACAACTTAAGCGAAAGGTTCCGCGATTATTTCAACGACAAGGAACCTGAAATATCGAAAGAGTCCCTTAAAAAGTTGGGCAATATCAACCTCGTTGTCGATAAGATTAACGAGGTTAAAACCAAGAAGGGCGAAATTCTTGCCGAGAAGGGGAACCAGTTGTGCGTTTCCTTGACCAATGCCGTTGAAGATGTTCTTGCGGCCCTCAAAAACGAACTGAAACGAAAAGTTGCCGAGGTTAGAAGCGGTAATCTCGCCAATCTCCAGAACGAACGCCAGAACGCGGAACTTTTCTGTGCGAAACTGGAACCAGGCATTACCCGTGTTTACCAGGACGTAATCTCCGACTGGAAAATTGAAGCTTCCAAGAATATGCTCAGTTTTGTGAACGCCATGTTCAACGAGTCTCGTAGTGAGGCGAACGAGTCAAAGTCGTCCTTTACAAGAACTCATTCCTATAAATCGGGCGGATTTTTGGGCTTTTTCCAAAAAACAAATTATTACGAAACACAGCACACTCGCGTAAGTGTAGCTCAAGTCCGCAGTTCCATCGAAGACTTTATCGGCAAGGTGAATGTCAATCTGAAGCTAGAAGTCATGGAAGAACTTGAGAAGATGAAGAAAAAGATTTCTTCCAAGATTTCGATGCTGTGGGCAGAACGTGCTGCCGAGCAAAGCTACGATGTGGATACTGTCGCAAATAAGATTCGCGTCATTATAGAAGGCTTGAACCTACCTGACTTTACTTTGCCAGAAAAAGGACTTCCCTCAACACTTACAAGAAGCGGATGTGCAGAAGATAGCGAAGGGGAGCAGATTCTTTCTGAAGGCAAGGAATATCTCTCCAAACTTTCGAGAAGTTTGCAGCAAACCTTGACGGACGAAATTGAACGCTATGCTGCTGCAATGAAACGCACCGATATGGCGGGCGAACTCCTTGCCAAGTACAAGTCTGAATTGCAGGAACTTATCCAGAATATCCAGAACAAGGAAGAAACCATTAAGCGTTTTGAGACCATCGAAACTGAACTGGGCAATATTTAACTGCGTAAGGGATTTATGGAACTTGAAGAGCGTTTTGATTTAGTTTCCAGACTTTTATCTTCTCAGGCTCAGAAAAATGAGTCTCTTGAGGAATTTCGTAAAATGGTGGACCACGATTACATCGAGTTCACCAAGAAGGATGACGCACTTGCCGAAGAAGCCAGCAACTTAAAGGCATTGCAGGGTATTGTCAGCGACCTGGAAATTTTCATCCGGTATGAACAAATCTACCGCAAAAACATCATTGCCCTAGGAGGCGGATTCAGTAGCGGTAAATCGGCCTTCTGCAACAGTTTCTTTGAAACAAAAGATGTCAAGTTGCCTGTAGGCGTGCAGCCGGTGACCGCAATTCCTGCATACGTGATTTCGGGCGAAACATCAAACGCCTTTGGAATCACGAATAACGGCGGTGTTGTTGACCTGGGCGTTGATATGTACAAGTCCATGGACCATGATTTTTTACAATCATTCCAGTTTAATCTAAAGGATTTGTTGCCCTCTGTTATTATCAACACTAAACTTCCGGAGCAATTTAATCACATCTGTTTTATCGATACTCCGGGATACAATCCCGGTGATGCAGAAAATGCCTTTACAGGCGGGGACAGAGCTACCTCTCTGGAATTTATTCGCCAGGCGAAGGGATTGTTCTGGTTTATTGGTTTGGACACCACTGGAACACTGACAGATTCCGACATTGAATTTTTGGAGGATGTCTTTAAGGATGACCCTGGTAAAAAGTTGTATGTGGTTTGCAACAAGGCTGATTTAAAGGCTGATAGCGATATTGAAGATATCTTGGATGAAGTGGCCGATGTCCTTGACGACAACGACTTGCCCTACGAAGGGATCGTGGCTTATAGCGCAAGGAAAAAGCAGAGCTATGGCTATCGCAAAATGACCCTTGAAGATTTCATCGAAAGTCAGAACCGAATTAATTCCGACAAAAAGCGTGATTTGCAAAAGCGTCTAAAAGATGTGTTCCAGAAGCACCTGAATGCAGATAATGACAAGAAAAATGAAATCCTAGGTAAACTTAAACGCTTGAATAGAATCTTGCTCCATTTCCATTCTGTGGTTGATGAAATGGAAATGAAAATCAATGACGAGCAAACAAAAAAACGCCGAGAGGCCATTATCAAGGGGGCCAAATTTGAGCGGGGGAATGAAAATGAAGACCAATCCGTTTCAACGGAATTCATTGTGAAAGAAATTGCAAGTCTGAAAAACGATTTGGAAAGGAACAAGCAAAAGTATCAAGACAACCTAGAAGAAGCTCAGGATTTAAGCGATAAAATGTTCGCAATCATTGGCAGAATCTTTACCGGTTTTGACGATGTTCCTGAAGATGATTCATTCATGCTTATTCCAAAGCAGACTTTCGCAATGGGAAGCAGTGATGCAAGGGATGAAGGCCCCATCCGTCAAGTAAGCCTTGATGCATTCTACATGAAAACAACTCTGGTAACACAGGAAGAATGGAAGACCGTTCTTGGCACGGACCGTGTCCCATCCTATTTCAAGGGTGAAAAACTTCCTGTGGAAAATGTATCCTTCTTGGATGCGGTGGACTTTTGCAACGCATGGAGCGTTAAGGAAAATTTGATTCCCTGTTATACAAAGGAAAAGAGCAAGATTGTTTGCGATTTTTCTGCCAGCGGTTATCGCTTGCCCACTGAAGCGGAATGGGAATGTGCCGCCAAACTGGGTGAAACTAGCGACTTAGAATACACTGCTTGGTACAAAGACAATTCCAACGAGCAAACACAAAACGTAGGGATGAAGGAGCCCAACGCATACGGATTATACGATATGCAAGGAAACGTTTCTGAATGGTGTTACGATTTCTATGCACCATACTCCGAAAATTCTACTGTGAACCCCACCGGCCCTAACACAGGCGACGAGCGAGTTACTCGTGGCGGCTCCTGGAATAGCCCTGCCAAAAGGTGCGGCGTTACCGTCCGAAATTTTGAAGACGAATCAACAGGTTCAAAATATATCGGCTTTAGAGTCGTGAGAAAAAAATAATTCGGGAGTTGGGATGCTTTGCAATTCATGTAAAAAGATTTAAGCATTTCTGCTAAACTTTTTGATCAGTTTTAAACAGCTTAACGGTGAGGTTGAATAATGGGATTCTTTTCGAATATTACGTGGACTACAGAGGATATATTGAAAGCAGCTGTGCCAAATAGAACAGATTCGGTAATAATATTAGGGTGCGAGAGTCAAGATGACGGTAATCAAAAGGAAAATCAGCCTGAAAAGTCTAAAGAGGATAAAAAAATGATTTGTCAAAATTGTAATCAAGAACTGCCTTTTGAGGCAGGCGTAGTTGAAAAGATGAAACTTTGTCCCTTTTGTGGCAAAGAACTTTTTTCTCGTAAAGAAGTTGTTGAGTCTGAGCTTAACGAATGTGAACTTGCTCTAAAAAAGGCTGCTGATGAAGCAGGTGGTCTCGACATTTTTAACGACGAAAATAGAAAGCGTCTGAGCAAGATTTTTTTTAACTGGTCCAACGCCGAAGAAGCTATGGAACTTCAAATAGCAAATCAGCTCAATATCCCGCAGAAACTTTACGAAATTCTTGATGCACCTATGTCTTCTAAAAAATCGGTTGTGACCGATTGCATAAATGCCTTCGAGGTTTTGAAAGAAATATCCAACAAGTCCGTGGAAATTGTCGCTCGGTTTGCCCACGTCCTTGGCCTTGACTGTCAGGTGAAAAAGGAAATCAAGGATCCATTTAAAGAATGTGACTCTGGAACATTTGTTGACGAACGTGATGGCGAAAAATACAAGTGGGTTCGCATCGGTAAACAAATATGGATGGCGGAGAATTTGAGGTATTACGAAGATGGGTCTTATGCGTACGATAACAATGCAAAAAACACCCTAACATGTGGTCGATTATATAATGAAAAGAAAGTTAAAGCGGTATGTCCAAAAGGATGGAGACTGCCAACAACAGAAGAGTGGAAGATTCTTGAAAAATATATTGAATGTAAAAGTCATGATAATGCAGGAACTCTTTTAAAAAGTAAAAATTCCGGTGGTGCAAATGCTTATGGGCTTTGTGTAAGTATGACCGGTGAAGGTTATAAAGGTTCGAACATGAGGTTTCAAGATATGGGTGAGTATGCTAACTTTATCTCAACGAATGGAGTAATCAGCTTTTATAAAACGGACATTCATATAACGTATAAAGCCCTGTCTGATAGCTATTATTACTCAATTCGTTGCATAAAAGATGAGTAGGACGGAACATCCAAAAAGCGAAAAATCAAAAAAGTAAAAGGACTAATATTATGCCTTATTTCTATGGGAAGTTTACATCTTTTAATGGGGATACCTTTGACAAACGATCTCAATTGATAATTTCGAAGAATTGCCTTTCTGAAAATGAATTTGACACAGTTCCATTTGATGCGGTCGCAATATTGATGAACCCAGGGTCAGCACTGCCTTTGGACGAGTCTGATTTGTGTCGCGAAAAGGAAGGTCTTTTTATTCCAATCTTTCCAGACCCCACCCAGTATCAACTAATGCATATAATGGATACAAAGAATTGGAATACATTATGTGTGATAAATTTATCTGATAAAATAGGTTCTGACTCATCAGTATTCCTAAAGTGGGTTAAGGATAATAAGAATAACGAACAAATTCTCAAGCAATGGTCCATATTTGGTGATGATAGTACTAGTAACCTGACTTCAATTATGAATCGGACTGAAAGGATTATTTGTGCATGGGGACAAAATACTGAATTAAAGTATTTAATTGATTTTGCATGGATTAAAGTAACTTCATTGAAAAAAGATATAAAGGGTATTCAAAGTGGTCAAGGAAATCACCTTTATCAGCATCCTTATAGCCAAGCTACAGAAACACGGTGGAGATGGTATAAAGATATGCTTAGCCAATTGAGATAAGATATGCTCTGTTCTAATTGTTCTAAAGATTTGCCTTTCTCTGAAAACATTTTGGCGACAATTTCCCATTGCCCATTTTGTGGTGGCGAGTTGCCAAAACAAGTTCAAGAGATTGTTGTTGCCGCACCAGGTTCTGTTGAAGAAAAGCTTCAGCAGCTGGTTAGTGACTTTGGTGGGCTTGACATTTTTAATGAGGAAAACGAGAGTCGTTTTCGCAAAAGCCTAAATACTTGGGAAGGCTCTTTTTATGCTGCGAGCAAAAAACTTCAAGCTGCTTTAGATATCAATATCCCACAAAAATTGTTTAACGTTGCAAATTCTCCAATATCACTTCAAAAAGAAATTGTTGAAAATTCTATCGATGCATTTTCTGTTTTCCCAATCCCCCAAGAGAATGCTATTGAAATTATATCATGGCTAGCCAAGGTAATGAATATCTCTTGTGAAGTAAAGCCAAGGTTCATCGACCCCTTTGAAGGTAAAGATTCTGGAACCTTCATCGATGAACGAGATGACGAGGAATACAAATGGGTGCGCATCGGCAAGCAAATCTGGATGGCGGAGAATTTGAGATATCAAAACGAAAATTCATATGCTTACGACAATAACGAGAAACACGTGCAACGGTTAGGCAGGCTTTATACGTGGAATTCAGCAATTAAATCCGTTCCTAAAGGTTGGCGTTTACCTTCTATGATGGATTGGAAGGAGATGCAACGTTATGTGGAAAGAAAAGGAAAGGATAACGCGGCTTATTTGTTGATGGGTAAAGAGTTTTACCTGAAGGAATGTGGGCTTAATGACCCTTTTGGATTTAATGCTGTCGCAAGCGGTTTTAGGGGAGATGGATCAGGATTATTTGAGCAATGTTCTGGATTTGAAAGAAATCATGCAGGTTCATTTTATGCAAAGGGTAAGGTGGCGGTGTTCTGGCTATCTGATTATTACAATGATATCAAAGCTATTGCCGAGGTGATTGGGCACTACAATCCTGGTGCTTACTATTACTACAAGTCTCAAGGTTTTTCTGTCCGTTGTATAAAGGCGGAATAATGGTTTGTGAGGCTTACATGGAATTTCTTGAATTTGATATAAATCTAGAGAATAATGGAAGAGATGTTTTGGTAAAGTTGAAAAAATGTCCTAAACTAAAAAAAGGTGTAGCCATAGTTTACATATATTCACTTGTAGATAAGGATATATCATATCCTAAAAAAAGCGGCAAAATTGTATATATAGGGCAAGCTTGTAGGGGACGAGAGGCGACAGGAAAGCGTTTTTCTCAACATATCCGTTCTAGTGCCCAAAGTGGAGGGGATACAGGAGCAAATGAAACATTGTCAACATATTATTATAATGGAGATAAACTAAGACTGCGCATTCTAATCGTTGCAAATGGGGATATCGCCAAAAACCTAGAGGCTAGGTTTTTCCAATACCATGTGAAAGAATATGGAGCCCTGCCAATTGCTGATGGAACTGGAGGTAAACAGTTTTTGCCAAGTGCTTTGAATTCCCTCAAAATTGACCATGATGAATATGAATTTTTTAATCGGTCGTTCAAAAATGGAGTAATATAAGAAAGGACTTGACTATGGCTATTACAAAAATAAAACCTAACACAGTCAAAGCCTCTCAAACTTCCGCCAAAAAAGAAAATTTAAACCAAAGGAGTAACCTATGAATTGTCCGAATTGCAAAGAAGAACTGCCGTTTTCAAAAGAAAAATTGGCAAAGCTGAAACTATGTCCATTTTGTGAAAAGCCTTTGAAACCAAAAGCCAAAAGCACAAAAAAAGAAAATACCGTTGAAGGTGAACTTCAACAAATCGTTGATGATTTCGGCGGCATCGAAATTTTCAGCGAAGAAAATGAAAATCGCCTGATTAAACTGGTTCGTAATTGGGAAGGCTCCTTTTTCATTCCCGGCCAAAAACTTTTGGTCGCATTCGCACTGGGAATCCAAAAGAAATTGTTCAAAAGCATTGGCTCGCCCATAAATCATCAAAAAGAAATCGTCTTGGATTGCTTAAACGCAATGCAAGCTGTTAATATGGACAAGGCCACCGTTATTGAAATTGTGACATGGCTTGTAAAGGCAATGAATATCCCCTGCGAAGTTGCATTCCCTGTTGAAGACCCATTTGCAGGCAAGGATTCCGGCACCTTCATTGACGAACGCGATGGCGAAGAATACAAATGGGTGCGCATCGGCAACCAAATTTGGATGGCGGAGAATTTGAGGTACTCCACAGGTGGTTCCATCGATGACGAACAGGACAACGATTTCCATGGTAAAGAGCATTACCTGTATGGTCGATTTTATAGTTCAAAGATTTTGAAGGAACTGCCGATGAAGGGTTGGCATATTCCCTCAAAGCAAGAATGGATTCAGTTGAAGAACTATGTGGAACGCAAAGGGAATGGAGAATTCATAAATCTTGTAAACTCCAAAACAGGATGGGATGAGTGGGAAATTGATGAAGAAACCGGCAGCAAAGATGAATTTGGACTTTCCATTTACCCTGCTGGATATAATAAACATCAATCATTTGGTTATAATTTCGATAAGATTAGTAAAGCCGCATATTTTTGGACATCTACAGATGGTGTGTACTATGTAATTAGCAACCAATGGGATAAAGGAGAGAACGAAGTCAGACAACATCAAAATTATATGTTCAGCGTCCGTCTAGTAAAGGATTTATAGCCCCCATGCCCCTCTACTTCTGCAAACATTGTG
>JABUUT010000048.1:12505-13695 GCA_021443045.1 Fibrobacteraceae bacterium
CCTAAAACCAGGAGCGACTACATGGAATTTCATTACATTCTCAGTGAAGAACGCCGTGAGGGCCGTGCCGAGGGACTTGCGGAGGGTGAACGGGAACGGCAAGCGCTTCAAGACGAAAACGCCCTGCTTAGGGCAAGACTTGCCAGGGCTGAGGCCGCGGGATTCGTTTCCGACGTTCAGGCCGATTACAGGCCTTGATTAGTGGTTAGTTGTTGGTGACTGGTTGTCGGTGTCGTCGCGGCCTCCGCGCCGGGATCCCCCTTTGTCACCCTGGAGCGCAACGCAGTGGAGCGATAGGGGCCATTTAGATGGTCTCCACAGGCGGAACTGTCCAAAATAGAAATCTTTGAATGATAAAAAACCCTGCATCGAGCAGGGCTTTTAATGAATTTGAGCGATAATTGAATCTATCCCAGAACATCCTCCAACAATTTCCAGTCATCGTCCCCAATGTTATCGGAATAATTTTCCGTACAGATATAAAGTTCCGTATTTTCCTTGTATTGACGGACAAAACCGCCCTTAAGGTTGTATTTGTTTAAATACCTTTTTAGAGCTTCAAATTTTAATTTGGAGAATCTGTCAATATCTTCACTATCGCCCGAAGAACTGAACCCTCCCTTTGTTTCGATAATCCAAATTTCTCCCTTTACATCTTTTACAATATAGTCCGGGTAGAACGACTTAAGTTTCCCAAAGTTATTCTTATAGACAATAGAAAAATATTCGTTGCCCTTATCACCGTTTTTATAGAACCATTCGACAGATTTACTGTTCTCCAAGAATTTTTCAAATAATTTTTCTGGAATTGAACGAGGTTCTGCAGAGCTAAGATACCCTTCATACACATTCTTTTTGTACAGTTTCGGAGATTTCGCTTTTCCATCATAAGTGAAGAAACATTCTTGCGGTATTTTAAAATCAAACGTGGTGATTTTATCGGGATTAGGTATTGGAATTTGCCCAAGATAATCGGACATGGAATCCCGAATATCATTCTTTAACTTCTCACTGTTATTAAGAATAAATGAATAAAGTAGTCTTGTTTCAAGACCTAGAATTTTCTTTGAATATGTACTATCTTTTCCAAAAAGACGACGGACAATGAGGTTTATTTGGTCGTAGGCTAATCCGATTTTTAGACCAATATCCGATAGTTCATGGTGAAACATTCGCCCATGTTCATGGGT
>JABUUT010000049.1:0-11188 GCA_021443045.1 Fibrobacteraceae bacterium
ACGTCAAATACATCTACCAGCACAGGATATGGAACAGGAGGTTCCTTAAAGTGCAGTGGGTAGTAGGTAGCTGCTGTCAGGTTGGGGTTGGGGCCGGTAATATGGAGCTTTGCAGGATTATCGTTTACAGGGTCGTAACGATATTCACGGTCGGCAAACACAGAAATGGTGGCGCGACCTTCAACAAGGTTGTAGGTACCGCTCAAGTTAAGACCCGTAGAAGTCTGTGAGCCTTGCAAAATTTGGAAATCGCAGGTTTTGCAGAGGGACCAACTGTCGGAACCTTCTACCGGAGCCAAAGCCATTACATAGAATTCTTCAGTGGAGCCCAGCCAGCGTTCGTTGGTGGGGTCATCACCAGAAATCGCTTCTGTAGATTCGGGGCCCTTCACAAAGACCAGCTTTGGAGCGTAGAACTTGATGGTGGCCACCAGTTTTTCACCGGCACCGCTTACCTGAATGGTCACATCCTGTTCGGGGGAGGTCATAAAGTCACTTTCGATGGTGGCCCAAACGGTGTCGATTCCCGATTCGTCAATCTGAAGCGGGAAATCACTTGGGGCAAGCGGAGTGGTGTCATCCTTGTTGGCATAGAGGGATACCCCTGGAGTTGCCGTTAAGGAGTAGGTTTGACCAACGGAACCAATCACATCCAGTTCCAGAGGATTGTTTCCACCGGGATCCATAACGGAGGTTACCAGGATAGGTACACGCACACTAGCCATGGCAGACTTGGTGTAATGGTAGTTCAGAGGAACATAGCCATCAATTTCATCATTTACAGTAATGGCATCCCTATTGACCACATCCAGGTTACCACTTACGCGGAAGTTGAAGCTAATCGACTTTGAAGCCACCTGTGCAACAAGTTTATAGGAACCTGGGCCCATGCCGCAGCCACCCACCTTGTTCTTGTCAATAATGGGCTTACCCTTGTGAGAAAGGTCAATGCCACCGCAGGCAGCAGGGTCACCTTCTGTAAGTTCGTATGGGCCAAAGGAACCGCTCTTATTGGTAATGTAGTACCTGATAGCCACTGGGATTTCTTCGTCGCACCATTTGGTCACTTCACCAGCATTGGCACCAGAAGCCAGGGATTCGCAGGAGCCGTCACCAGACTTTTCGTAGCAGAGGGTGTATTCCTTTTCGCCATCACCGGTGGTCTTTGGAGTGTAATCCAAGCCAGAGGACTGCACAATGTACATGTTGGACTTGATACGGATGTTACTCATGTCGGTACGACGGTCACAGAAGAAGATGTCGATTGGATAGGTTTCTCCAACGGTCAAGGAAAGTTCGTCCAAGTTTACAAAGCTGGGAGCAGCCAAGTGGGTACCACCCAAGTCAATAACCAGTTCCTTGTTGATGAACACCCAAATATCATCGTCACCGCGGAAGGTAAAGGTCATACCAGGGCGGAACTTGAAGGAAGCGTGGGATTCAAAGCAATAATGCTGGTTGTTGTTTACATCGTCAACACCCTTGTTAACACGCAAATCCCAAGAAGTGTTATCGTACACATCAGGCATGGTTCCACTGGCAAAATCACCATTTTGGGCAATATAGCTGTCAATGTAGGGGTACCCTGTTTTGGGGTTAATGGCGGCCCAGTTGTTTACATTACCCAACAATTTTGTGGTAGCCGCATTAACGTTATTCTGCGCGTTACTGCCAGGAGTTCCTCCTGTACCATACAGCACGTTGCCGTAGCCCACACGCTTGGTTGCAGCCTTTACGCAGGTGGCATCGCCACCGCAAGTGGCAGAGGTAACATCGTTAAGAGGAGTGTAGGCACCGTTTGGTTCGTTGTAACTATCATATTCCCACAAGCCATCGCTGGTAAGGGAGAACTGGATGTTTCGGCAATGCTGGTAGTTTACACCGGGAGTTTCATTGAACAAGGCCTTAAAGGCGTCTTCACTTACAAAACATCCGCTGGACTTGTTGTAAACGGGCTTGTTGTCTTCACCTAGCTTATTTTGCACAATGCCCTTGGTAACACCAATGCAGGGAACGGTGTTGGCTTGCCCGTTTCCAGAGAAATTGAACTTGGCTCCAGCTTCATAACACTTGTTGGCACCTTCCTGAGGATAAGCATCGCAAGTAAAGGCACCGTGGAGGGAAGCATCGGTATCGTAAATAAGGGCGGCCAAGTTGTAGTGGCACAAATCGGAATTTTCAATCATGGGGTCTGTAAAGCCCCAGCCCTGGTTGGTTGTAAAGTCAGGGTCATCGGTCTGTTCCCAGTCGTTGTCATCTGGAATAAAATACAAGTCGTTGTTTTCAAAAGTATCAAAGAGACTCCTTATGGGTATGGGGTCTGCAACATAATCTTCGTCCCACAAGCCGTAGTAACCTATGGCGTTTTCCAGTTCCGTATCGTCAGATTGGAAAATAATCACTTGGTCTGGAATAGGTTCGTCAATCCAGCGGAGGTAGTACCAACCGCACATATTGGGTGCCCCAGACAGAGGCTTGCCACTGGCAAAGGTACCATCGGGGGTGTAGTAAGGAATGGTTGTTTTCCACTTGGTATCGTTAGGAATAAGAATGTAGAAGCTCTTTACCGATGGAGCCTGGGTACCCATGTAGGTTACATTATCATGGCCCTGGTCTGGGTATTCCGAAATCCACAGTTCATCTCCAGAACCAAAGTCTTTGCAAGTAAAACCCTTACCTTGAGTCAACCTCAAATACATGACATTCATGGAATCGCGACGAACACAATGTCCACTAGTGCAGTCTACGGCTCCCATTTCTTCAATGAAGAACTCCGTGGCAGCATAGTTTCCACCAATGTCAGCTGTGCTTATTTCGTACCAGCCGTTGTAGCTGCTCTTTGCAAAGGCAGCCTTTAGACCACCAGCCACGGCGTAGGCGGTCCTCCAGTCTGCAGGAAGCTTAAAGTAAACGGTTTTTGCGGATCCACCGCAATTCATGGCAGCAAAGGCACCCTGCACTCCTACAAGGTAAACAAGCAAGCACAAAACACAGCCAAGCAAATTTGATTTCATTTTTTTCATAAACTCCTCCCTACATTAACCAATAAGTTAACTTAAGCAAACCTTCCAATGTTTTTGGAGGGTCTTCTGAATCAGCCATGTCTGTAATGCCAATTACAGCTCGAATTCCCAAATCAAAAATTTTGCCCATCAACTTTTTCTGAATTCCAAAACCAAATGCGGCATCAAATTCAAAAACATTGGCAAAATCCGATTCCCTATAGCGATAAACCCCATAACCATCATCTATTTTAGACTTATTCACAGAATACAAACTAAAGGCAAACTGAGGTCCCGCTTCAACATAAACACTAGACATACTTTGAGCCCGGAACAGCAGTGGCACCACAACCTTTAACTGCCTTGTTTCCATTTTTAAACTGAAATCAGCCCGTTCTGGAAGTTTATCCTCATAAAAGAAATCATTCCAATCCAAAATAACAGAAACATTGGACTTGCCTTTTTCACGGTGGTAAAGCAAGCCTAACTCAGTATGCAAAGCCAAATAGTCACTGAAATTCAACAAAAGGGAAACACCTACATTGGCTCCGTAGCCCCAAAAATTTCCCTTAAAATCATCTTGACCGTTTAATTTAATATCGTAGTCATCGGTTCCCTTGATGTTATCCAATCCATAATTGGAACCGTAGTAGTCATTATAGGAAGCGCCCAAGAAAAAGCCAAAAATCAAACGCTTCGAGGCTGGCGAAGGTTGTTGAACCTTACTTTCTGAAATTGGCTCTGGTTGAGTTGCAGAAGCCAACGTTTTCGTTGCAGTATCCGTCACTACCGGAGTCACTAGCTTGTTTGTAACCACAGGTTGAGCACTGTCAGCAGAAACTGTAGGCAATGTAACGGGGGCAGCTGTTTGAACGGAGGAACTATCCACAGCTGTAGTAGGCTCAGGCTTAGGCATGCTGTCGGCTGGAACCATAGGCAATGTTTGTGTAGCCACAGACGAATCTACAGAAACAGGTGTAGCCATTTGAGCCGAAGAAACGCTATCTGCTGTAGTTGCAGGAGCCTCTAGCGGAGTGCTCGGTGTAACCATTTGAGCTTCAGAAGCACTATCCGCTGTAGTTACAGGCTCTGCCTGCGGGGTAATATCGGCAGAAACAACGGGTGACGGAATTGGTGTGTGTTCAAGCACAGGTGCATTTTCAGCAAAAGCCCCAATAGCCATAAGGCCAAGCAATAGCGGTACTCTCACGTTTATCTCCTTATTTTTTGCCATAACATCTCTCAAAATTAATTTTTCGAAATGCCTAACTTTTTCGTAAATTTAATCTAATAATCGAAAAAAAATCTTAAAAAAAAGATTTTTCAAAAAAAAATTCAGTTTTCTTGCAATAGATGCGTTATTTTATACTTTTAGAGGAGCCTCTAAAGATTACCTTGATTAGAGGAAACCCTTTAGTTTTTTTATTAAGCGCACCAAAGCATAAGGTTATTTTTATATATGAATACCATCTCTACGGCTTTAAACACCTCTATAATTACTTTATCTGTGATTATCTGTTGCACCATTGCACAGGCTAAAGATGCCCCCCACCACTACAACTACCGGGATGCCAGCAAACAGATGCCCAAAATTTACTACGGTGAGCTTCAGGAAACCCTGTATTGCGGTTGCAAATACAAGAATAAAAAATCGGTGGATTACAGTTCTTGCCAGTTTTTGCCCAGGGAAAACCCCAATCGAAAGAGCTTCAAGAGGGCCCAGAGCATTGAGTGGGAACACATGGTAACCGCCCACAACATGGGGCATTTTCTAGACTGCTGGAAAGAGGGTGGGCGCAAAAACTGCAGTGCCAACGACACCACTTTTAAACTAATGGAGGGCGACCTTCACAATTTGTACCCCGCCATTGGGGAGGTCAACGGAGACCGCAACAACTTTATGTTTTCACAGTGGACCAATACCCCTGTTCCCATGTATGGCCAGTGCAAAACCATTGTAGATTTTAAACTAAAGAAAGTGCAGCCCCGGGAAGAAGCCAGAGGCATTGTGGCCAGAGCCCATTTTTACATGGAAAAAACATACGGGGTAAAACTTTCTAACCAGGACCGCAAACTTTTCGAGGTCTGGAACAAAATGTACCCTGTTACCCCCAAGGAATGTTTGCGAGACCAGCGCATTTTTGAAATTCAGGGCGACCACAACCCCTTTGTTTTTGAAAAATGCACCAATTTTAAGCCATAATCTAAATAATAGCCTAAAATTCCCTTATTTTTATTTTTTTACACAACCACTTTAATTTATAAATACTTAATTTTATTTACATACAGGGACAACTGAAAATTATTTTTTATTTGCCCTTCCATACTTCTAAGTTTCTTAGAAGTGTTCTTGATTTATGTATTTGAGGTAGTATGTTTAGACTATTTGCTGTTGCCATTCTGCTTATCGCCTGCGGTGTTTTTGCCCAGGTGGAGTTTCCCCTGGGTTCCGAAGTGGTCAATGTAAAAAAAGCCCCTTACAATGCCAAGGGCGATGGTAAAACTGACGATACGGAAGCCATTCAGAAGGCCCTTAACGACCACCCCGATGGAGACTACATTATATACCTCCCCCACGGTATCTATAAAATTAAGGAACGCCTCTCTTGGCCGGCTACGGAAAAATCCCCCCAATCTTTTCGCCGCACCATCCTCCAGGGACAGAGCATTGGAGGTACCATAATCGCTCTGGCTGACAGCACCTACGGTTTTGACAACGCCGATTTTCCAAAAGCCGTTATTTATACAGGTGAAGGCCCTGAAATTCGTATTCGCAACGCCATTCGCGACCTTACCATCCGTACCGGCAAAGGCAACCCCGGCGCTATTGGTATTCAGTTTAACGCCGCCCAGCAAGGCACCATTAACAATGTAAAAGTCTACTCTGGCGACAGTTCCGGTTTGTATGGCATAGACTTGAGTTTCACAGAAAAAATTGGTCCCCTTCTGTTAAAAAATGTGGAAGTGCAAGGTTTTGATGTTGGCGTCTATGTGGCTGGCTCTACCAACGGCATTACCATGGAGCATGTGACCTTGGGTGGGCAAAAAAAATATGGCCTAGAAAACAACAACCAGGTGGTTTCTGCTAGAGGCCTTCGTTTTAAGGGTAGCGTTCCTGCCGTGTACAACCATGGCCCCGATGCCTCCATGACCATTGTAGACGGCACCTTGGAATACAATACCACCAAAAAAGCCATGAAAACCACGGCTATAGTCAACGAAAGCCAGCTTTTTGCCCGTTCCATCAACTGCAGCAAGTTCAGCACCAAAATTAGAAGCACCGTCAAAGCCAACGACGAGCAGTTTAGCAACAGCGAAATTATTGAATTCCACACCGACGTAAACAGGCAACTTTGCCATAGCCCCAAACAATCCATGCGTGTCCCGGTGGCAGAAACCCCAAACTATTCGGAACAAAAGGCCGACGTATGGACCACCATCAAAGGTGACTACGGAGGAAAGGTCAACACCGGCTCCGACGATTCCAAGGCGATTCAAGATGCTATTGACGACGGCTCCGAAACCATCTATTTCCCACCAGGAGGCCGTTGGACTATTAACCGCGATATTTATGTGAGAAACCGTGTTCGACGCATTTTGGGAACCGAGGGTAGAATTGACGGCAAGGGTCGGTTTATTATCGAAGACGGAGCCTTTAACGAAGTGACTATTGAACGCTTTTCCGAATTTGGTAGCGGAATTATCCACCGTTCCAAGCGAGCCCTACTTTTAAAGAACATTATGTTAAAGTCTTTTGAAGCTGGAGAATTGGGCTCTGGCGACGTGTACATGGAAGACGTTTCTGTAAACACCATTCAAATTAACTACCAAAAACTTTGGGGTAGGCAAGTTCACATGTCCTCGGATACAAAGGGCCCTAAAATCCAGAACAACGGAGGTTCCATTTGGATTTTGGGTTTAACCGCCAAAGATGGAAACACCATTCTCCACAATTTTAACAAGGCTTCGGCGGAGTTGATTGGCGTGCATGTTATTGCCAGCGACAAAGCTAAAACCCGTCCCATGTTCATTAATGACAACTCCAGTTTATCTATTGAAGGTCTTAAAGAAACCCTGGTTCGCGGAAACCCCTACCTTAAAATTGTAGAGGAATCCAGAGCAGGTTCAAAAATTTATTCCCTTTTGGGTACTGAACTGCCCCACAATAGTACCGGTGGTGCCATGCTGCCGCTGTACACAGGCTACGCCCCCAAGTCCGGGGCCAACGAAGCACCCAAGGCTTTTATGGCCAATGAGCTCATTCTGGTTCAGCCAAACAAGCTGCGCATTCAGGGCTCCATTGAAGATGACGGACGCGGAGACGGTCTTTGCAGAGTTCCTGTTCTTTGGAAAAAGGCCACAGGCCCTGGTAAAGTGATGTTCTCCGACAGTGCCGACTACGAAACCGACATTTCCTTTACGGCCAGTGGCCGCTACAACATTATCTTCTCCGGTAACGACGGCTACCAAGTGGGGGCCGACACCGGTAAAATTTATGTGTTCGACAAAAAGTATACCACACTGGACAACAGCGGCGACGGCATTCCCAGTGGCCGGGGTATGGACACTTGGATTTCGGAATTTGACAACTACAGCCCCCACAATACCGATTCGGAGCTCCAAGCTGTTAACGTAAAGGGCGAAGCAGGAAAAATCTACCTCAAATTTGACTTGTCCGCCTTGCCGGGCCCCCTCTTTGACGCTGCACTGCAGCTCTACTTTGATACCGACTCCATTAAAAAGCCGTTGCAGTTAAACATTTTCGGCCTCAAGGAAAATGCTAAGGATCAATCTTTTGGCGAAGAAAAACTAGACGTGAACTGGCAAGAAAATGAGCTCACTTGGGAAAATGCTCCTGCCAACATTCCTGGCGTAGCAGGCGGCCAGTTCAACATTCGCAAAAACTCCGGTGGCGGCGTAGACACCAAGTATGCCGACTACCTGGGCATTGTTACCATTAACCCCAAGGCCCCTCTGGGAGCCTTCCTACGAACCCCAACCCTTACCGATTTCTTTAAGCGCAAACATGCCTCTGGTTTATACACTTTAATTCTCACCGCAGTCGAACCAGGAGCCACCATCATCAAGTCTAAAAATGCCGACAGGAACAAGGCACCCGCCTTGTATGTAGGTTACTTTGATAATTCCAGATCGGTGGGTGGCGATGCCATGGATGGGGGCTACACCCTGTCTAAAGTACAAATTGATATTTACTCCTTGGATTGCAATTTTGACTTGACCGTAGGTTACCCTCAGTTTGTGCAAATTGAAATTCTCAATGAATTTGGAAAACGCATGCTTGTGGTTGCAGCCCGTGAGTTGGCTGGTGAAAAGAAAACCAACTTCAAGTTTAAGGCCAAAGCATTCCCCACGGGAAAATACACCTTGAAGGTGGTGGGCGAAGCCTTTACCGCAGAACAAAAGTTTTACATCTTGAACTAGAGAGGATTTTATGAACTTTAAATATTCCTTACTGGTCTCCACCGTTGCTTCCCTCTTCATAATGGGTTGCGACAGTGGCTCTTCTTCTTCTCCAGACGATGCCACAAGCTCTTCGTCTGTGCCCTCCTTTAACTCCAGCACATCTATTGTGAACACTTTGGATGTGGCTTTTAACGACACTCTAAAGTTAAAGGATACGGTAAACATCTACCTGGATTACTTTGTCTATGATACCGTGTACAAAGAGATAGTCGACAGCGATTCCAACATCATCATCGATTCCAACAAGTTTGAGGTAAACGCATCTTGCACCGACGAAAGCCTCTGCATCGATAGAAAAGATTCTTCCATATCCTTGTACCTAGGCAACTTTAAGGCCGGAAGCCGCATTCAAGTTTCCATGTCTACCTCCGATATGGAAAATGACACCCTGCGTATTCTCAGCGACCTTTTAAAAGACACCACTGTTACAAAAGAGGGCGACACCCTTATTACCAGTACCTTTGGCGAACCGTTAGCTACAGTCTACCCCATTTACAACCAAACCAAGAAAGACTCCATTTTTGAAAAATACATGATTCCGGGCTCTGGCGCAGACATGACTTCAAATACTTTTATCAACTTTAAAAATGGCGACTACTACCTGGTGCTTAAGGCCAAGTTCGATTCCACATCCCACATTCGCGTGTTCGCCTCTGTAGACACGGCCTACTACCGCTATGTTGGCGACGATTCCCAGATTACCATGTCTCTCAACGACACACTGCGCGGAGTGTCTCGCATTGGAAAATCCCCAAGCAAGGTAAAGGTGAACTTTGAAGCCGAAGTGGGCTACAGCGTAACCCTCAATGTAAGTGGAAAATGGATTAACAAGTACAAGTTGTTCGAAAATGATTCCAATGAAATTGCTGCGGATACAAGCGGATTAGACCAGCTTTTACTTCCCGAAGACTCCACCAAGTGGACCCTCCAGGTTTATCCTCTAAGCGTAGACAACTATCTGTCGGGCCCTTACGCCACCTTTGAAGCCATTACCACCACCCGAGAACTGGGGCAAGGAGAATACTTTGCATTCCCTGATTCCATTGTTTTCCCAGGCGACACCCTGGAAATAAACCGTGCCCGCAACGACCAGGCCAAGTATTACCTGAGGCAAGAACAGTATGTATGGCTTGCCGACTTAAAGAAGGGTGATTCCATCTATGTATTCCACCATATTTATGGTTACGAGACCGACGCCTCCAAGCCTGCCATTTATGCTATTCTAAACTCCAAGGGCGATTCTGTGGGAACCATAGGCACCTACGACTATGTTTTCAAGGCACCTAAAGATGGAGCCTACTACCTGCGGTACCTGCGTTTTAATTCGAACCCCATTACAGAAAGCCGAATTTTGTCTCTGTACACCTTGGTGCAGCGTCCAGGCATGTTCAAGAGCATGGAATTCTACGACGAAAGTACAAGCAAAACCTACAGCGACACCCGCAAGTACGCCGTTGGAGACTCCGTTTTCTTTAGTTCCTTCTCCTTTATGATTGAACCGGCGGCCACCAGCGTTAGCATGAAGTGGTTTGTTCCCTGCGAAGATTTGCCTGTACTGGGCAACGCTTCGTACATTACCAAATATGAAAGCGGCAACTGCAATGGGGAACAAGAAATTTCCGATGACTTCTTGATTGTGCAAAAAGAGGCTTCTGGCGAAACCGCCCACTTGATTGCCGAAAGCAAGGCCGACCCCCTCATGAGGGACACATTGACTATTTTGGTGCCCTAAAAAGGGGTTAAAAGCCATGTAAATTCGCCAAGCCTTGAAAAGAAAGGCGAATTTTACTACCTTTATCGTGCTTTTTCAGGAAAACTGAAACTCCTGCCTGTTGCGCCAAGCTCTGCCAATAGGTAGGCAAAACCAAAGAGCTTCCTTTAACGAGGTTAAAAATGTCCTCTTTCCGCGGACCAAAAGGTAAGGTTGCACGTTCTCTCGGACTTGCAGTCTCTCAAAAAACTCAAAAGGCTCTCGACCGTCGCAATTTTGCTCCAGGTCAACACGGCCAAAACCGTAAGAAGTCTTCTTCCGTTTACAAGCAGCAGCTTGTGGAAAAGCAGCGTCTTCGTTTCACCTACAACATTTCCGAAGCCCAGCTTGCCAAGGCTTATGCCGAAGCAAACCGTCGTGAAGGTTCTGCAGGTGACAACCTGATGATTATTCTCGAAACACGTCTTGACGCTCTCGTATATCGTATGGGTTTTGCCCGTACCATTTTCGCAGCCCGTCAGTACGTTGCACACGGTCACTTCCAAGTGAACGGTGTTCGCAGCTTCTCTCCTTCTCGCCAGATCAAGGCTGGTGACGTTATCGCTCTTTGCGAACGTTCCAAGAACCATGTGCAGATTAAGGAAGCTTTCGAAAATGCTCCTGAAGCTCCAGAATATGTAACTGTGGACAAGTCCAAGATGGAAGGTTCCCTGGTGAAGCTCCCTCTCCGCGACCAAATCCCAGTAAAACTGGAAGAACAGCTGGTTGTGGAATACTACTCCAGATAGTTTCTATCAAGTTTCAAAAAGACCCGCCCATTGGGCGGGTCTTTTTGTTTTTTGCATAACTGTGGGTATGGTAGAACTTGGATTTCGGAGACTGGTGGTTGCAGCGGAGCTGCCAACTCTTGCGACTTGGAAGTGGGCCTGCGAGTCATTCTGGAGGCACTTCGTGCCGATTACGCCCCAAGGCGAGAGTAAATGGTTATCAG
>JABUUT010000049.1:18884-29594 GCA_021443045.1 Fibrobacteraceae bacterium
TCGCTACGCTCACTTTGAGCTCAAGCCTCATACCTCTAGGAGGCAAAGCCTCCGAACCTTTATGGTGATCAGTTATCAGTGATTGGTATTTATATGGACTTTCTGTGGATCCTTCAGGGCTATGCCCTTCAGGATGACCCAACCACCAGCTGAATTCTATCCCCTATCCCCTATCCCCTATCGCAAGCTCCAGGGCTAAAGACGGCATCAGGGTCCAGGATGACCTGCTGATGGCTGACCACTAACCGCTGATACCTGATAGCTAACTTACTCGTAGTTTTACAGGTGATTCCCTTATTTTGCCAACCTTTTAATCCTATACTCCTATATCAACTGTTCTGGAGGAAGATTGCAGTCGGATTCAGGTTCCTGATAGAAACTTTCTGGAACCTGCACCTGATTCTGGAAATAGGCTTTGTGGGCTGCAATGACACGCTCACGGGCAAAGTCGGCGTTCATCCAATTGCCAATCTGCACATCCTTGCCTTCCAGTTCCTTGTAGTTCTGGAAAAAGTTCTTGGTAATGCGGAGGAACATCTGGTCCACATCGGCAATGTCTCGAATAGGGCGAGGGTTAAAAACAGGAACTCCAAGAACCTTGTAGTCCTTTTTGCCACCATCGGTCATGTCTAAAGCGCCAATCACGCGGCAGGTGCAAACGGTACCTGTCATCATGGAGGCGGGGCTGTAAATAAGCATATCCAGAGCATCACCATCGTCGGCCTTGGTGCTGGGAATAAAACCGTAGGTGCAGGGGTAGCTCATGGAGCTGAGCAAGCAGCGGTCCAAGCGAAACACATGGAGGCGTTCATCATATTCATACTTTAAGTTGGTGTCTTTACCAATTTCAACAACGCAATCCACTTCGTAGGGATACTTTTTTCCAATGGGCAAATCCAAATAGTTAATAGCCATTTTCTCTCCGTATTGATACATTCTCTCAGGAATGTTTCTCGAGCTTTTCCCGAATTCTCTTTTTCGTTTAACTTGTCACCAAATCTAGAAAATGTAAATAAAAATTTCAACAAAAAAAAATGTAAAAGCCATTTTCATTAACGGGCACGCCAGCGAACCGAGGTGGTCTTTTCACAAAGGCCAAAGAACAACTTGGGCTCACCACGATCGGGGCTATAACCCACTTCAATACGAATCCGCTCCAAAGCAGGAATCACTAGATGGAGGCCGCCATACACGGCACCTTCGTAATCTTCCCAACCAGGCTTTTTCTCGTCCCAGAGCAGGGAACCTTCCAGCCCCCACACCAGCTGAACCCCATAGAAAAAGTTCACTCCCCACAGGCTTGCGGCATGGCGTTCCATTAGCACAAAACGCTCCTCCAAAGTGAGCAAAGCCTCATGCACCCCAAGGCTTAAAGAATCGGCCCCGTGACCACGAAAAGTATTTTCACCCCCGTGGTAGTAATAATCGTATTGCTGCACAACACCGGGGCGATATCGAATGAACGCCATAGCCCCAGTTACAAAGCGGCCAAACATCCAATAAGCCCTGCTGTCGCTTAAAATTTCCCAATAATTTTCACCTTTGTGATTTTCTTGCACCCCGCTCCCCACATGGGTCAGCATATACTCTTGGTAAATTCCCCTACGGGCATCCAGAGCCGCATCACGGTAATCCACGGCAAATCCCGCCCCAAATTCTGGCAAATGCCCCGCGCCACCTTCCAAATAGCGGTAAGCTCCTGTTCCAAGCACAGCAAAATGGGAATTCATATTCCACTCCATGTCCAGGTCTAAAAGCCAGCTGGCATCTTGGAACTGCCGCAGGTCATCGTAGCTGTTGGTGCGTAAAAATTCAAAGTTCCAGCCTAAGGGAAGTCCAAACAAATATGGTGAACTGCTGTAAAAAGCATACTCGTTGTTGTCAAAAATCGGATCCACCGCAGTGCGGTACTGCACCTCCGCCCTAATGTCTTCGCCAAATACATTCAAGTTGGCCAAGGCAAGCCCCACCATCAAACCGTCCCGGTCCGAAGTTTTCCCTGCAGGGGCCGGAATGTAGCGGAAAATTTCCTTGAACTTGTAAGTCACCGTGACGGCTCTGGACCCATTACCACTGCGGATTCCACCACCATTACCACCTTCGCGATTTTCATCATCGTCGCCAGTCCAGCTTTTTCCACTAACGTCGCAATCCACCTCAATCTCGGTAAACAAGTCCAAATCCTGCAATTTCAATTTTTCGGAATTGAACTTTTCCGTAGAAAAAGGCTCCCCCACCTTGTTGACCAGCTCCCGTTCCACCACATGGGGCTGGGTGTTTAAAAGGCCCTGAAGTTGAATGTTTTGTACTACGGATCCCTCTGGGCAAGACGCCGAAAAAGCATAAGGCTCCACCAAAAAAAGAGGGGCGGAAATCCACAGCAAAAAGGAGAACGGACTTTTAAAATTTTGGATGTTCATATAAGAATATGGTTAAAATTTACTAAATAACCATTCTCCCCTTTTTTAGTTACACCACTTTTTTCTAAATTTTTCCCCGTATTGGAAAATTTAATCCTGAGGATTTTATGCTTGATTTTCTCGCCAACTATTGGCCTTATCTCATTCTTCTTATTGTAGTGGTTCTTCTGATTTTTGCCATTCGTGGCATTCGCAAGTTCCTTAAAGAAGGGGGCGGAGCCTTTAGCCTGGAAACCATCAAAAAAAATACCCAGCCCAACTTTGCCGCATTGCAACAAAAATCCAAGGCCCTCTTGGCCGATGCCGACATTATCTGCACAGTTAAGGAAGGCAGCAACTACGTTGTTCCCGACAAGCAAGATTTAAAGCGTTTCCGCCGCGCCGTTTCTCAAAAATACAAAGTGGCCATGTTCCTGGTTCCTGGCACCAACAAAGTGGTATACTTTTTCTGTAAAACCGATCAGGGTGTAAAACGCCGCATTGAAAATCTAGTTATCAACCAAAAGTTCCGCGAAGGCAAGAAGCCCTACATGGATGTGGCCACCGGTGACAAATTAAAGTACCCCGTGGCTTAATTTTACACCTTTGTTTTTGCAACAATGGTTCAACATTTTAACGACCTTGCGTTAGCCGCCGACAAAGAGCGGCTTTTGTGCGCTATAGAGGGTGGCGGAAACATTCTTGTAGAAGCCCCTACTGGCAGCGGTAAATCACTGTACATTCCCTGGCTTGTCCACCAGCAGAAAAAAGAAAAAATTGTGGTTCTTCAGCCACGACGGCTGGCTGCCTTGGGCCTTGCCCAATTTGCATCCAAATTATTGACCAAAGAAGACCCAAGCGAAAAATGTGGCCAAACCATTGGCTACCAGTTTCGCCAAGAAAGTTGCAAAAGCGAGAAAACACAAATTTTATTTCAAACCTACGGCAATTTTTTGCAGGAGCTGCTCCATGGGAAAATGGACGCCCAGTGGATTGTGTTTGACGAATTTCACGAACGCAGTGCCGACATGGATTTGCTGTTCGCCTACTTTGCAGCATTAAAAAAAGAAAATTTCCAAAGCGGATTCCAGCAGAAAATACCCAGACTTATCATCATGTCGGCAAAACTAAACCGAGCCGAAATGGAAAAAGCCTTGAACGTAAAGTGCTTGGAGCTGGGCACTCCCCTTTACCCCGTACAAATTTTGAATCAAGACAAAACGGCAGGATTTTCTTTGGAGCAGGAGGTGGTAAAAGCCCTGCGGAATTTATACCGCAACAATATTTGGGGTACAACCTTGGTGTTTCTTCCAGGAAAATATGAAATTAGCCGCTGTCGGAACGCCGCCGAAGAGGCCTTTGGTACAAATTACCAAAAAGAAGATACCCCAACCTATTTAGACATCTACGGCGGCCAGGAACGGGAAATACAGAAACAAATTTTTGAAGAGTCTTCAAAGCCCCGCATTATTTTTACCACCAACATTGCCGAAACTTCCATTACCGTTCCTAACGTTACCGGAGTCATCGACAGCGGCATAGAACGCATTGCAGAATACGATGACAGCGAAAGAACACAGGTATTGCGCACCGTAAAAATTTCGCAGCAAAATGCCATTCAGCGGTCTGGTCGTGCCGGACGCACCCAACAGGGAGCCTGCATTCGGCTGTGGAGCAAAGAAGAGGAACAACATATGCCCCAAGGCATTGTTCCCCAGGTAACTCAAATTGAGCCCTCCCTCTTTTTGTTGCAAAAATCGTTGCTGGAGAGTTTTGGAAGAGAATGTTTTGGAAATTCCTCGGAAGTTCACCCATCCCTACTTTTACCCACCCCTATTCCACCGGAACGGGAAAAGGTTTCGAATAAATTATTAAATCAGCTTAAAATGTGGAACAACGGGGCCATTACCGAATTGGGAAAGCAAATTGCTCTCACCCCCCTCAGCGATATTTCCCTATCTCTCATTTTGGCAACCCAAAGTCAAATTTCAGAAACCACCCTGATGGTTATGTCTTGGATTCATGCAGGAACAGAGTATGCCCAAAAATCCAAAATGCCTCTAAACTTGATTCTAATGGGTCAGGAAAAACCCAAGGAAGTTCTTTTTACCTACAACCAACTCAAAGATTACTGCAAAAAAAAGAACATAGCCCCTGCAGAAAACAACAATTCCAGCACCATCCAAATTCTACTGCAGGCTTACCCCCATCGGCTAGCCACCCCCTATGGCAAAGGAGGCGACAACACCGTTTCATACAAATTAGAAAACAGCAACATTCTCCGATTGCAAAATGCGGAACCTCCCTACGCCCTGTTAGCTTTAAACACCCTTCGCACCAACGGAAACGAACTTAAGGTAAGCATGTACCTACCTGTAGAAAAAGAAATGCTACAGGGAAACAACACTTCTGTAAGGTACGAGCTGTGTTGGAAAAATAAGGGGGAGCGTTTTGTAGGTCTAGAAATCTGTGAAGAAAATGACAGGGAAATTTCTCGAAAAGAGGTGCCAACACAAGAAGCCTCCCCCAAAGCTCTTTCTCAACTAAAAGAGCTTACCGTAGCCGCCTGGCAAGAAAAATTTGATAAAGACAACAGCGGCACCCCATTTATTACAGATAAAGTAAAAGAAGCCCTTTGTAAAATGCGGCTGGCTTCTAAGCTGTATCCAGAATTTAGGCTTCCCGAATTTAATCAAGAAGATTTGGAACTTATTTTTGACGATTTTGCCAGCGGGTATTTTTTATTAAAAGACATGACCGAAGAAAGGTACATGAAATCCATTGAAGACTACTTTGGCAAGTCTATGCTGAACTGGCTACACAAGACTTTTCCAGACCACTTCGAGTTTCCCAACAAAAAGAAAGCCAGGTACATTTATCAGGAAGTGGCTTGTGAAGATGGAATGGGAGAAATTGTGGTAGAAATTTCGGCACGCATAGAAGACTTTATGCAGTTCGACAGAACAACAGGTAAAATAACGCCCCTGCAAGGGGAACATTTTATAGCAGACGGCAAGCAAAAGGTGCGCTACGACATTTTGGCTCCCAACTTCCGTTCTATGCAAAAAACTTGGGATTTAACCAGCTTTTGGCAGAACACCTACCCCGAAGTGCGAAAGGAGCTCCGCGGGCGCTACCCCAAGCACCCCTGGCCAGAGAAAATTTAGTTTTTCTTACCCATTTGTGCAGTATTTTTTGTATTCTGGCCGCTAAGGTGCAATTACTGACATTTCATTTTTTTATCTTTGGAACTATATGAATCAAGATACACCAGATACCACACTCGGACTTTCAAACGTTCAACATTTGGAACGGCTCTACGACGGCTGGTTCCTAGATTACGCCAGTTATGTTATTTTAGACCGCGCCGTTCCTTACTACGAAGACGGCCTCAAGCCTGTGCAGCGCCGCATTTTGCACTCCCTTTTTGAAAACCACGATGGACGCTACCAGAAGGTAGCCACCATCGTCGGTAGAACCATGGCCTACCACCCTCACGGCGATGCCTCCATCGGAGATGCCTTGGTGGGCCTGGGCCAAAAAGGTCTTTTAATCGACACCCAGGGTAACTGGGGCAACCCCTACACCGGCGACTCCGCTGCCGCCCCTCGTTACATCGAGGGCCGTCTCACGCCCTTCGCTGTGGATGTTCTCTTTAACCCCGAAACCACGGAATGGATTCCCAGCTACGATGGCCGCAGCCAGGAACCGGTATCCTTGCCAGTAAAGTTCCCCCTGCTTTTAGCTCAGGGCGTAGAAGGCATCGCCGTGGGCCTTTCCACCTACATTCTGCCCCACAACTTTAAGGAACTTTGCGAAGCCAGCATTGCCTGCCTCCGTGGAAAAAAGTTCACCCTCTACCCCGACTTTTACACCGGCGGCATTGCCGACTTCAGCGAATACAACGACGGCCTTCGAGGTGGCAAAGTTCGCATTCGCGCCAAAATAGAAAAGGTAGACAACCGCACCCTGGCCATTCGCGAAATTCCCTTTGGCACAACCACGGTAAGCCTTATCGAAAGCATAATCAAGGCCAACGACAAGGGCAAAATCAAGATTAAGCATGTTGACGACAACACCAGCAAAACGGTAGAAATCTTGATCCACCTGCTGCCAGGTACCGATCCTCAGGTGGCCATTGATGCCTTGTACGCCTTTACCGACTGCGAAAAATCCCTGAGCCCCAACGCCTGCGTTATTGTAGACAAACACCCCTGCTTTATGGGCGTTTCCGAAATTCTGCAAAAGAGTACGGAACACACCGTTAGTTTGTTAGAATGGGAACTGAAAAACCAGATGAACCACCTGCAAGACAAGTGGCACATGACCAGCCTGGAAAAGATTTTCATTGAAAAGGAAGTCTATGAGGTTATTAAGCAGGCCAAAGACCACGAGCAGATGGTTACCCTTATTGACGAAGGCCTTAAACCCTACGTAAAAAAACGCCTGCGCCGTGATGTAACCCGAGAAGAAATTTTAAAACTGGCCGAAATTCCAGTGCGCCGCATTAGCCGTTTCGACCGGAAAAAAGCCGATGAATTGCTGGTGGAACTGGATGAAAAAATTGCCCAGACCCAGTACGATTTGGACCACCTGACCGACTACGCCGTGCAGCATTTTAAGGATTTAATCAAAAAATACGGCGAAGACAAAGAAAGAAAAACAGAAATTGCAGAATTTGGCAAGGTGAACGCCGTTCATGTGGCCTTGGCCAACCAAAAGTTGTATGTAAACCGCAAGGAAGGATTCCTTGGCACCAGCATGAAAAAGGAAGAATACCTCTTTGATGTTAGCAACTACGACGACCTGATTGTATTCAAAGCAGACGGTAGCTTTAAGGTGGTAAAAGTCAGCGACAAGGACTTTGTGGGTAAAGACATTATTTTGGTGGAAAAGTTCAAGAAAGACGACGACCGCCACATTTACAACGTTATCCACCAAGACGGCAAAGAAGGTACCGCCTACATCAAGCGCTTTAACGTGGGTGGCGTTACCCGCGACAAAGACTATTACATGGGCAAGAACAATCCTGGCTCCAAAATTCTGTACCTTTCCAGTAACCTAAACGGAGAAGCGGAAATTGTGGAAGTCACATTAAAGCCTCGCCCACGCATCAAGCTAAACTTTGAAGTAGATTTTAGTGAAGTGGAGGTAAAAGGCAGAGGTGCCATTGGCAACATCGTTACCAAGTACCCTGTTAAGAGTGTAAAACGAGTGCGCAAGGGCGTAAGCACCCTTGGGGCAAGAGTTCTATACTTTGACGGCCCCAGCGGAGTTATCTCCACCCAAAAGAAGGGAGACTGCCTAGGTGAATTTAGCGAAAAAGACAAAATCCTCATAGTAAAAGAAAATGGTATGGCTCGTGTACACGACATGGCCGACCCCATTCTGGTGGGTTCCAACATTTTGTACATACACAAGTTTGACCCTTCCCAAGTGTTCTCCATTCTGTACTTCGAAGGTTCCAATTTCAACTACATGGTAAAGCGTTTCAACTTGGAAGGCTGCCCCATGACTACGGAATTCGCCCTTCTCAGCGACCACAAGGATACCCGCATGGTAGACTTCTTTGCCACCGAAGATGCCAAGGAACTTATGGAATACCAGGTGGGCCGCGAGGTGCAAAAAGAAGAACTGGACCTTACGGAAGTGGCCGACATCAAGAGTTACAAGGCTCTAGGTAGCAAGTTCACCGCAAAAAAAGTCAAGCGCACCAGCCGAATTTCGCCAGCAGAAAAATTCTGCGATAATGTGGGCGGGGGCGCAACCGACGACGAGCCCGAACTATTCAAATAAATAAGCTTTTTCGCCCACAAAAAAATCCGCTTCAACCAGCGGATTTTTTTTGTGGATATCCTTATGAGGGAGCACTTACGCCTGCCTGGGCTTTCCGGTCCAGCCCAACTTTTCTTTTAATGCCCCCACAAAACCAGTATGTCGCATACGGATAAAAGTAGTTACCGAAGCACTTTCCGTAAGAACCACACACTGCCCAGGCTTCATGACTGTAGAAATCCGGCCATCAAAAACCAGGTCAACGGCATGCTCTGCGGATGAAGAAATTTTCAGGGTCTTTGGAGACAGCGAAAGTACAAGAGGGCGCATAGAGAGGCTGCTTGGAGCTACTGGAGTAAGCACCACTGCAGATGTTGCTGGGTGAATGATGGGGCCACCGGCAGCAAGATTGTAAGCCGTAGAGCCCGTTGGTGTAGAGACTAAAAGGGAATCGGCCCAGTATTCGGTAAGAGCCGTTCCGTTGTATTCTACCCCCACACTCACCATTCGCTCTGGAGCGTGAGCCCGAATGTGAATTTCGTTGAGCACAGTCTGTTCCAAAATTTTTCTTTTACCCTTCATCACCACCGCATCTATCATCATGCGTTCCCGGGTAGAAAAGTTTCCATTTAAAAGATCGTCTAGGGTATTGGCCAAATCTTCAACGCGGGTTTCAGCCAAAAAACCAACACGCCCCGCATTAACGCCCAACACAGGAATATCATGCCCCAAAGCAATGTGGGCCGCCGAAAGCACGGTACCATCGCCACCAATGGCCAACAAAAGGTCACACTTGTGCAACCCAGATTCCTTAACCACTTTTATGGGAGCCTTAACCAATCCCTTTAAGGCTTCCAAGGCAAAAAAGCTCACATTTTTATGGACATTGCCCCAAATTTCAATTGTCCTTAAAGCCCGAGAAAGTTCAGTACTCTTGTCTTTAAAACCTACTATGCCAATTTTTCGGAACTCCATGTTAGCCTCCAGCTTTCTTTAAAGCCTCCACAGCAGCCTGAGCTTCTGCAATACTCTGTTCCGCCACCTGCTGTAATTTTGAACAAAGTAACGGATATTCCCTATCCATCACTTCCTGATGATTGGCTGCAGAATCGTCTTCCAGAATCATGGCCAAAATACGCAGGGCAATGCCCATGTTTGGGTTTTCACCGCCGTCAAAGTCGGAACCATCCAGCATAACTTCCAAGCCCCGAATTACAAGACCATCTTCATACACCCCCACTTCGGCACCTGTCTTGCGCAGGTTCTCGGCCAAAAGCTCATTCTTGGGGCGCATGATTTCCCGAAACTCCCTAGGCAAACGAAGAATGGTTTCTCCTTCGGCAAAGCAAGCGGCAACAGCCAAAAACGGATACTCTTCCAAGCAGGTGGCTATTACATCTTCCGAAAAGCGTCTGCCCTGCAACCGGCGCCCCGTTTCTAAAGGAACCACCACCAAATCACCAAAGGCATCGCCAAACTTTTCCCGGCGGCTGGCCACATCTATGTCGGCACCCATGCGCTTTAAGGCTGTAATGGCGCCGGTGCGGGTGCTATTGACATTGGCATTTTTTATGCGAAGCTCAAAGTCTTTTGGGTGTTTACCTAAAGTGGCCCAAAGGGCAAAGGCAGTGGCTTCTGTGGCGTCCCCAGGAATGTAGTAGTCGCGACTGGTAAGCACCTTGGTTTCTTCCATTTCTGTATGGTAAGACCGCTCCAGTTTTTGACCACGAGCCATCATCATGCGGCGTTCAAACTCGCTAAGCTGCTCCATGCCTCGAATTTCGGTTTGCAAAGACACCCCAAAATAGGCCAGCATTTTTGGCCAGGAATCCTTGACGCTGGACCGTTCGTCCAACACAAGGGAGCCTCCCTTGAGCAGGGTACGCAAAAGCAAACGATCTCTGTAAATAGGGAAAACATTGCCAAGAGAATCTTTCTTGAATTTGGGATCTTCAGCCGCAAAAGTAAACGCAAATTTGCTGGGTTCGTCAACACAGGGCTTTACAACAAAGTACTGCAGCAAAAGAGACTTGGCCCTTTGCACCAGAGCAGAGCCATCTTCGTCGTTGTTGCCGGCTATGGTAAAAAGCGTTTCCGTATCCTTAGACGCTAACGTCCACAACATCACGTTTTCATAATCGGTGAAGCGGATGGGTAAAAGTGTGGGAGGAGTAAACTGAAAACCAACACCTTCCAACGCAAGCTGGTGCCCCTGTTGTTCATACTTAAGGCCAAATTCTTCCAACGCCAAAGCAAAATCCTTAGACTTGTCGGTCCAAGAAAAATCTTCAAAAACAGTGCGCCCATTCACAAGAAGGGCTAGCACCAAAGCCTGACTCAACATTTCCCGATCGGGGTTTAGCAATATATCCATCATTTTAAAAATAGAAAAAATAGTTGTCAGTGGTCAGCGATGATGTCGGCACAAGCGCCTAGAGGCATGAGCCCAAAGAAGTGGTTAGTAGACAGTTGGTAGCAGTTAGTAAATGGTGGCTGGTGGTTGCAGCGGAGCTGCCAACTCTTGCGACTTGGAAGT
>JABUUT010000049.1:30359-39308 GCA_021443045.1 Fibrobacteraceae bacterium
GTAGCCCTGAAGGATCCAGAGAATGTCCATGCAAATCCCAACCACTGAAAACTGATAACCGACTACTGACTACTGAAAACTGATAACTGACAACCAATCAGGTTCGGCGTAAACGCCTAGAGGTATGAGCTATGGGCTCAAAGTGAGCGTAGCGAACGGCCTCATTCCACAAAGCGACGAAGTCGCGACCTCTCCGCTGACCACTGATAACTGATAACCGACTACTGAAAGCCATTTAAGTGACACATGATTTTGCAGGAGGTCCAAAAGACACCGCTACTTGCGAACAACCACATCGTAATCTAATTTTTTCAGTATAGCCACCGCCTTGGCGGCTTCTTCTTCTTTTTTAAAAGCCAGCAGCAATGTTCCAGCGATATTTTCACGAACTTTCATAAGCTCAATATCCCGAATGTTCACGCCTTCATTTGCTAAAGGCTCCATAACGCTGAGAAGGGCGCCGGGCACATCCTTTAGGGGGACTGTGATTTCGTGGAACTCGCTGGCAGCATTCCTGCCCGGCGCAAAGAGAGAGGCCCTGCCGTCGTTTCCGGCCCTAAAGATGTTTTCCAGTTTTTCGCAGTTGTCTTGGGGTGCAGGTTTTCCATTGGACACAGGCTCAAGTTCCTGGATTGCAGCGATGGTTTGGTTCAAACCATCCCGCACCTCTGTAAGAGCCTTGGTAGTCTCGGTGCGGTTAGTGGCGTAAATGTCATGCCACATGTTCCAGCCACTTGCTGCAATCCGGGTCATATCTCTAAAAGCGCGACCCGCATAATGCTGATAATTGTACTTCAAAAGCCGTTCTGGCAAATTAGCAGCCAAGGTGGAACTTAAAAGTTGGGGCATATGGCTCACCCAAGCCATGGTTCGGTCGTGATGTTCTGGCGGAAACACCACAGGGCTGGCCCCCAAAAAATGGACCAATTCTAAAAGAGGGGCATAGTCCAATTCTTCAACACCATCTGGAGGGCAAACAAACCAATAGGCATTTTCAAAAATAGAAGGGTCATTGTATTCCAAAGTGCGTTTTTCAGATCCCGCCATAGGGTGGCTCCCCACAAAAACAAAAGGCTCTGGAAGTTTAGCACCGGCTTTGCAAATTTCCACTTTGGTGCTGCCGATATCGCTAACCAGAATTTTACGGGCAGCACCATCCCCCCTTCCTTTTACAACAACCCCAGCCATAGCTTCTATGGATTTAAGAATATGAAGAATGGGAGCGCACAGCAAAATCAAGTCGCTATCGTCCACCCACTTTTCTGTTTCGTCGTAGCCAAAAAATTCGTCGGCCAGGCCCAGTTCCTGAGCACGCTTTAATGTAGCGGGGCTGCTTACCGCCCGAATAGCCACCTGCAGTTTTGACTGTTTCAGGGCCGCGGCCATGGAGCTAGCCAAAAGACCAAAACCAACCAAAGTAATGCGACTAAACATAAAAACCCTTCTGCTTTTATTTTTCAACCTTGCGAGTTTCTTCCATTATCACCTGAAAAATGCGCTTGAAAGATTCTGCACTAAGGGGGCCGCCAGCAGCAACAGCCTTTTGCTCAACCCTATTTAAAATGCTCTGCTCTCGAGACCCGTCAAAAACAGGGAGCCCCTTGGCCTTCTTGATTTTGCCAATTTCCGTTGCGCTCGTTGCCCGTTGGTTAAGAATCAAGATCAACGTATCTTCGATTTCGTCAATTTTTTTTCGCCAGTCTTCAATTTCCATAGAAAAAAATATAGGAATAAATCAATAATCTGCCGACGACACTCGTTCACCATAGCTGGGGTATTGGTACAGTTTCAACCCAAATTCAGGGATAAACGCTATTAAGTGGTCAAAAATGTCAGACTGGATATTTTCGTAGGGAACCCAATCCGTGGTTCTCGTAAAGGCGTATATTTCCAAGGGAAGCCCCTGGGGGGTGGGCTGCCGTTGCCTTGTCATCATGGTCATGTCGGAGCGCAATTTTGAATTACTCTTGAGGTAAGCATTACAATACGCCCTAAATGCACCAATGTTGGTAAGCTGAACCACTTTGCCCTCTTCACCCACATTATTATTTTGTTTTAAATAGGGTTCAATAATTTTTATATGGGAAAGGTGTTCCATTTCTTCACTTGAAAGAAAGTGAACAGACTTTAAATCAATGAGCAGAGAACGTTTGATGCGACGTCCCTTGGAATCGAGCATTCCTCGCCAATTCTTAAAGGAATTGGTAATCAGGTCGTACGCAGGAATTACAGAAATGGTATTGTCCCAGTTTTTTACCTTAATGGAAGTGAGGGTAATATCTAAAACAGTTCCGTCGGTTTGGTGCCTTTCTATTTCAATCCAATCTCCCTTGCGAAGAAGATCAGACAAATTAATCTGCAAGCCCGAAACCACCCCTAAAATAGAATCCCTAAAAATCAACATGAGAACCGTAGCCGCCGCTCCTAAGGCCGACAAAATAAGCACGGCGCTTTTTCCAGTTACCAGAGAAACAACCAAAATGAGAGACACGCAGAACAGCGAGAGCTTTACAGCCTGAAACACTCCATGCAAAGGCCGGTTCTGCATTTTTTCATTTAAAGAACTTAAATCTTCAAAAACATCCAGCAAGGCGCACACAATGGCATAAACATTTAAAATAATTAGAATGCTTACACCACGAGAAAGAAGGTCTAAATAAAAAGAATCAATTTTGTCTACATAAGGCAAAGCACTAAACAGAGCCAAGCAAGGCAAAAGATGCAGAGTTCTTGTAACCACCGGTCTTTTTAAAAAAAGATCGTCGGTCTTGGTGGGCGTAGCCTCTATAAATTTTCGGACAATCGGTAAAATAAGAAAAAAAGAAACAACGTAAGAAACCAAGACCAACGTGGCCAACATGATTATTTGAATGTACATATCCATATTCTGCAATATACATTTTAGAGAAGCTATTCGCTAATGGGCATTTCTAAAAATTCTTTTTTAAGCACAAATTTTTGCCAAAAGGTTTTGCCAAAACAATGAGCACCGGCGTTATGGTGCAATCGGCAACCAAAGCTGTGGCAAGGCCAACACTTGCCATAAAGCCCACTCTGAAAAAAATAGTTACCGGGCTTACCATGTAGGCTACAAACATCATACATAGAATTGCCGTGGTAGAAAACATACTCTTGCCCACATCTCTAAAAGAACCTTGCACCGCAAGGCGGTAACTGCCGGTACGCTCAAAATGAAGCTTGGCATGATTCACAAAATGAATGGTATCATCTACGGCAATACCCAAAGCCATGGGCATTACCATCATGGTCATCATGTCCATACTGTAGCCCATAAATCCCATAACACCGCCAATAACTCCAATGGTAGCCACATTAGGTAAAAGCCCTATCAGCCCCGTGCGAACACTCATAAACGCAAGAATCAAAAGTGCAGCAATAACCCCAATAGAAATAAAAATGGAATTGATTTCGCCCTTCACCAACTTATTGTTCATAGAAGCCTGCTCTAACCCATAGCCTTCCACACCTATTTCGGCACCTGGGAAACGCTTTTTCACAAGAGTTTGGGCGCTATCAATATCTATATCCACCTGCTTAGAATTCCATTCCTTCAGCTCCACATGCAGGTAAGCCACTTTTAAATTTTCTGTTACACCCCCAATCATAACACGAGGAACCCCGTCAGTCACCTTTGTTAGAGCAAGTTTTCCCAAGTCATTTACAGCACTATCCAACAAAACAACATTTGCCGGATTTTTGAAAGTAAGAGAATCAGCCACCTCGCCCACATCCACCATTACGTTGTACGAATAAATGTTAGCCAGTTCAGAATCCATCAGCTTAACCAAACGCTCAACAAAAGGAAGCTTGGTTCCAAACATTTCCACATAATCCATATTCACCTTCAGTTTAGTGCAGCCAATGGCACTCACCACCACAGCAACCACAGTAACAAGAATTATGGGAATCCGGTAGTTAAAAATCTTTCCGCCAAACTTCCCAAAAAACTCATCCACGAGAGCTTCCCTAGTTTCCCGAGCAACTCTAAGTTTCTGCTTTTCATCCCTATCAGCCCCAAAACCGCCATCGCCAAAACTTAAAAAAATGGGCACAAAAATAATCACATACAAATACACCGCAAACACCATGGCCCCACAAATGGAGCCCACAACAAACATCACAGGCATTTCCACAAACAAAAAAGAGAGCATGGTAGCCACCGTTGTAGCAACCGTAAAGAAAATGGGCCAGCCAGTTTCGGTAATGGCCTCCACTATAGCCGCCTTACGATTTTTTAAACGGCGAAACGCCTGTTTAAACCCATTGATAAAATGAACAGAATAGCCAACACTTAAGGCCATTCCAAGCATCATCGGCAATGTAAACAAAGTAAAATCCGGTTTAACACCAAGCCAGCCACAAATACCAAATACCGAAACCATGGCCAGAGCCGTCGCCATAAACGGCACCATAACGCCAAATTTGCTGCGGGTAAAAACAAACAGGCAAAAAATCATAATAAGCACGCCAATCACCACAGACTTTGCCGCCTGAGGCATGGTAGAATCATTTTTTGCCACTTCTAAATAAGGCTCGCCGGCTGCATACAAATTCCATTTTGTTAAAGACTGCCTTTGGGGTTTAAATTCAGGGCGATCCATCATGTTGGCTACTGCACGGCCAATTTTTAACGCATCTTCCGCCGGCTCATTGTAGCGTTCCAGACTCAAATGGATTAAGGCTTCGGTATGGGTCGTATTTTCAATGGTGCGAATTTCTTTTGCCAAAGGGATATTCGCCATCATGTAGCGCCTTAGGGAATCCATCATCATCACCACCGCAGAATCCCGAACCCCAAGCCCCAAATCACCTTCTTTCCCAGCATCCACCGTCACCAAAACAGCTACGCTAGCATCATTCCCAAAATTCTCACGAAACTTTTCGGCATTAACTTTAGCAGCATCCCCTTCCAAAAACCAACCATCGTTGGTGTACGAAAACTCAAAACGAAAAATTCCCAACCCCGCAAGAAGAGTAAAGAGAATAATGCCAAACAGGAAACGCCCACGGTAACGAGTTTGCACCTGGCCAAACTTACCAAAGAAACGGTTTATTTCAAGAACTTTCACCGGATCCGCTACACCTTCCAGTCACAAAAATTCTTCATCATGGCAAGGCCCACATCGCCGCTTTTTTCTTGATGAAACTGGCTAGCAATTAAGTTATCCTTACCGATGAGGCATTGGAATGTTTGGGTTCCGTAAGTGGTTGTGGCAAAGGAATATTCCGCAGGCACAACAGGGTGGTAGGAGTGTACGTAGTAAAAGTCGCTACCGCTGCGGATGCCATCCATAATCGGGTGTTCGCAAGTGAAATCCACCTGGTTCCAGCCCATGTGAGGAATTTTAAGGCCAGGCTCGTCCTTAAAACGCACCACCTTTCCCGGCACAAGACCCAAGGCTTTCACCCCACCATCTTCCTCACTTTCTTCCAGAATAATCTGGCATCCAATACAAATTCCCAGCACTGGGTTTCCGGCTTTCACAACCGCCTTAATGGCTTCGCCAATTCCTGTGCGGGTCAAAGTTTCCATGGCAGAACCAGCAGCACCCACACCAGGGAAAATCAGGCGGCCCGCCTTGGCAATTTCTTCGGCATCCCGGCTGGCTTTGGCGCTTACACCAATTTTTTCCAAAGCGTTCATCACCGATGTCAAATTGCCAGCATTATAATCCACAACAATTACAGACATAGAAACCTCACTTATCCCAAATATAAAAAATTACTGTTGGCACCATGGGTAGTTCACCAAAAGCTGGGAACGAATGGAATCGGCCCTTGCAGGGTATCCGTTTTCGGCATCCATCTGCATTACACCCACCACCCCGTCAGCAATGCGGGCATTAATATTTTCAGGCAAATCCCACACCTTGGCATGGCCAGTGCCCACACCACCCGCATCGTAACCCGCATCGGCCAGCACAGGCTTACCCAGCAGCCCAAACATTTCGGCCCAAGTGGCCTCACGCCCGCGAATGTACGCCGAACCAGCCGTTGTGCGCCCACCCGAAGTGCTGGCATAATCCACCTGACCCAAATCAAAGTTGGAGTACCAGGCTAGTTTATCCTTAATCCATGGAGAAATGTCGATGGCAATTTTTGCAGCCGGCAAATATTTTTTTATAACACCAACAATTTGGCTAAAATAAAAGCCCATTTCAGCATCGGGAATGCCGCCCCCCACCTGTTCGCTCTGCTTGCTGGCAGCCCTTTGCAAGGAGCTCGATTGGGAGTATTGGTAAAAGTCCGGCTCAATAAGCCAAATAGATTCAAAAGTATTGGGATCCAATTCCAAATTACTTTCTACCTGGTCCCGCAACCCTGCAGCATACTGTTCATATCGATACAAAATGGAATCGTTGAAATATTCACGAATAATACCGGCCCCATGAGTGCAGTGCGTTACCTCCGCCTTAACCATATCGCAATCCTCAAGGCCATGGTCTTTTCCAAATTCCGCAATCACATAGGCGTAAATCATGGGAGTGGCCTTAATGGATACCGCCGTTTCTACCATGCGGGCTTCGAAAGCGTTGTAAAAGTCATTGTCCCCAAGCCACACCGCAATGTAGTCTAGACCACGATAAAAATCAGCCTCTTCGTGCAAGGCACTCCATGCGGCACCAAAGTTAAACTGGCAGGGGTTAAAACCGGGAGCATGAGGCTCCTGGAAAACCGAAGTTCCCGCATTTAAAGAAGAGTCCAGAGAAGGAATGGAGCCTGCCGCAACGGTATCTTGATTTACCAGTGGAGGAATCGGGGAAACAGCCGTGGTTTCATCGGTACCGCAACTAGAAAAGAAAGCCACCGCCGCCAAAACCAAAGAGCCTACATAAAATTTCATAAATCTCCTCTTTCTCCAAACATCCATACCATTTTAATCAAAGCGAAAAGATAGAAAATTTTCTTTGCACGCCCCTAAAACTTTATTTGCGCAAAGGTACTATAGTGGTCGGCAGTGTAATAAATGACGCACCCTTTGGCGTAAACCAAACGTTTTGTACCANAGGATAACAGCGACTATGCCAATAAATTGGCTAGTCTTGTATAGCTTCGCTTTGAGGTGCGAGCTATGAGCTCTACGCTGTGCGCTGATAACCTCATACCTCTAGGCGTTTACGCCGAACCTCATTGCTGACTACTGGCCACTGACAACTGGTTTTTACTGGGTACCCCAAAAAAAGTATTTGACAAGTTCCCTTTGTAAACATATATTAATAATATGTTTGACAATTTAAGGGTTCCTCAAAAGAATTGCCCTCAAAAGCAATTTGCCGGAGGGGACCTTTAGGGAGCTGTCTATGAAAACGACGAAACATATCAACAGCAGCCTTGTACTTGCATTGGCTGCAGGTTCATTGATGCTTGCCGCCTGCGGCGGCGAAAGCGGTACCAACGCAAAGGAAAAGGACCCCTCCGCAGAAACCGCGGGAGATGTAGGAACCCTAGACGATTTGCCGGACTGCGATTCCAAACTGGACGGCGACCGCTATTACGTTGAAGAGGAAGACGCCAACTACCTTTGTGAAGACAAGGACTGGGTGAAAGTCGACGACGATAAAAGTTCCTCCAGTAAAAAGTCATCATCTTCTTCAAGCAAAAAAGGCGATTCCGGTGAAAGTTCCTCCAGCGTAAAGGACGGACCTGACGAAGAGGAAGACCCGTTGGGCGAATGCACCAAGGACCGCCAAGACGAAATTTTGTTGAACACCAAAGACAAAAAATACTACTACTGCGACAACGAGAAATGGCGTACCGCCTCTGCACTCGAGTACAACACCTACCAGTGGGAAGACGGGGAACCAGGCGAAATTAGAAGCGGTAACGTAGTAGAAAGCAACCTCTATGTTTACGACGGTCGCTGGCGTGGAGCCAACGCCATGGAGCATCACCTGAAGAAGGGCTGCGTTTATGAAACCGAAGGAGATACCACCACCTACAACGACGTGGAGTTTGTCTGTAGCAACAATGCGTGGATCTCCAACATCACCTACGGGACAATGACCGACGAGCGCGATGATCGCACATATAAAACGGTGGTTATCGGTAGTCAGACCTGGATGGCCGAAAACCTGAATTACAAATACGAATCCATTCGATTCTCGCCCTTTGAAAGCGGCAGCTACGGCGACGACTCCACCAGCTGGTGCATCAAGGCTGGCTGCGAAACCTACGGAAGGCTCTACACCTGGAGCACCGTCATGGACAGTGCCGGTTATGTAGACGAAGCGAATAAAGTAAAAAACAGCGGTAGCGGCACAGGTTGCGGCTTTGGGGTGACCTGCACACCCAACAAGGTTCATAGAGGAATCTGCCCCAAGGGTTGGCATGTTCCCACAAGCGACGAATACTCAACACTGTACGAAACCGTTGGCGGAATCGATAAAGCGGGGAACAAGCTCAAAGCTTCTACCAGCTGGAAAACCAATTTGCCCACCTACGGAATGAACCTCTACGGACTTTCTGTAAAGCCTGGCGGCTACAGGTATTATTCTTACGTAGGCGGCATCAACGATCTTGAAGAAGGAGCCTACCTTTGGAGCATTGATTCCGCGGAAAACGATTCATTGGCTAGCAATCAGGAATTCAGATACTACGACGCAAAGGCATTCCAGAACCATTCCGATAAGCGTTACGGTTTTTCCATACGCTGCCTCAAGGATTCTGATTAGCCATAGAATTGTCTAAATGGCAAATATGGAAAAGGCCACGGCAAATGTCGCGGTCTTTTTTCTTTATTTTCCAACAAAAAAATAAGCGATAAAAGAACAAAACAAACAATAAACAAGCGATAAGTAAAAAAAAACAATCAATAACAATTGACAAATCAAGCGTTAAATGTTATTTTTCTGATATGACGCAAGAAAAACTTCTACAAACAATCGCCTGCGGCGAAACCAGCACAACCCAATTCAAAAGGGAATTCAG
>JABUUT010000049.1:40803-43142 GCA_021443045.1 Fibrobacteraceae bacterium
AGGGTAATATAGGATTTTCAAAAAGAAATGTCTTGGACCCCATCGTCGTTTCTCTCCTCCAGGGTGACAACGCTAAACCCCTACAAAACAGCCACTGGATTCTTCCTCTTCGGGTCATGCAGCTCCGCTGCAACCACTAACCACCATTTACCAGCAACCCTTTCCACAATACACTCCAAGGTGATTGTAGATTGGTGCGTCATTCTTTTTTTTGCAAAAAATCATAGACGTTAACAAACTGTATTCCACCATCATTCATGTAGGGCTTTGTGTGGTCACCTACAATAACTATCCGACGAAAACCATCTTTCAGTTGTTCAAGAGATCTTGTCTCTTGTTTCATTTTTTTAATATCCGCCAAGCTGAATGCCGATTGTATGTAGAGCTTTTCTGAGCCTCGATTGCATACAAAATCTATTTCCAACGACTTTCTTGTACTCACGCCGGTCTCTTTTTTTCCATTGAGTATAACAACTCCGACATCAACGCTATAGCCTCGCCTGCAAAGCTCGTTGTATATAAGATTTTCCATGAGGTGGGGCTTTTCGTTCTGTCGGTATCTTAGCAGACAGTTACGAATCCCCAGGTCGGAAAAATAGTATTTGAGGGGAGTGTCTATATAATGTCTGCCTTTAACATCAAAACGGTTTGCTTTGCTAATTAAGAACGAGTCCTCAAAATATTCAATGTATTTTTTTAAAGTGGCTGGGGAAATGGCAATTCCAAGCTCGCTTCGAAAGGTGTCGGAAATTTTTTTCGGGTTGGTCAGGGAACCTATGTTTGAAGCCAAAATGAGCAACAAATCGCTAAGTTCTGCGTCGTTTTTTATGGTGTTCCTGTTTATGATGTCTGAAATGTATGTCTCGTCAAGCAGATTTTGCAACAAATTTTCTCTTGTCAAATCATCTTTTGCAAGGGCAACAGGAGGGAGCCCTCCATAGCGCATATATTGTTCCAATGCGACATCTTCGCTGCCCTCAAAAAAAGATTGAAATTCGGAAAATGAAAATGGCTGTATGTGAATCTGGAATCCCCGTCCTCGAAATTCGGTAACCACATCGTGAGACAAAAAGCGTGCATTGCTCCCCGTCACAAAAATGTCAAGATTGCCCTTATGCAAAAATCCATTCAATACATCAACAAAGTCGTTCAGCATTTGGACTTCATCCAGCAAAAGCACATATTTTTCTTCCGATTTTATCTGGTCAACGACATAGTTGTAAAAGACATCGGCATTGCGAAGCTTTTTTTTACCAAAATCATCAAAGGACGTTTCAATAATATGTTTTTCGTCGTAACCGTGAGAAAGAAGGTGATTCTTGAACAGCTGAAAAAGAAGGAAGGACTTGCCGGAACGCCGCATCCCAGTGATGATTTTTATTAGCCCATTGTTTTGTGCGTCGACCAATTTTTTAAGGTATGAATCTCGTTTTATTATCATAAATACCTTTATCCACGAAAAAATTAATGCGTAAATACGCAATTATTTTTCTCAAATTACGATTTTTCAGGAATTTTGTCAATATTTAGGTGGGAAAAATACAAATTTAGTCCAAACCCGATAAAGTTCAAGAACTCTTTTTTTTGATTTTTCAAACCAATAACAGACAACCGTCCACTGGCTACCGATAACCAGTTAATCCTGAAGGCAACGCAATGAGTAACCGTCGTTCTTGCTGTCGCCGAACTGGTACACTTTGGCGTCGTAGGAGAGGAAGAACTGGCGGTACGCGAGGCCGAATCCGTCCTCCGAGGCACTCCACAAGTAGGCGTAGCGGCCAACATCGCGGAAGTAGTCGTTGTGATTGCGGTTCCCTGCGGGCAACACAGAAAATCCGTAAAAATCGATGCCCTGTGCGCTTGCATTGCTATACCATTTGTCGGTGGATTTCAGGTAGATGCCGGCATAGTCCGTACCGCCTATGGTGGTGTAAAGGGTGGAGTACTCTGCATTGGTAGGCACATGCCAGCCCTCGGGGCAAATGCCCCTGTGGGGGGTGTTGGGGGTGCAGGTCTCACTATAGCCACATCCGGTTCCCGTTTCGCTACTGTTTGCCACCTTGTTTTTCGTGTCCACAAGGCCCGCACTGTCCATGGCGGCACTCCAGGTGTAGAGCCTGCCGTAGGTGTCGCAATTGCTCTTTTCACCATTGTAGCACCAGCTGGTGGAGTCGTCTTCGTAGTACTTTACACCAGTGTAGGCATAGTTCAGGTTCTCCGCCATCCAAGTTTGTGTGCCGATGGTCACCGTCTTGTAGGTGTGCCCATCGCGATTGTCGGTAAGAGTATTTGCCGAAGGATTGTAGATGCTTGAATCATCAATATCAGAAGTTCCTTTT
>JABUUT010000004.1:0-14651 GCA_021443045.1 Fibrobacteraceae bacterium
GGTCGGTTATCGGTTGTCAGTAATTAGTATTTATATGGACATTCTACTGGATCCTTCACTGCTATGCCGTTCAGGATGACAAGTCCTTAATCATTAACCATTAATAATTGATACCACATTCACCGGATTCCTCTCGAGGGCTCGGAATGACTTACCATTAATCATTAAGTACATTCACAGGATCCTTCAGGGGTGAGCCCTTGAACCGCCAAGGCTATAACGGAGGTTGCAGGCAAAATGGCAGCCTCCTTTGCATTTTCCATTTTTTTTAAAATTTCTCGGTTCAGCAGTTCCACGCCAACATCAACAAAGTGAACTTGCCCCACGGTGTTCAAAGAAACATTCTGCCGCAACGCATCTTCAAAAAAACGCCCTCCAGCACACTTAAACAGCGCTTCCTTGCGGCACCAAAGCTTATAAAATTCCGGCAAATCCTTAGGCTTTTCAGCCTCGTTAAAAAAACGATCCGCCAAACTCATGGAACGCATCTTACCCAATTCCAAATCAATCCCAACGCGGCACTCAAAGGAATATGCCAGCACACACCAATTCCCAGAGTGGGTCCAATTAGCATCCAGGGGTAAATTTTTAAAACAGGGCCTTCCGTTTTCCTCCTGTTGAGCCTCCAAAACGGGAACACCACAGGCCTCCGACAGAATGCCATAAACCACCTGACGATGATTTTCTTTAGGAAAGGCGGTTATAAAAACCTTGCCACAGGGGGTAATCACTTCCATAACCCAAAGATAATTCTACTTTAGGGGTATGAGTAAAAAGTTTTCCATTATAACCGTCATATTTTGTTACGCCGCCGCCTTATGGTCCTGTGGCAGCATCAATGACAGCTGGGAAGTTCATGGCGGCGGCTACTTCAAGTACACCATCGAAGACACCGACATCAAAGATTCCATTGGGCTGGAACGGGACGACGTTCACCTAACCAACAGCAACCGCAAATATTTTCAGATGGAAACTCGCGAAGGCGAGGGCAAATATGGCAACCAGTTTGAGGTGACCATCAACAGAGCCCTTTCCATAGGACGCTTTAGAGCCTATGCCGGATACTCCTGGATGGTGTACGAAAATTCTGCCCAAGGAATACTCATCGAGTACATTCGCGACAAAGAAGGCAAAGCCATCGACAGCAGCTACTTTCACTTTGACGAACGAAGCGAAGACAAGTGGACCGCCAACGTAAACCTGTACTTCCAGGACTGTCGCAAAGGCGAATGCAACGATTCCCTTCCACCCGTTCATGTGACAGGCCGATTTCGTTACTATGTAGCTGAAGATGATAGGTAAAAAAAAGAGGGCAAAGGGGGCTCTTCCAAGAACGACCATTTTTCCCCTTGACAATTAGCGTTCAACTTTCTACTATTGTGCACACTTGGTCGATTAGCTCAGTTGGTTAGAGCGCTACCTTGACATGGTAGAGGTCACAGATTCGAGTTCTGTATCGACCACTGAGGAGCTCCGCTTTAGCGGGGCTTTTTTTCTCCCAAACATCATCTTTTGCAAACCTCTAAAATTCATTTTTGAACTGCTCTTTATACAAAAAAGAACGCTCCTTTTCGGGAGCGCACTTTAGTACTGTAACACTTTAGCCATTCTGTCCCTTCGGACATCTTAAGCTAAGGGCACCTCTAAATTACTTTGTAGCAGCAGGAACTGCAGCAGAATCCACCACTTCAACCTTGGCTGCGGCGGCAGAATCTAAAGCCACGGTGCTGTCGAGGGCGGCGCTTGCAACCGCAGCATTTTCAGCCACAGGAGCAGCAGATGCGGGGGCTGCAACTTCGGCCTTTGCGGCAGGAACGGCTTCGGCAGCCTTAGGCACAGGCGTACCAAAGAAATTCACCTTGGCAAGGATAATCATCATCACCCAAGAAATGGCAAGGCCACCAAAACCCATCACAATGCCCGTTTTTGCCATACCGTTGGTATCGGTGTAACCCGTAGCGTGGGCCAGAGCGTTGGGAGGAGTGGAAATGGGCAGAGACATACCAAGAGAAGAAGCAAAGGCAACAGAGACCAAGAGAGCGGTAACGCCACCCAAGCCAACCAGGTTGTCTTGGCAAGCAATACCCACGGCACAGAGAATTGGAACCAACAACGTTGCGGTAGAAGTGTGGCTCATAAAGTTTGCCATAAAGAGACAGATGACGCCACAGCCAATCATAAGAGCCAGAGGAGACCAGGTAGCAAACGGAATGGTTTCAATCAAATGCTTGGCAAGACCCGTAGCGTTAAGACCAACACCCAAGGCAAAACCACCGGCAACCAGCCACAGCACGTCCCAGCTCATGGCATTCAAGTCTTTCTTGGTAATCACACCAGTGAGTGCAAACACGGCCATAGGAATCATGGCGATGGCGTTATCATTGATGCCATGGACTCCCTTGCCGGTAACCCAAAGAACAACACAAACAACAAAGGTCACATACACGATAATGGCCTTGGGGCTGGTATCAAACTTGCCGGCACCTTCAATATTCAGGACCATGCTCTTCATCTTGATGGGGTAAATCTTAAGCAAAAGAACCCATGCAATCACCATCAAAATAATCACGTAAGGAATACCAAAAGCCATCCACTGGCCAAAAGAAACAGGATTAGCAACCAGGTCACCACGAGCAATAGCGTCGTTCAAGGCTCCCAGGGCAATGGCGTTAGGAGGAGTACCAATAGGGGTACCCATACCACCGATGTTTGCACCCAGAGGAATGGCGAGAGCAAATGCAGCGCGACCACGGTCATCTTCGTCAAAGAGCTTGAGCACAGGAGCCAAGATGGCGAGCATCATGGCAGCGGTAGCGGTGTTGCTCATGAACATGGAGAACACGGCGGTAATGAGCATAAGACCCAAAAGTACGAACTTGGGGTTCTTGCCGAAAGGTTTCAGAAGCACGCGAGCCAGGTTCAAGTCCATCTTGTACTTGGTAGCTGCGGCAGCCAGAAAGAAGCCGCCCAGGAACAGCATGATAATGGGGTTGGCAAAAGTTGCCATAATGGACTTGTGGCTAATCATCTTCACGCCATCAACCTGGAAGGGAGACAAAGCGGAGTCAGACATGGTGATGATCATGAGCACAATCACCAACATGGATGTAGACCAAATTGGGAATGGTTGAAGAATCCAGAAAAGGGCAGCCATGACGAATACGCCAATGACGCGGATTTCCAGAGGATTCAAAACACCAAGGGGACTTGCAGCATCGAAGCCGAGGGATTCGTATGGCAAGTAGAGGGCACCAATCGCGAGAATCGATGCAATAACGAATTTAATGAATTTTGCCTTTGTCATAGTGCCGCCAAATTTAGAAAACTTGCGTTTACATGGCAATATTCTAAAGGCTAAAAAAACTGCTTATGGTTTTATTACCTGCCACACGAACCCGAACCACATACAGGCCCGATTTTGGTGCTTTTAGGGTTACAGAATTGTGCCCTGCCAAGGTTTTACCTCTACAAGAAGCCAAAATTTGGCCCTTTATGCTAACCATTTCTACAACAAAGGGGCTCTTTGCCAAAGTTTCGTCTACCACAAAATCCACATTCATCAAACCGCCATGCTGGGTCATGTGCAACTGATCAAGGCCATTTTTCACCACCGTTTTGGCGTTTGGAGCCACCCGCACCACAGCCTGCAGTTCTGTAGACTTCAAGAGAACCTTAATAGGAGACCCCGACTTTACCTCTGTTGTTACCCCATCGATGGTGACAAACACATGCAAGCCGTAGGACTCTATGTTTTCTACCCCCTCAACAGACAAATAACCATAACGCTGGCTTGAAGCCCTCATCGATACAGTCCACTCCAATTCTCCAGAAGCAGCCTTAATACTCTTTGTCAAAGCTTTCTTGCCCTCCAAAATGGACAATTCCACATGGTCTCCCATACCCTGTGGAGGTTCCTCAGAAACAAAGGGGGCAGAACTTACACCAATCACGTTCCAGGAATCCCTCCTTCCATTATTGTCCGACAGCACCAGCTGAAGAGCCCAGTTGCCATTATCCCGAGCCTTTGCCAAAGCTTTCCGCCTCATTGCGCCATCTTCGTTCACATTCTCATTACTTTCCGTTTCAACAAAAACAGGCTCCCAAGGCACAGCCACATCAACGGGAGAACCCACCTTGGCCCAAACAGCCTCGTAGGGGCCCATAATTTCGGCCTCTTCGTAACTACCCGATTCACTATTCCAGCGATAGTACTCCACCTCTCCAGCAGAACCATCCAGAACATCCTTCAAATCTTGCAGCTTAACAAACCATCCATAAGGATTGGCAACCATGTTCCAGCCCGTGAACACACTGTCTAAATTCCAATAGGTGTCGTTAAATTCATACTTTTTTTCACCTATATCACTTAGCGTCAAAGGTTCGCCCGATCTGGAACTGTACCAGTAACCAGCAGTGGCTACCACAGAGGCCCCCTCCTCCAGTTTCTGATATTGCCAGAATTCTCCATAAGGCAAAGCTTCATTCCACCAATAAAAAACCTGGTCGTCCTTATTCCAAGAAACCTTATCCAAATCCACCTGGGAAAGTGAAATCATGCGCCAGGAGTCAGCTCCACCACCAAGACCATCAGCAACACCTAATTCCACATTTAAATTCTGAACATCCCCAACCATTTCTTGGGTTTCGTCCGACACCATTTCAGCCCTTAACACGTAGGCTCCCGGGCGGCCCACAAAGCCAACAAATTCGTAACTAAGAGGAGTTTCCTCAATTTTTTCAACAATCAACGAATCCATCACCATGTTGCCTAGGGCATCCATCAATTCAATGCGCACAAAAGCTTTCTTTTCAACATTAAATGAGTTGGTGGTAAAACTATAGCGGAAGGCCAAGCCAGAAGTTTTCGTTTCACTTAAAGCAAACTCCATAGCATCTTCTTCTGGCGGATTATCCGGCTCAAGTTCTTCACCTTCATAAACATCAATAACCGTATTTCCGCTTAGCACCATTTTAAAGTCATTTGCAGCCGAAAGTTTCACAGTATCTTTCTCATCAACAATGGCAATATAAGTTCCATTGGCAGGCCTGTTCATTCCACCTTCAAATACCACAACAAATTCACGGTCCTCTTTAGAATCCAACAGAGGAATTTCCACACCGTCTACAGTCAAATCCCTGCTTATCAATACACTTTGGTCTAAGGAGGCAGCATCTAAATGAACCATGAAAACTTTACCCACATTCTCATTGGCAAGGCGCACCGTAACATACTTGGTTTCCTTATCTTCTTCCCACACAGGGTACAGTCTATACTTAAAGTCCAAGGTTTCATCACGGCTAGCAATTTCCGTTGGAGTTACATGAATCGCAGCCTCCATTAAATCTTCACTAGTTTTTTTCCAACCACTGCCAGCCTCTTCAACCACATTCCAGCTATTTGCCACAAAACCCTTCTTGTACAATTTTCCAGGGAGTGTAATAGGAGTTTTAAAAAGACTATCATGGCCTGCAAAATTTATGTCTTCCAATTTTTCAAATGCAAAGTCCCCATTATCCACCAATTCAAATGAATAGTGTCGTTCCTTTACTTCTGGCTCCAAACGTATAGAGTTGTCCCCAGCCACTTTTAAATACTTCATGGGGTTTATTCTAAATACACCCTTTCCTGTTTTGGGGTCAAAAGTAATTTGGCAATAATTTTTTGAATCCAGTTCATCGCAGGGAGCCAAGGTATTGTAGTTGCCATAGCCACTTACATACATGCTGGTGCTCAACTCATTAAATTCAAATTCATAAGAAAAGATGTCATCTACTCCAGGCAAATAGAAAATATCTTCTTCATTATCGTTAGAAGTCCACGCTGGAGATACCGTAGTTGTATACAAATTCTGCGTATAAATTGGAATTTTGTAACTACCGCTCTGCTGGGTTTCGTGCCTTACTCCAAAATTTCCATACTGGAATCGTCCGCTTTGGCCGTATGTCAAGGTTAATGTATTTTCAGGGCCAATCAAGTCTCTATTAAAAGCCTCACCCACAAAAGTTTCATCTAACTTTAATGCGGTAGCCGGATTATTACATTCCCCAGCCTCATCTCCAAGGCACCACTGCAAAACACTTCCAGATATGCTGTAAGCCACAGGAAGCATGGATCCATATTTTATACCCACCGTATTATCTTCCGAAGAAGCTAATTGCAAGTAGGTGTCATTAAAAATCAGGTCATTACAGTTGTCGCCACAGACTTTATTTACCTCATTAAAGGTAACATTGTACTCAATGGGTTCCACCTCAGGCTTTAATATCATATAATATTCATATTTATAATCTCCATTATTCCTTGCCGAAATTGCATCCCATGACGATGCCGCAAGAACATTGCTTAGAGAAGTATTTTCAAAAGAGTTTCCATCAAAGTCAACAGACCAAAAAACCGTACCATCGGAAGAAATAGAAGCATCCGCAGCATCCATTATAGTTGAACTAGTGGCCTTTTCTATGTTTTCTTCATTCTTATAGTAAAAAGCACTCCAGTCTTCAAATTCCGTAGTACGTTCCGCTCTCCTTTGAACAATTCTAGAACTCATGCCTTTTAATTCATAGCCATAGTCAATGGTAAAGTTAAACTTATCTGTAAAAGCAACCGCCTGTACATTAGTTTCGTAAATTTTAGAGGCATAATATTTGCCCATGGAATAAGGCTGGGTTTCACCGTCGTCATTATACTGGGTAGCCAAAGGTTGCACAACCAAGGGAGCATCGTTCAGCTCCGAAATAACATGCATTTGAGTAATACCCACATCATCATAATCCCGGGTATAAACAACATTCAATTGAGTAACACTGCCCACATCACTTAGGCCCACAAAAGGCACAAAGAACGATACCGGAACATTTTTCCAATACACCGATTCTCCCCAACGAGTCTCTTCCATATCACATATCTCATCGCCACACATGGCCCTAGCACTCGTGGGCTTACACAATATGGTTTCCTCTTCATTCTTCAAAATAAATTGAGGCATCATAGTAGACACATCGCCTATTTTATACAGACTTAATTTGGGTGACAAGAAAATCACATTATATTCAACACCATCTATTACAACAGGCTTTCCATCTTCAATGTCAACTAGACTTCCATCAGCCAAGCCAAAATCTATTTTATAGGATACAGGAATTACACCCTCATTCACAAAGGTATATCGTGCGTCACTTCTATAAATATTGGCAGCATCTAATGTTGTTGCCCCAGGGTAAAAATCATCCGAATAGAAAGAAAGCACGGTTCCTTCACCCACAAGGCTATTCACAGCATCCACAAAGCCCTTGTTCAAGCGTCCATCGCCATCGCTGTAAGTCCAAACCCACACCTTGTTGCCTAAAGCCACCATTTTTGCCCCATACTCATCCCACGGAACCAGGTCTGCCAAATTTTTGGGGAGTTCCACCGAAATACGGAAAACACCTAGCCCACCATTAGAACTAAAAAATGGAAGTCCTTCATTTACACCCTCTTTACGGTTCCATTCAAAATCACCATTTAAAGGAAAGTGTTGCCGACCTGAAGCGGTACCATAAAACTGCATTTCATAGGCAAAGTAATCCGATTTCATCAGCTCCGCTGGAATAATGGCATTATAAACGATTTCGTCAACGCCATCATCATTTTTTACCTTAAAACGAAAATCAAAATCATATATATTTTCAACACCTTCACTTAAGGATACAGAACTACTGTGGTAAGCCACCTCGCTTCCAACATAACCTTCCGGTGCATTTCTAAAATTGCCTTCACCAAAGTCTCCGCTCATCCAATCTTCAGCATCAGCAACATGCTTTTCTACCAAATCAAAGTCATCTTCACTGTAATGGTAGTTCTTTCTCAAATCTGATGAAGTTGAGCCAGCCACAAAACCAATGTGCGCAAAATCTTTAGCAACCGTACGCCCCTTAGCCAAATTTCCAATGGAATAGGTGTTTGCAATAATCTGCCCAACACTGTAGCCTACAATGCCACCCATGTACAAGCCTTGGGATTTTTCATTGTACAGGTCTGCATTACCATTGGTATAAAAATCACCCAAAACAAAAGAAGTGTTTATTTCCGCATTCTCATTTTCAACGACACCAAACAAGCCACCTGCATAAACATTATTCAATTTTTCGCTGCTAATTTCAATTAAATTTTTGTCTTCCAAATTCTCCGCCAACGAAGAATAGAGGGTAATCCGAGAACTTCTACTAATATACCCCATAAGGCCACCCACATTGGCCGTAAAAGCATTGGAATGCAAAGAACCTTTGTACTTCAAGCCACTAACCCCTAGATTAAGATCAATGTTCGATGACTCCAACCGCCCAACTAGGCCACCCACGTTAGCATACCCACCCTCCGTAGAACCGCAATCATAAGAAATAGGGCCTTCCACCTCCACATTACTCAAAGAAATACTCTTGGCAAAACCAACAAGGCCTCCCACATTCACCGAGGGGCCATTTTCAGAAAGTTCCCCATTTTCTACAACAATGGACATATCCAAATTACGCACACCCACATTGTTTGCCGTTATTTGGCTACAATTACCACACAGGGTGCCCACGGCATACAACCCATTATCTTCCAATGCAATTTTTGTGTCAATGGCAATTCCATCTACAGTCACATTTTCCACATTAAGTTGTCCATAATCCACAAGCAAACCCACATTAACTTCGGCCCCATCATTTTCAGGTTTGCTAACAGTCATTACCACATTTTTAAAATTAAGGTTACGAACCTGCACCTCTCCATAAGCCAAGACACCCGCCTCACCCGTTACATCTTGGTAAGATTGTCCATAAAACAGGCCCTGGCCCCTGGAACAGAAATTTTCTATGGTAAAAGGTGTTTCGCCATTACTTTCCACCGTGGCTACATTTGCCAAAGCACCTTCCATTTTAGAACTGGGGTCACAAGTCCATTCCCCAGTGGCAACATTCTTTGTAGGTTCATCAAAAATAATGTCGCTTCCAATTAAAAGTTTTCTGTATGTGCCGTAATTAAGGTTATTGACGACATCCCAATTAAATATTTGCGCCAGAGCCTTTCTCAACAATTCCATGGTGGTAAAATAAACTTCAAGATAATAGCCGTCTTCATCGGTGGTGTAGTAAATCCCCTCATAGTCGGCTTCGTCAAAAACAAAATCAAGGTAGTGGATAGAGCCGCACGTTTCAGCATCGCATTTTAAGGCCCCTAAATCTTCTATGGATTTGTCACTTTGAAAAATGGTTACGCTTTCTTCATACCCACTGGCACTAAAATAAAATGGGTTAGAAGTCCAGCCAATGGAAGCTGCCACGAACAGCATTAATAAAACCATTCTACATTTGTCCAGCATACAAAATCTCCTGGAATGCAACATATATTAAAAAGATAAGTTTTCTTTACAAAAAACGGTCTAAAAATTTTTTTGCACCACCCAAAAAAACGCAAAAAACCCCGGGGATTTTGCCCCAGGGTAAGCTTATTGGGAGTTGGAGTAAAAGGTTAGAACACATTCACTCGAGAAACAGCGGTTTTTCCAGAGACACGCACCCGCACAAGATACAATCCCGGCTTCACATTTTCCATCATTATGGTATTCGAGCCGGCCTCTGCAGTAAAGCGTTTCTGGGCCACAACCTTTCCATTGATGGTCACCAAATCCACCCTGGCCAAAGAACCAGCATATTCCTTATCCAGCCTAAACTGGGCAGAAACTCCAGCCTTTACAGAGTAAGCCTTAAAGTCTTGAACCTTGTTGTTTACGGCCACCACGCCAGATTTAGCCACACGCACTCCAACTTCCTGGCTGGAAGATTTCAACAGCACGTTCAAGCCCTTTTCGTTCTTCACTTCCTGAGTTACACCATCTAAAGTTACAAACAAACTAAGACCCTGTTTAGCCAATTCTTCAACACCTTCAAAGTTCAAGGTACCTCTGCGAATGGTTGTGGCATTCATGGCCAAAGTCCAGGAAGCTTCTTCATCGGCAGCCTTTACAGACTTGGCCAAAGCCTTTCTACTTTCCATAATCGACAGATTCACCCGGTCACCCATACCTTGAGGAGGTTCCTCCAAAGATTCAGCCACAGCACCCTGGCCCAGCACATTCCAGGAATCCTGCTTGCCAAATTCGTCTTTTAGCACCACCTTGAGAGTCCAACCGCTTTGTCCCACAGCCTTGGCAAGGGCGCCACCTTCAGAAGATTTCTTCTGGAACAGTGGCTTTGAAGACATCTTGAATTCCACAGGGTGATCCACCTTAACCCAAACCGCTTCGTAAGGGCCAATTTCACTGGACTTTTCATATTCAGCCTTCTGAGAGTTCCAACGCCAGAAGGTTACCTTGCTGCCATCGTCGGTTTTGCCAGAGCTTAAATCCATGGCCCAGCCATAGGGGTTTGCCACCATGTTCCAGCCGCTGTACAGGCTATCCAGTTTCCAGGTGATTTCAGCATCTTTGCTTTCCAAGGCTTCCCCTAGGGCCAAAGACTTTCCAGAGGTCGATTCATACCAGTATCCGCGAGTGGCTTCGGTGTTGCCACCTTCGTAAGCACGGTACTGCCAGTATTCACCAATGGGGTTTTCTTCATCCCACCAGTAAATATGAGCCTCTTCAGACTTCAGGGACTTTTTGTCTAAAGCTTCCAGAGAAATCATCTGCCAGCTCATTGGGTTCACCTGAATTTCAGAGGCTATTTCAAATTCGCCATCGGAGGCAGCCTTTTCCTCGCCGTTTTCAGCAACAAAGCTTACACTGTAGTGTCCAGCTTCAAGGGGGTACATTTCCCAGGCACCCTTAAAGCCATTGTCGGTTTCAGCCTTTACCATTACGGAATCTACCAGCACACCCTTGTTTCCTGTAATAACCAGGCGAACATCGGTCTTGAACAATTCGCTGGCATTCTTTACCACATATTCAATGCGCATGGCGTTTCCAGACTGGTTCAGCACAGAGGCAATTTCCAGAGGTTCCTTGATAACCTGCACAGTATCTTTCTTTGATGGTTCGTCAGAATCAGCAGGGTCATCCTTGGAATCGTTGCCGGAGTCCCCAGAATCATCTTGAGAGCCGTTGCCAGAATCATTGGGATCATCTTTGGGGTCATCCTTGGGATTATCCTGCGGATCATCATCAGAATCTTCTGGTGTGGAATTCTGTTTTTCATAGTACTGGGCATAGTACTTTACAGAAGATGTTACCGTAAGGTCTACTCCCTTAAACAGGTTTTCTTCAACAGTTCCGCTGCAAGCTTTCTTAGAAATGGCCTCGCTTTGTTCCGTAACCCAGCCACAGAATTGCGTGTTTGTGTCCGGTATAAAATTTTCCTTCATTTCAACGTTATAAACCTTAGTCAGAGTATCCTTTGAAATTTCACCACCATGATAAGTGTTTTTAGTGGACAACTGTACAAGATAGCCTTTTTCATCACTATAGTTACCATTTTTCGGATTCTTTCCAAAGAAAAATGCTACATAATGCTCCACCTTAAACTGGGCATAGTACTCTGCATCTGCAGATACATCCTTTAAGCCCTGGCATCTGTTTATGGTGCTAGGGATTTTCCCACTTAAAATGCCCCCATCGTCCTTGTTGGTAGTCCAATTTATAAAGTAATAACGATCCAAGCCCACAGTAAATGCCCCATTAAACTTAGAGGGAACCCCAACGGAGCAAGCGGCGGTGCCTACGGCATATTCCGTTGCCGAAACTTCGTCGGTTCCAAGGTTCCAATGCAAGGTAATCAAAGCATTTTGGCTAGGTGGTTTAGCAGATTTTTTACCATAAATCAATTCCACCATAGGCGAATACATATCTTTTTCCACATTCTTTATTGAATCAGAAATATCATTATTCGCCCGGATTATTTTTTTAATTTCATAGTTTCCTTCCACCAAAACTAATTTATCTATAATACTTTCGCCAGGCTTAGCAAACATATCCCTTTGAGAACCATTCCAGTCAGAAATCCTCATAGGATAATAGTTTTCATCTTCAGCAAGCAAACGAACAAGCCAGTAGTAAGAAGCGTAGAGGGTTACATCTTTATCTAAGGGTTTAGACAAATCCACCACATCGCCCCCATTGCCTTTTTCATCGCGCCAAACCCCATCTACGGCAGGGCGATTCATTTGTTCGGGTTCAATTAAATCATCTTTAACCACAGGAAGATCCTTTTCCGCAATGGTGCTTCCTTTAGCCACAACATAAACACCAAGAGGAGTGCTCCCATCCATTCCACCCATAAAAGTAATTGCATATTCTTCAACAGCGGGAAGGCTACTAATATTCTGAATTGAAACATCCTTCCCAAAATATCGACCCATGGAAATATCCTCAGTTTTGCCTTGGGGGTTTACAATTTTTCCACTAAAGGAGATATTATTGTACAGTTGCACCTTACCTCTTTCAAAATATCCACTGGCGTCAACTCCACTTTGACCAAAGCCAAACAGACCTCCCATAAGAGTTCCTCCAGAAATGGTTCCATCAATAGCGGCACCGTTTACACGTTCATAACCATTAGTTCCAGAAGAAACCACCATGCCAACAATGCCACCTAAGGCAGAAACTGCCTCAGAATTTTTATTCTCTATAGAAATACCTTTTACAGTAATCTGCTTAAAGGAAGCATCTGTCTCGTGTTCTCCAGTGGAATGTTCCTCATCTCGATAAGCAACACCAGCAACGCCACCCAGGTAAACTTGTTTAGGGCTTTCAATGCCTTCGCTAGCAAGCACCTGTGTGGTTACATTAGCATTCATATCAACAAAAGTCATTTCGTTGGAAATAGAAACGTTGTCGCCAATTTGAATGTTTTCTACAGTGGCATTTTTCATAAAACCAATGAGGGAACCCGCAAAGGGGGACACTATGGAAACATTGGTCAAGGTAATGTTTCCTGCATAGGCACTTTCCATACGGCCAGCCAAGGCGCCTACAGGGTAAACAGAAGTCCCTTTAGTAACCTTAATGACCACATTGTCCAATTTTAGGTTAGAAACGGTGCCAGCCTTGGGGCCAATTTCCTCAAAAAATCCCACTGGCTTATCCATGGTTACCGAGGAGTTGTCATAACATAGATTTTTCACGGTAAAATCTTTGCCATTAAATTCAGTACCATCGGCAAAATAGAGAGGGGTGTGGTTTTCTTTGCAGCTACCGTCGGCGGCAATTTGGTCCAGGTCAATGTCTGAAGCTAGTTCCAGAGTTGAAAAATAGGTGGCAGCATCCTCTGCCGTAATTTCATCACTACTTTTCATCATTTTTTTAAGGGAGGCGTTCAAGTCTTCCAAACTAGATGCAGTACCTGCCTCAGTTTGCCAGGTTTCGCAGGGGGAACCCTGTTTTAACTGAAGAGTGGAGTTACCAACGCCATTGGAGCAGAGGTAATAGGAATCAGCAGCAAAGGCCATGCTGCCGGCAAACAACGCAATTAAGGAAATTTTTGTCATATTCATATTGGCCAAACTCCTTGAACAACGGAAATCTATTTGTAAAGATATTTTATTTTTTTTTAAATGCCTATATGGTTATGCTAAAAAAAATAGAACGTGTGATATAGGGCAAAACGCCCTTTTTCATGTTTTTTCATTGATTTTTATCACTATTGATGCAAAAAAACTGTGCCCTAAGCCTTTTTTTTCTCTTTTTTAGCACCTTACGCCTTTTTTTATTATATTGAAAACACATTTTTGCTACAGTCTTTTAAACATAAGGAGTACCAATGATTAAAAAGATAGCACTTGCCGCTGCACTGGCAGCCTCCTCCTCTTTTGCAACCTACACATTCTTCCCCGTTGGAGAAAACCACACGGGCCAGGTTGAAGTAGGTGAAACATTCATTTGGACTGACGAGCCCGTCGATTTTTCTACAGACCAAATCAAGGTTGGCGGTGAATTTGTGGTTATCCCCAACTTGGCCATAGGCATTACCGGTCTTGGATACCAGCTTTGGAGTGAACCAGACGACTGTGATGGCTGCGATGATTCTGATGGTCTCTTGGCCTTGACTCTCGGTGCCCGTTACTGGTTTATGCCTATCTTAGGTGTGGCAGTGGATGTAAGCCTTCCTTTGAATAGCGAAGATGCCGTTGGCAAGTACGACCCTCTGGCATTCTATGTGGCAGCCCAGTTCTCCAAGGACCTTATTCCAAACCTCATTATCGGTGCCGAAGCGGGCCTTACCTACAAGCTTGAAGATGAAGACAAAAGCGAAGGTCTCGGTCTTAGAGCCCAAGTTGAATTGGACTATGTAATTTCTTCCATTGGCCTTGTTCCTTGGATAGGGGCGGAATTTGACATGCGCATTAGCGATGTAGAAGACGGAAATTGGGAAGGCGGTTCTGGCGACAACTCCATTCTTTTGTGGATTGGTGCAGGCAAGAGCTTTGGCAAGCTGTTCACTCTCAAGGCAAATTTCTTAATGAACTTTGCTGATGAAAAAGAAACTATGGGTACCGACTGGATGGGCATTAACGTGAAGGGTGCATTCAGTTTCTAGTTTTTTATAAAACTATGGAAAAAAGAGGCCGTGGCGAAATTAACGCCGCGGCCCTTTTTTTATGAACTAGATTGAACAATGCGAGTCTGTTATTCTGAGCCGAAGTGGAACCGTCCTCGCATTGTCATTCTGAGCAACGCGAAGAATCCATATTGAGC
>JABUUT010000004.1:14721-20109 GCA_021443045.1 Fibrobacteraceae bacterium
TGGATCCTTCGGGCTATGCCCTCAGGATGACAAGAGTGGAGTGATGTTCAGGATGACAGTACCAACCACCAGCCACCATTCACCTCTTTCGTCTATAGGTGCTCAGCACCGTTCTTTCGTCTTTCGTCTAAACAGCACCAACCACTTACTTCACGTCGTAGGCGGGAATGGAAAGAGGCTTGCCGTCCTTCACGGCTTTGTCCAGGGCAGCGGACTTTTCGGGAGAGAGCCACCAGTAAACGGGAATGGCTTCTTCGCGGCCGTACATGTCAAAGATTTTTTCGGGAGTGCCAAAGCGGTTCCAATAGAGTATGCGGTGGTGGTCGCATTGCCACATGAGCACGTAGGGCACAATTTCGGAGAGGCGGTTGTCCAACGCTTTTAGAATTTCGTTGCGCCTCGCTAAATCGAATTCCGTTTTTTGCAAGTTGATGAGACTATCCACTACTGCATCCTGGAGGCCGCTCAGATTGTTGGTGCCCTTGGCCATGGCCGTGGAAGAATGCCAACTGGCCTCGGGGTCACGGAGGCGCCCAGCTCCCCAGTTTACCCAGTAGAGGTCGAATTCCGCATCGTCCAAACGCTTGCGAAGGGTACTTTGGCTCATCTGCTCGATGGTCGCCACAATCCCCACCTTCTTCAAATCTTCCTGATAAAGTGTCAGGTGGCGCATATCTTCGCTGGCTGTAATAAAGTTGATGGTAAAAGGCTTGCCGTCTTTTTCAAGTACGCCCTCTCCATTCACCTTGTAGCCGGCCTCGGCAAGCAGGGCACGGGCGCTGTCGGGGTTAAAACCATACACGGGAGCGTTGGGGTTCTGGTTGTTTGCCCACAAATCGGGGTAGTAGCTGTTCAGCAAAAAGTACTGGCCATACATGTACTTTTCGTTCATCTGTTCCCGGTTCATGAGGAGCGAAAGGGCCCGGCGCACCCGTACATCCTTGAACTGGGCCTTACGCAGGTTGATGGCCATGCCCTGGAAACCGATGGGTTCCTTGTTGAAGATGCGCTGCTTTACGGCCCATCCATTTTTTACAGCATCAAAATCGGTCTGTTTCATCCAGATGCTGCTGGTGTAGATGGCGTAGGCGTCAAAGTCCTGCTTTTTAAAGGCTTCCAGAGCCTTGGTCTGGTCATTCATAAAGCGGTAGCGGATCTTCTGGAAGTTGTACTTGCCCCGGTTCCAGTTCTTGTTAAAGCCCCACCAGTCGGAGCGGCGGGAAAGTTCCACAAAGCGGTCTTCCCGGAATGTCTTGATAATGTAGGGGCCGCTCACCACGGGGAAATCGTAGCGGATGTCGTTAAAGTTCTTGCCGTTCCAGGCGTGCTTGGGGAACGCCATGAGGCCCGCGGCTTCCCAGAAGTTGCCCCAGTGGGTTTCTTTGGCGGTCAGGCGGATGGTCAGGCTATCCACAATTTCTGGGCGGTCAAAGCGGCTTAAGCCCACCTTGAAGATGGGAGTCAAGTTCTTTTCGTCCATGATTACATCGTAGTAGTATTGCACGTCTTCGGCGGTAATGGATTTACCATCGCTCCACTTGGCCCTTGAGTCCACATGGAAGGTGAAAGTCTTGCCGTCTTCGCTCACGCTCCAGCTGTCAGCCAGCACACCCACTTCACGGTCTTCGGTGCTGTGGAGGCTCACCAGGGGTTCAAACATCATGCTCATGAGCTCTGCCGAAAAACTGTTGTAGTCTTCCCACATGTTAAAGGACTTGGGCATGGCGGAACCCCACAAGGTAATGTTTCCGCAGGGTCGGGCATCCTTGCTTGCAATGGGGTCGAACTCGCCGGTGGCATCGGGATTTTCGGGGAGGGCCGGGCAATCGGCCTCGGTAACGCCCTTAGCAGCTTTGGAGTGAGCCCCCTTGGAGCTGCCCGATTCGTTACAGGAGGTTAGGTTGAGTAAAAAACCTAGACAAATGAATAAAAAATATTTGTGCATCTTTATTTTCCTTCTACACCTTTAAAATTTTCGGAAAGGCTTCCGTACACACGTCCGGGAACCCGACGTTCAGCCTTAGCAGCCTCTTTAGCACATTCCTTAGCCTTTTCCCGTTCCTCGTCTTCTTTTTTTACCAAATCCAAGGTTACCCGAGCCGCGTCTTGCTCCGCCTTCTTTTTATTGGGCCCCCTGCCTACACCGTAGGCTTTGTCGCCCAAATAGGTCTCCACGGTAAACACCTTTTGGTGTTCAGGGCCTTCTTCAGACAAAAGTCTGTACTGGGGCACCGTATGGTGCTTACCCTGGGTGTATTCCAAAAGCTCGCTTTTAAAGTTTTCAAAGTCCGAGGCGGTAATAATGGACTGCACTCTAGGAAAATGGAACCGTTCCAAAATCTCGCGGACTTGGTCTAACCCGCTATCCAGGTACACGGCACCCAAGACCGCTTCAAAGGCGTCTGCCAAAATGCTTTCTTTGCCCCGACCACCCATCTTGGCCTCCCCCTTTCCTATTCGCACAAACTCCCCCAAATTCCATTCCTTGGAAGACTGGGCCAGGGCGTGGCCAGACACTATGGCACTTTTACGCTTAGACAACTCCCCCTCTGGGTCGTCGGGAAAAGACTTGTACAAAAATTCCGTAGTGAGCATATTCAAGATGGAGTCTCCCAAAAACTCCAACCGCTCGTTGTTGTTTTCGTAGGGCAAATCCTTGCCAGTCAAAAAAGACCGGTGAACCAGGGCATGAGCCAGCAGTTCCGGATTCTTAAACTGATACCCAAGCTTCGCCTCAAGCCCGTCACCGGACTTCTGGCGAAACCAGAATTTCAACAGTTTTTTAATTACATTCTTCTCTTTCATCTAAATAGACCTGACAAAACAAGAAAAGGCCACCTATGCAGGTAGCCTTTCCAATAAAACCAAACCGAATTACTTCTTCTTTTCTTCGATAAAGGCTACAACGTCTTGAACCTTGAGGAACTTTTCGGCATCGGAGTCGAGGATTTCTACATCGAATTCGTCTTCGAGAGCCATAACCAGTTCTACGCGGTCCAGAGAGTCTGCACCGAGGTCGTTACCGAATTCGGATTCAGGCTTTACATCTTCAGCCTTAACTTCCAGCTTGGCAACGATCACGTCTGTGACCTTCTTGAAAATTTCTTCGTTCATTGTATTCTCCATTTTTGGATTGATTGTTTGTGTTAAAATTTAATAAAAAACCACTAGGCGTTCAACCCCCCGTCTACACCCAGAACTTGCCCGGTAATGTAGCAGGCGGCGTCAGAAGCTAAAAATGCCACTGCTTTTGCCACATCTTCAGGGGTTCCGATACGCTGCAGAGGTATGCTCTTGGCATATTTTTCCTTGGTGGCATCGTCCATCTTGGCCGTCATGTCAGTGCCAATAAAACCTGGAGCCACCGCATTCACGGTAATACCGCGGGAGGCAAATTCCATGGCGTTAGTCTTGGTCATACCAATAATGCCAGCCTTGGCAGCAGCATAGTTGGCCTGTCCTGCCTGGCCTCGAATGCCGTTGATGCTGGAAATGTTCACAATGCGGCCAGAACGCTTACCCATCATGGTGCGGGCCACGGCACGGGTGCAAAGGAACACCGAACGAAGGTTTGTTGCAATCACAGCGTCAAAATCTTCGTCTTTCATACGCATTACAAGGCCATCCCGGGTAATACCGGCGTTATTCACAAGAATGTCCACAGTGCCAAAATCTTCAATAATCTGCTTAAAAGTTGTCTGAACCGATTCGGAGTCTGAAACGTTGCAAGCATAGCTTTTAACCGTGACCCCAAGTTCGGCGGATAGTTGGCTTGCCAAGTCATCCCTAACAGAAGTAGAAAGAATAGCCACATCGGCACCCTGGCGAGCCAATTCCTTGGCAATGGCCAAACCAATACCGCGAGACGCACCGGTTACAATAGCTTTCTTACGAACTTCATCACTCATAACTCATCCTCTTTTGCAATAGGCAATTGCTAGTTACATGGGGCTAAATATAACTTATTGAGCCACCAAAAAATGGGTTTCACCAGCTTTTTTACAAAAACTGGCGAAATTTTATTTACATAAGGGTTACTTTTTACTTCCCTAGCCCTTGAGAGCTTGGAATGCTTCAACGGTTTCTACTGGAGTAACCTTCACATCGCGGCTAATTTTGCGCATAAGGCCCATGAGCACCTTGCCAGAGCCCACTTCAACACCCTGTGTGACACCCAGAGAAATGGCCTTGTTCATGCAGTCGTTCCAGCGGACCGGGCTTACCAGCTGGCGGACCAGCAGGTCGGCAATTTCCTTGCCGGAGGTTACCGGTTCTGCAACCACGTTGGCAATAACAGGCTTTGCCACATCATTGAAAGTCGTCTTGGCAATAGCTTCGGCCAAACCGGGCTGGGCAAACTGCATGAGAGGAGAATGGAATGCACCAGAAACAGCCAGGGGAATGGCCTTGATACCGGCAGCGACGCAATTTTCAACCAGCTTGTTCACCCCTTCCACAGCACCAGACACCACAATCTGGCCCGGGCAGTTGATGTTGGCAGGAACCACTACGCCCGCGTCTTTCACAGATTCGCAGAGTTCCAGAATTTTGGATTCTTCCTGGCCCATGATGGCGGCCATGGCACCAGGGTTCTTGGAACCGGCGGAGGCCATCAATTCGCCACGGGTGCGCACCAGGCGAAGGCCGTCGGCAAAACTAAAGCCACCGGCGGCATAGATTGCGGAGTATTCACCCAGGGAGTGACCTGCTACATAGTCGAATTCAAAACCTTCGGACTTCAACAGTTCCATGACCATGGCGGACACGGTGAAAAGGGCTGGCTGAGTATTGTCGGTGCTCTTAAGAACATCCTCGGAGCCTTCGGCCATGAGTTTGGAAAGGGAGAAGCCCAGGATTTCGTCGGCCTGTTTCATTATGTCTGCAGCAGGGGCAAAAGATGCAGCGAGTGTTTGACCCATGCCCACATATTGAGCACCCTGGCCAGGAAAGAGAAGAATGGTCTTGGACATTTGTATTTCCTCCAACAATTTGGAATAATTTTTTTACACCACAAACTTAAAAAATTTTAGCTCATTTTACAATATGTAAAACCCCGACATTTTTGCTACAAATGGTCTATATTCCAGCACCTAAAGTCACATCGTTGCAAAATGGTGGTTGCAGCGGAGCTGCCAACTCTTGCGACTTGGAAGTGGGTCCGCAAGCCCGCCTGCGGCAAGCAGGCAGTCCCGTTTCACAAGTCTTGGCGAGTTGTGGTTATCGGTTATCAGTTGTCAGTTATCGGTTATCAGTTTTCAGTGATTGGTATTTATATGGACATTCCCTAGAGCCTTCAGGGCTACGCCCTTCAGGATGACCAAGCCAAAAGGAAAACCGGTATGGAATAAAACATGGATTGAGCCGCTGGGAATAAGGAACAGAGCTGTG
>JABUUT010000004.1:20781-27977 GCA_021443045.1 Fibrobacteraceae bacterium
TCCTTCACGGCGTGTGCCGTTCAGGATGACAAGGCCTTAATCATTAACCATTAATAATTTGCACCACATTCCCTGGATCCTTCACGGCTTGCGCCCTTCAGGATGACAGACTCGTGCGGACATTCCTTGGATCCTTCACGGCGTGTGCCGTTCAGGATGACACATTCGAGTAGAACCCATTCTGTGGATCCCTCACGAAGTTCGGGATGACATCGCTGAAGGCTGACAGCAGATAGCCGGGCATTCCCTGTGAGCATCGTCAGATGCAAAAAAAATCCTCGCCCCAAAGAGCGAGGAAAAAAATCATTTTTTTAGGTTATACGTAATTAAGGGTTCGTTGCCGGAGCCGCTTCTGCATCGTCCTTAATTTCGGCAAGGCGGGCATTCACGTTTTTGGCCACGCCACAGGCAGCATACTTGGCAGCCACTTCCACAGCCTTTTCAATAGCCAAGGCGTCGGAGCGACCATGAGCAATAATGCCTGTACCATTAAGGCCAAGGAGCAACGCACCACCTGTCATGCGGTAATCCCACATTTCTTCAAAACGGCGGCCAGCCTCAGAATCGATGGTTCCAAACATCTTCTGATGCACTTCGTAGAAACCTTCAATCATCTTGAGAACAACGTTGCCTGTGTATCCACTGGAAACAACCACATCGGCTTTGCCCATCAAAAGGTCTTCGCCCTCAATATTGCCAATAAAGTTCACAGGAGCATTCTTCAAAAGCTGGTAAGCCTCTTGGAGAACTGCAGGACCCTTGTGTTCTTCTTCGCCCATATTCAGCAAACCCACCTTAGGCTTTTCGCAGTTGTAGTAGGTTTGGTAAAAGGCAGAACCGGCAATGGCAAAGTCTACCAATGTAGAAGCGCGTTCATCCACGTTGGCGCCAGCGTCTACCAAAACAATCTGACGGTCCACAGTAGGAATAACGCAGCCAATGGGGGGGCGGCTAAACTTGTCTGTAGTCTTGCCCAAAAGCATAAGGCAGCTGGCCATCATGGCGCCAGAGTTGCCGGCGCTCACAGAGGCATCAACCTTACCCATCTTTTGCAAGGCAACGCAAGTTACCAAACCAGAGTGTGGCTTTTTCTTAAGCACCTGCACCGGATGTTCGTCCATAGCCACTGGATCTGGAGCATCTACTACAGAAATGCCGTTACCAGAGTATCCCAGTTTTTCAAGACCAGCCTTAACCTCGGCCTCCGGTCCGCACAGAACAATGTGCAGATTAGAATCCTTGTTAACGGCGTTGACTGCGCCTTCAAGAACTACACTTGGGGCGAAATCGCCACCGAGAGCATCCAATGCGACTTTTACCACGCATACCTCCAAAAAACAATTAGGCTTCAGCACCCTTCATGTCAATCACTTCTACACCATTGTAGTAACCGCAAACTGGGCATACACGGTGTGGACGCTTTGTAGAACCGCAATGGTCGCAAGTAGCCATAGCAGGAACTTCCATCTTCCAGTGTGTACGACGCTTGTCACGACGGGCGGTCGAGGTTTTTCTTTTAGGTACTGCCATTTTTAACTCCTATTTTATCAATTGCCCTTAGACATTTTGTCTTTAAGAGCTTTAAGTTTGTCCCAACGGGGGTCGGTTGTCGGCTCATCATCGGGGATTTTTGTTTCAAATATAAAATCTTTGTCGGGATTTTTCACGGGGTGCTGAGGTTCTTGCAGCAAAACCAGCTGCCTTACCGCCTCAGAAACATCTACGTAGTCTTGACCCATAGGAATCTGGTAGGCAAAAACATCATCGTCTTCGTCGCTAAATTCCTGTTTGCCCACCGCACACTTTTCCACTTCCACCACAATTTCGGTTTCGAAAGGCTGGTCAAAAAGTTCCAGAGTGCGGGCACAGGTCAAAGTCTGTACTCCAAACAGAGTGCCAGTAACAAGCCACTTGCTATTAGCTTCGGGGCTAATCAAGACCTTCGCCTTTAAGTTTCCTACCAGGCGCAGTTCGTCGAATACTTCCGGGGCAACATCCTTAGACCAGACATATTCCTTGTCTGTCGATTCGACGATGGATTGTGTTATCTCTATTTTCAAAGCGTGCCAAATATAGTAATTATTGTCAATATATGGGTATTTTCTTTTGTCTGTCTGTACATTTGAGCAAATTTTCCCTGATTTTATCCCCTTTTGCATCCTACCACCTCTCCTTAGGCATCAAATTCATATTATCTTTGCGCCAAAATGGTGTTTGCTGTAATCACATACCTGGCCATAAGCCTCCTTGCCCTGTTCGGCATTTTCTATGCCGTGCTGGAGATTCGTTTCTTTAAGGCATTGGGTTCGGTGCGGTCAGGAACATCCGAGGTTGAACCAGCGCCCAAAGTAAGTGTGCTTATTGCAGCCCGCAACGAAAGTGAAGGCATAAGGCAAACTCTGGATTCCGTTTTGGCCCAAGACTATCGGGGCCAGTGGGAGGTTTGGGTAGCCGACGACCGGTCAGAGGACGACACCCCTAAAATTTTGGAAGAATACCGCCTAAGGTACCCCGATCTTTTACACATCCTCACCATCCAGAGCATTCCTGCCGGAGTGAGCCCCAAAAAGCATGCCATTTCTAGAATGATAGAGGAATGTAGTGGCGAAATCCTGGTGCTTACCGATGCCGACTGCGTAGTGCAGAGTTCCTGGGTTACAGGTATTGTCAAGGAATTTGAACCGGGTATTGAGCTGGTGGCAGGCCACTCCTACATTCCTACCCAGCCGGGAAAATCTTCGGTGCTTATATGCATGCAGGCCGTTGAAACCTTAATTTACAGGGTAGCCGGCACCGCGGGCCTTGCCATGCAATTGCCCCTCACCAGCACCGGAAACAACCTGGCCTACCGCAAAAGCTTCTTTAAAAACGTAAACGGATTTGAAAACGTTATTAAAATCCAGAGCGGCGACGATGACCTTTTAATGCAGAAACTAGCCAGCGACCGCCCCTGGGCCATGCGCTACTGCATTACTCCATCTACCTTTGTAACCACCAGCGGCAAAGAAACCCTCAAGGAACTTTGGGAACAGCGCAAACGGTGGGCCTCCAAGACTATATATTACTCTCCCAAAATAGTGTTTGTGCTGAGCATGGTCTTTTTGCATCTGGTGTTCCTAACCATTTGCCCCATTTTGTCTGTGTTCAGCCCCCAGGTTCTTGTGGCTACCGCCATTGCCTACGGGGTAAAATGTATTGGTGATTTGGTACTCATTCTTAGGGGTTTAAAAGTGTTTAGGCAAGAACACCTGCTTAAGTGGTGCATTCCGGTAGAAGTGGTTCACGCTCCCTTTACCGTTTTTGCAGTGCTGTTCGGCCTGTTGGGTCGGTTTAAATGGAAATAAAGAACGGTAATTTTATGACAACTGAAGGCGTTACACTCATAATTGCAGAAAAGCCAAGCGTGGCTGGGGATTTGGTAAAAGTCCTTGGTGCAAAGAAGTTTACAAAAGACAAGAACTTCTACAAAAGCAGCAACACCATTGTTTCGTGGGCCCTGGGCCACCTGGTAACCATAGCCGACCCCAAGAATATTGACGAAAAGTACAAAAAATGGGAAATGACCACGCTACCCATTTTGCCCCAAACCTTTCCTCTTGTGGCCATAGACAAGACAAAATCCCAATTAAGCACATTGAGCAAGCTCATTAAGCGCAAAGATGTGACTACCATTGTAAATGCATGCGATGCGGGCCGCGAAGGCGAACTGATATTCTACTATATACTGCAGTTGGTGCTTAAGGGGAGCACAAAGGGCAAAACCCTAAAGCGGCTCTGGATGCAGAGCATGACCCCGGCGGCCATTAAAGAGGCTTTGGACAACCTGCGTACCGAAGAAGAAATGGAAAACCTGAAGGCCGCCGCCATTTGCCGCAGCGAAGCCGACTGGCTGGTGGGCATTAACGGTTCCCGAGGCCTAACAGCCTACAAAAACACCTTGGGCGGTTTTCAGCTTACCCCCTGTGGCCGCGTGCAAACCCCAACTTTGGCCATGATTGTAAAGAGGGAAGAAGAACGGCTTTCTTTTGAGCCCAAACAGTTTTGGACCATTACGGCCAACTTTGACAACCAGGGATCCACCTATTTAGGCAAGTGGTTTAAAAGCCAGGGCAAAGACAGCCAAAAACAAATTTGGGACCTGGACACCTGCAATAGCATTATAAACAAATGCAGGGGCAAAACAGGTTCCGTTGAAGAAACCACCAAACCCAGTTTTCAAAAGTGTGGCCAGCTTTACGACCTAACCACCCTGCAGCGTGAGGCCAACAACCGCTTTGGTTTTTCGGCCAAGACCACCCTTTCCATTGTGCAGGCATTGTACGAAAGACACAAGGCAGCCACCTACCCCCGAACCGACAGCCGCTGCCTGCCCGAAGACTATGGCCCCACCGTCAAGGAGACCTTGGGCAAAATTAATTTTGGAGGTTTAGACAAATTTGCCTCCACCGTTCTGAAAAATGGTTGGGTAAAAAAAGACCCCAAGGTTTTTGACAACTCCAAAATTTCGGACCACTTTGCCATTATTCCTACTGGGGTAATGCCCAAAAGCCTTACCGAAGCAGAACAGAAAATTTTCACCATGATCTGCCAAAGGTTCATTGCGGTCTTTTACCCCGCCGCCAAATTCCTGAACACCACAAGAATTACCAACGTCGAAGGGGAAACCTTTATGACCGAAGGTAAAATTCTGGTGGAGCCCGGTTTTAAGGCGGTGTATGGCAAGGAAAGCGACGATGAATCCAACATTCCAGAACTGAAGGGAAACACGGCCCTTGTTGCCGAAATTGATTCCCAGGAAGACTTTACCAAGCCTCCTGCACGATACACCGAAAGCACCCTCCTTTCCATGATGGAAAGTGCCGGCAAACTGGTGGACGACGACGAGCTGCGGGAAGCCATGAAGGAACGAGGCCTAGGCACTCCGGCTACCCGCGCAGCCACCATCGAAAAATTGGTGAGCGACAAGTACATTGTGCGTGACGCCAAAGACCTTGTGCCTACGGCCAAGGCCTTTGAGCTCATTAAGCTTTTAACCGCCATGGACATTGAAGCCTTAACCTCCCCCGAACTTACCGGCGACTGGGAATACAAACTGGGCCTTATGGAAAAAGGCTCCGAAACCCGGGAAAAGTTCATGGACGGCATTGTGGAAATGACCCAAAAAATGGTCAAGAACATCAAGGGTTTTAAAGAAGACAACACCAAGGGAGAAGCCGAATTCAGCCCCGTTAACGGAAAGAAGGTTTTTGAAACCTTGTCTCGCTACGAAACGGAAGATGGCATAATCATCAAAAAGATGATTGGAGGAAGGCACCTTTCCAACGAAGAGGTGGTGGAGCTGCTGACACAAGGAAAAATAGGCCCCCTCACTGGTTTTCGTTCCAAGAGAGGCGTGGAATTTACAGCCGCCTTGTATATTGACGGCAAGCATAAAATAGCCTTTGACTTTGGAAATGCCGAGCCCGAAAATGTGGAAGTGGGCCAAAAGGTTGGAGTTTCTCCCGTAGACGGTTCCGATGTTTTTGAAACCCTTACGGGATACATTTCACAAAGCGCCATCAACCACGAACCTAGCGGGCTACGCCTGCCCAAAATAATGCTGGGCAAAGAAATTGGTTTAGACAACATCAAAAAACTGCTGAATGGCGAAAAAACCGATTTAATTAAGGGCATGCGTTCTTCCAAGACAAAGCGACTTTTTGACGCCTACCTTTTATTAGACAAGAGCGGAAAACTCAAATTTGAATTTCCTCCCAAAACATTTTCCGGAAAGAGATTCTTTAGAAAAGGTTCCGCCAAGAAAACCGAAGGATAATGCGTAGTTTTCTTGCCATTCTTGCCTTTCTTGTCTTTGGGGCCTCCGTGACGCTGGCCAAAGACCAGGACAGCACAAAACTTTCTGCCTTGGACATAGCCAGCCACAGCGGCGATTACCTGATACCCACGGAAATTCGCCCCCTGTGGGATAGCCTGAGCCTTCGTGAAAAAGTGGGCCAGATGATAATGGTGTACCTGCCCCACCCGGCCTTTATTATCCAGCATCAGTTTGGAGGAGTCCTGGTTTTTTCAAACCACCTTAAGAATCCCGAGGTTTTTACAGATAACATAAAACGAGCCAATGATTCCCTTAAAATACCCCTGCTAGTGGCCACCGACCAAGAAGGAGGCCGTGTAAACAGGCTTTCAAAGGCTAGCGAAAAATACAAAAACCTGCCTAGTGCCTACGAAATGCGGGCCATGAGCGACAGCGCCGTATTCGAAACGGCCAAGAACATAGGGCAAGCCCTGTACAGCTTGGGGATCAACGTGAATTTGGCCCCCGTGTTGGACCCCGCCCTGGATGCCAAGGGAAAAAAGTCATTTATGGAAGAGAGCCACCGTTCCTGGCTTTTACACCCTGACAGCAACAGTAGGGTTATGGAGTTTGTAAAAGGCATGAAGGAAAGCAAAGTGGTATGCACCTCCAAACATTTTCCTGGCTACGACTCCTGGACCAACAGCGACCACAACATATCGGTTTCAGCCACCCCAAAAAAGAAAATAAGAGAAAACATAAGAGCCTTTGCCCAAATGGCAGGGGAAACCCCTTTGGTAATGATGAACTCGGTGCGGTACATTTCCATATCCAACAGGCCTGCCGTTTTTGAGCCTAAAATTGTAAAAATGGCCCGGGAAATATCGGACAGCCTTGTGATTATTACCGACGATCTTTGGGGAGCTTCCCTGCGCACCTACATTTCGGGGAGTACCAACGTAAACAACAAATACCCCACCAAATACTTTAAGCGGGAAATTCAAACAGCCATTATGGCCGGCAACGACATGCTAATGATAACCCACCCCACAAAAGCCGCCGAAATAATCGACTTTTTAGAGGTTCTAGGTAAAAATTACCCCAAATACCGCAAACGCATTGAGCAATCTTCAGCCAGAATTGTGGCCATGAAGTACGCCAATGGAATTCTCAACTCTCGATAATACCTTTTTAGCCCTATGAATAGGGGGCCTGCAACAATTAGCGGTACTTGCGGCACATTGTAACGAGAGCAACGATCAAACAATACATTTGTTTTCCACCTTTAGGGCACCTATAAAAATTCATTTTTATGATTTGCACAATAACGCTTCGCACTAGTCCAACAAGTTGCAAATGCTTGGCCTCACCTATGGCAAGCAAGCTTGCCGCAGGCTTCGGC
>JABUUT010000004.1:28057-38255 GCA_021443045.1 Fibrobacteraceae bacterium
GGATATGCCCATGCAAGCATGGTCGCATCCAAGATTTGTAAGCTATTCGTTCCTGCTATTGCTCGGTTCTTGTGCAAACCACTTAATCAAACCAATTTTTAGAGGTGCCCTTTATCCAAATTTTTTAACGGGCGCAAAGTTAAAAATTCTTTACACCATTTTCAAGGGTAAAAAACAAATTTTTTGGCTCATCTGCAATTATCCATGGAAAAGCAAGCTTGTTTTTGCTGCATTCGGCCTGCGGGTCATTGCGCTGCGCGCTTGACTCTGGGCCTCAGCAATAAAAATAAGCGAGCTTATTTTTGCTGCATTCGGCCTGCGAGTCATTCTGGAGGCTCGTAGAGCCGATAGAATCCAAAAAGAGTAAATGGTAATCGGTTGAAAAACATGAGTCATCTCCGTAATTCGCGGTGGATGGTTTGAGTTGATTTTTGCTGCAGAATTGAAAAGCCCCGGCTTAGGAGCCAGGACTGTATAATCAAAGTAAGTAAAAATCGCTACCAATTGCTAAATTTAATGGTCGCCTTCACACTCGGAATCAAATAAATAGTACACTGTCCACCAACATTTAGACCATACCAGTTATTTGCAGGGTGACTAATCGTCTCTACTGTTCCATCACACTTTCTCACCTGCATAGTCGCTGGAGAAAATTCTGCATTCCAACAACCAATTTGTAATGTGTTATTAGCATCCAATGTATAACTAACCATAGTGCCTGCAGAAACGGACATTTCGGTATCCTTTGCCAAAGCAATTGCATTATTGAGATTATTGAATGAATAGCCTCCGCTTCCTTGGCCTCCGCCAGCAGCCGCTTTTACATTAACGCTTTGTTTGCAAGTCAATGGATTATTATCTCCATTTATTTTTATTACAACCTCATAATTTCCCATCTTAGTTGGCGTAATGTTGAAGGAGCCATTATTACATGAAGTACTTGTATAATTCGTAAAGCCATCCATATACTCAATATGCAAATCATAGCATGGATTAGCATTAGTAGATGCCGTAATTGTCACACTTTCTCCAAGGCTAATCTCACTCTTATCTACAGAGCATGTAAAATCAGAACCGCCACTTGAAGGAGCCGTCACTGTTGCGCTTGCGGTGCAAAGGGTCTTTGATCCCGCTTCGTCTTTCAATGTATAGGTATAAGTTGTTGGTGTATTGGGCGTACCTATATCTAAATGCCTCCAAGTATTTGCCAAATTGAAAGACTCCACAGATCCGTTACCTTTATCCACCTTTATGTTTATACCCGATGTATTGTTGTTATTGTTGTCCTTGGCAACAAAGTATATGTGATCCCCTACGGTAAACTGGTTTTTACGGTTAGAACCATCTGTACTTGTAGAGAACCCACATTCCGCATTTATATTCTGTTCCTCAGCGGCCTTTGCATTGTAGGTCACCTTCACGTTGCAGCTTTGGGAATCTGTTCCTTCCTTGCTAATGGTCAAAGTGTAATCCTTTGACTGAACCGCATTGGTAGCAGAAATTTTGTTATCCGTAAAGTTGATGTAACCACTAGAGTAAGAACTTCCAGAGGCAAATACATCTGCACCGTTCTTCAAAGAATAGGAACACTTGCCGTCACAACCAGAGACACTTGGGTTTATGGTTACTTGAGCACCCACATCAACTCCAGTCTTATCATTGCCACTGCAATTCAATGTAATTGGATCTACCTTAGGCAAAATCTTCACCTCATTGGTTTGGCAGCTTTCACCTGTTGTTCCACCTTCACGGTGTACCATAACCTCAAACTTGTAAGTGCGGTCTTCAATAGCGGTTTCCTTTAGCAAGGCTGTGTAGGTGCCGTTTACACAATCTTCATCTTTATTAAGGCCATCGGCATTGGAGGCTTCCTGGCCCACAGACTTTACAACGCATTTTTCACCATTTCGCACATTGGCAGTAACCGTCCATTTTTCCCCATCGTAAGAGGCCTGGCAGTTGCTAATGCCCATGGCGTTAGGGCAAACGCTCCAAGCCTGCTTTATTTTTATAGTCTTCCCTGCTTCGGGGCGAACCAAAATGTACTGAATGGACTGAGGGTCAAAAGACAACCGATCCAGCGCCGAAGCGGTTACTTTCTGGTTTTGCGAAGCAATATCAATAAGAACACTTTCATTGCCTCGGTTGTCCTTAAAGCCTACGGCCCCAGACATGGCAGCAGCATTAAAATCAAACACCACATCGGCATCTCTAAGGTTTACCTTTTTCCCAAGATCAATAACGCATAGTTCGTCGCTGCAAGTTTGCTCCGATGTTATTAAGTTCACATTGTCCCGGCAAGGTTCAATGGGGCCTACAAAGAATTCCCCACAAGACACCGCATTGTACAACGAAGATGGAATAGTAGCATTGCTATTGCAAACAATCTTTACCTTGGCATCGTAGGCAATACCCGATCTATTCGTAAATAAATTTTGGGATGTCTCACGGTAGCCATGAAGCCCTTCCACCGTAAAGTGGTATATCCCGGAGGTGTCATTATTCAACTTCACATCTCCACTTTCATCGTAGAATACGCCCTTATCTGGGTAAGTGCAGTTGTTTTTGGAGGTCTTGTTATCGCAGCCATTGTAGGTGAATTTAATTTGGCAACCCTTATACTCTTCCATAGCAAAGGCACTGGTGGAATACCAAGGTTTCACATCTTCATTTACAGGTACGCGACCTTCGGTATAATTCTGCTTAAAGCTGCAAACCAAGGTGGGGTTAGAGAAGCACCCTTCGTTTTCGTAGGTCTTTGAAGCCCAAGCTATATCATACAACTTAAAATCTTCTGAAGCCAACTTAAAGCCCACATACTGATGGGTCTTATCATTAAAGGCCCCTCTTGCAAACTGGCTCAAGTCGATGGTGGCTTCCATTTCATCATCGTTTCTATTAAGAGACCAACTCAAAGACAGATGAACTTCGAGTTTTGTACCTTCCACCTTTGCGTCCAATATAAGAGGCTTATCCACAATATATTCCGTATTAAAGAAGTTGTTGGTATTGTTAGACTTTAGCTCCGTGGAAACACACTGGTTACCTGGATCGGTTACCTTTACTCCATACACCTGGCACACCTTGGCAATTATTTTGTTACTTGCACAAATGCCCTTGGTGTCGCAGGTAATCTTATTTGGTAGCCAAATATCTCTAGCATCAACATTGCGTTCCCCATAAATGGTCAGGGAGAAGTACTCCGTAGCATTGGAATTGGAGCGGAATATAAAGCCAGATTCCTTTCTAAAATGAGCCTCACTTTTATCCTTATAAAGCACATCGGTTGTAAAAATAGAAGTCATGCGGCCTTCCTGCCCACCTTCCACTCGGCTAAGAATCAATGTGGGAGAACCCTTTGCATCTTCTTTCTTTCCATTTTTTGAGGTATAGCCACCATTTTCCGCTTCCCCATTACCATAACTGGGTCGAGAAATAATCCCATTCTTTATTTGTACAAAGTTTCCATTTTGGCTGTTGCTTCCGTTAGCGTCATTGCCATACATCAGCATCCAATCTTTTCCACTAACAGCCAAACCGGCCACATCGCAAGAAGAACCATCGTTTTTTGTTAAGCCACAGCGGTCAATACAGCTTTCATCATCAATGTGTCCATTGTTGCACTTTTTATCCAAATCGGTAAAGTCTTCATAAAAGCAATGCAAATCACGGCCATTGTAGTGAACCTCAATGGTCTTGGAGCTAGATAAATTTGCAGGAATGGTATCCACGCTAGGGGTTCCTGTAAAGCAGTTGTCGCCCGAAACGCACAACCAGTAATTAAAGGTGCTGGATCCTTTTTCTTGAGCCAGCCTGTAAGATTCACCAGCATAAACTGTTACCGTTCCCGAAGAGGTAAGTGGGCCAATAGAAGGTACATCTTCCCATTTGCCCGTAGTGGCATTTTGCTGCAGCACATGAACCTTTTCACCACCCTTGGCTCCAACAAAATTAATTGTGAGTTCCACCGGCTTCTTTTTAATATCGGCGTAGAGAACATTTTCATCAGGGTTTGTAGAAAGGGTTGTTAAAGTATTGTTGTCCGAAGGAATAAAGACTTCGCAAACTTTTTCGTTATACTGGTTCTGCAATGTTACAGGGGTTCCAATACGGCACTGCCAAGAATCATTGGCATTGGCCCCGTTAGGCACACAACCATCCCCATTTGCAGAAACCCAAACCTTGCTAGAAGCAATATCACAGTTGGGGCGCTTCTGAATTTCACTGAGTTTTACCCCATTGATTTCTTCATCGCAGGAATACTTTTGGCAGTATGTTTTAAGGGAATCCCTCTTTACCGTAGCCGTACCCGTAATGCGAATTTGTTCTGCACCAGGAGTTCCAATCATGCAGCCATCGCAGGGTTCCACAGCCTGGTAGGTAACGGAGCCCGGGGTAATGTTTGTGGCACCATTAATATCGTAAGAGAACAAGGGGTAATTTCCTGCCTTGGAGAAAGTTACACGGTAGGTTTTTCCGTAGGAATCGCTGTTAATTACTCGAACACTGTAATCAGAGCCTGATTGCTGATTGATAAAACTCCAGCTGGTAGGAATTTTTTCTTCCATAATATCTACAGACATCTGTGCCTTTGAAGGAGTTCCTTCCACCTTCAAGGAAACCACCGCCTTTTTCTTTTCTTCCAAGGAACTGTTGGGGTCCAGTTCCCTATAGCTTTCTGCAAACTTAACCTTTGGAAGTTCCGTTTCCTCGCCTTTTACCACCACATAAAAATTAATGTTGCCATAAGTTTCGCCAGCGTTGTAGGAGCACTTGTGGATGCCTTCTGCCAGAGGAACCTTGTCTCGGTACAGCTTTGCTGTGGGGTTCCAGTTTGTAGACAAAGCCGGTTCGCAAGAGCCAATCCTGTTGGGGTCCTTTAAGGCAACAGCACCATTCAATGGAGCAATGTCAAAGTAGTCACCCAAAGAGCCAATGGGGTTCTTTGGCAAATATATAACGCGAGGGAGTAAAAGAATGGAAGGTTCCAAAGTTTCATCAGATTCCTTGTAATCCTCAGCATTCTGATACTGGGACTCTATAACCACGCTTAACTGGGGGCCCACCGCAATGTGGTAGGTATCCATGGCGTTCACCGTTTCCGAAGAAGAACTGGAAGATGCTGGAGTTGGAGTTACAGAGGTGGAACCGCAATTGGTTACATTGGCAGGGCAAAGAACACCAGCTTCCGACAAGGCATCTACAATATCTTTGTCATATTCAATTTCACCATTACTTCCACCATTCAACTTAACCTTGGCGCAGCTTTCGGCGGTTCCGTAAACAGAGCCCAACAACTTTTTATCTAGCTTAAAGTAATCAATATCGGCCTTGGTGTATATAAAGTATCTGTAGTTGGATTCCTGGGAAGCGTTCACCTCAGTAGCTCCCTTTTCAAGATACACGAACACCATGGTGTGGGAACCATCAGCCAACAGTTCTTCCGTTGTTTTAGGAAGTTTCAGTTTAACCTTTTCATCAAAAATCAAAACAAACTTTCCCTTAAGGGTTTTGTTATCGGTGGATTTGTCTTCAGTGGCATTAAAGTTGGCCACCAAAAATCCGTTATACAAATAATCCTTTCCGTTGGGGTCTGTGGCAAGAGCGGCATAGCAACTGTTTAAGTCTTCAACCACATTTTCATCGAATTTTTTATCCTTTGCCAAAGCCTTGCAAGCAGGATTATCGTATTTTGTAAATGCATTTTCCTTTTTGGAAAATTCATCGATGCCTGTAACTAGAGCTTCTGGAATTTTATACTTTGATTTCTGCATAATTTTAGAGTACACATTACAAGTTGCATAAGCAACGGGCCAATAAACCTCTGTACCTTCACAGAAATAAGTTCCATCATTACACCCCTGCTCCTCACTACATCTTGTTGACATGGATTTTATCATAGGTCCTTTAGCAATAGCAGGGCATCCTGGGCTTTCCTCCCAATATTGATTACACTGTTCTATTAAGGCTTCTGCACATTCACCGTCTCCCGGTTCCTTATAACTTACAGCCAGGGTACCCTTAGTTCTTAAAGAGTAATAGCGTTGTGCATAGCCATTATATTCCGCTATAGGAGAAGCATAGCAATTATAGTCTACCCCGCATTTGGAATCCTTTAAATTATTGCAAGTATAATTATCAGAACTGTAACAATAATACTGAGACAAGTCTAAAAAATTATCGGCATAAAGCTTGGAAGTATTTTGAGAACCAATCATCACATTGGATTGTTGGGAAGGATTAAAACGATAAATTTGAGCTGCGGGAGTTCCAGGAGCCCCCTTCCAATCCATTTTTTCATCATTATTGTTATTATGGTCCTTTGATTTAAAGGGGAACTTACTTTTGCTCCACACATTTCCCTTCAACTCAAAATTATTATTCGAACCAGCAAAAACAATTTTCCCAGATTCTTTCTTCAAAAGGCACAAATTACCACCAATGTTCCCTGAATAGGTGCCCAGATCAACTTCCATTTTCCCATTTAAGGAAACATTGCCATTCAAATGAAGCCCACCCACTTCCAGGCCAGGGTTCTTATGGTTCGAAGCCGTCTGTTTTTTGGAAGTATTTCCCAGAGTTACATCCCCATTCAAATAGGCATTACCTTCAACAGTTCCATTAAAATTTGTTAAGGATCCCTCTACATACAACTCCTTAAAATAGGCACCATTGTTTACAGAAATGCTTCCGCCTACGCAAGTAAGGGCATTTACCACAGCATCGTTACCATTTAAATCCAAATCACCGGTCACCACAAAATGCTTGTCCACATTCACAGGGTTCCCAGTCCAGCTTCCGTTAATGGCCGCCGAGGTTAAACTATGGTCGCCAGCAAAGTCTAGGCTCCCACCAAAATAGGCATAGTCGTAAGCAATAGCCTTTGCCGCTTTTTCTTGCGGCACTCGCACCTGGTACAAACCGCTCACATTAAGCACAGCCACTTCGCTATGCTTACTTCCATTGCGGGCCACCCCTGTAGAAAGAAGCTTTAACTTGTATGCACCAGCAGTCACTTCCACACCCACCAACTGCACATCAAAATTCTGCTTGGAACTGTTTAAATCGGCCAAAATGTTGTTCAAATTAATTGGTTTTCCCCCATTAAGGGAAAACTGCCGAATCAAGGCACCCGTTTCGTTACCGTTGTAGGTCATCCAGCTTTTGGCATTGTTGATGCCTGCCTTTGCAGCCTGCACAGCCTCATTTTGCATCATGCGGCTTCCACTAAGAATACCCTGGCTAGTGAGCCACTTGAATGTGGCCGTAGCAGCAATGGTGGCCACCAGCATAAACAGCAGCACCGTAACTAAAGAAACACCTTTTTTATTTAACATAAATTTAACCATCATAAAGCCCCCTCTGCACCACTACTTGGCACAGGAACTATGAGAGATGTTTTTGCAAGTTCCTTGTTTTTTTCCACTTCAATTTCAACTTTAAAAGCCTTTACCAACTTTTTCGCGTTAATTTCCACGCTGCCGGTAGCACTTTCATCGTATTGGTAGTTAAAATTGCGCACCTTGTGAACCGAGAGTTCACTCACAGTTACCCGAGCATCTCTGCCTTGGGGTGCAAAACTGGCAAAGGTAAATGCCAAGCAGGCCGACACATTTTCTTTGGGCACAAAGTACAACTTTTGGCTAATAAGTCCTCCCGATTCGTCTTCTGGGGGGAATATCAAAAAGTCTTCCACGCCGGCAGAAGAACCATCGGTTTTGCGAATGCCCACTGCAGCATGGTCCCGGCCAGGAACAAAAATGCTTCTGGACGCTTCGTTATACCCAATCATGAACTTAATCATGTATTCGTTGTTGGTTTTAAAATCCATAACGGTGCAATCGGTCCACTGGGTTTTTCCCGTTTCATCGGTAGCATACACTTGAGAAATGGTCCTGTCGGCGCCTGTAGGCAAGGCTTCCTTGTCAAAATCGTAGTTGGAGTCAAATCCGTAAAGGGTAGCCATGGTTCCAACCTTGCCCTGCAAATCTTCGTCACCTTCCATAATGACGCGGCTGTAGGCAATAGACCTGCCATCTTTCATTTCACTGGTGGCAAAGCGGGAGACAAAGCCAAAGTTTACCCCATCGGCTCTAGGAAAAATTTGGCTGCTGCTGTTAATATCACTGGGCACCCCAGGCATCACCTTAAACTGCTTTACACCTTCGGCTACCATCACCGTGCTACCGGCCTCGTCCGCCTTACATTCTTCCGATTCGGCACCGCGAACCACCTTGCAGGACCGGTATAAATTTTGGTCTTTTCCATACCAGCTAATTTCTTCGGTGGCCGTCCATTCCCCGGCACTGTTGTAGCGCACTCGACGGATAACCAAGTTGTCCATCCGCTTGCCATCGCTCACCACACGGTTCAAGCTAAAAGAAGTTTTGTCGTCTTCGGTGGAGCCTTCGGGAACAGGCATGTATATGTCATTTGCCACTTCAAACTTTTTAAAGGTTCCGTCGCTATTTTTTTCAACGTAGCTTTTAGCCCCCATCTGGGACACATCTTCTTGCACCAAGGTACCTGCCGTGCTGGCAATTTCTCCAGCCTTAAGCATATTCTGGGTGCGCACCCTAAACTTGGTGGAATCGCTAAAAGCCTGGCCAGCCACCAAAACTACAATGCCCACAATGGCAATGTACACCATAAGTTCCATTAACGTAAAGCCGGATTTTCTCATTTTACTACCCCCGACACATCAATAGAAAATTCAGTGGCCTTAAAGGTCCAGAAAACTTTAACATTAACCTGCTTGGCATACACATGCCGCACCGATTCCAGCATAGTAGAAGACTGGGCCACATAATCTTTATCAGGCGAAACCTTTACCACGGCCCTATACTTTACAGTCATGGTATTTTTTACAAGCCCTGGCTGCCCTTCCCAAGTTCTCACCATCATGTTGCGAAGGCCCGCACTTTCTGAGGCGTTACCGTCTTTATCCACAATGTTGTAATTGTAATTCTCGTCGCCAAAATGGAGCGTTACTTCTTCGGCGTTGCCCATAGAACTTAAACCACTGCGATTCAAAGAATCGATAATCTGCTGGGCCACTTCCACAGCACCATCGCGGCCTCGAAGGCGCAAAAGGGAATCTCGGTTGCCACCCTGCAGATTCAGAAGGGCCACCAGCAAAAAACCCAGTACCGCCGCCGATACCAGAACTTCCACAATGCCAAAGCCATTCTTTTCCTTTACATAACGCCACATAAGAACCTCTACAATTCGCTCCAGGTGGTGCCATCATGGCTAATGTAAGCCTTAATGGTGTTGTTTCCCAAAGCCTTTACCGCAGCACCATACAAGTCGTTTCGATACTTTATACGAAGGCACCCTTCCGAAGGAGCGGCACTCAGGCCAATTTTGGGGATAAACAAAAAATCACCATTCGATGTTTTCCAGTTGGTTTTTGTACCGGAGCAATTTCCCGACACAAATTCATTGGGGGCATCAATGGTAAATGTTTTGTAGTTGGCGCCGCTTTCACAATTGTCTCTTCGCACTATCAGTTCCCGGGAATTCACTTTTACGCACAAAGTATCATTCATCCGTTTGGACTCGGCAGCCACACTTTGCAAAAAAGCGGTAGTCGATCTTGCAGCATCGCTAACTCTTGCATTGGCCACCGCGTTTACAAAACTCACCACACCAATGGAAGACAGGATACCCAGGATGGATACCACAACCAACACTTCTATCAGCGTAAAGCCGCTGGTTCTTTTTTGTCTATACGTTCCCATATATCTCCGATATGCACAAAAAACCCCTTCCGGGGCTCCAACTATAAGTAATATATATTAAAATGGCAAAATAAGGTAAACTTTGATTTACAACTTGGCGTAAATCACACATTTTTCAAGAAATGTAAGAAAATTGTAAGTTTAGGCAATGGCGTTTGGCGGTCGGTGGTCCATTGCCGGTATTTACATACTCTTATGGACATTCCCTGGATCCTATCCCCTATCCCCTATCCCCTATCCCCTATCGCGATGCTCCAGGGTCCAGGGCTAAAGGCGGCTCCAGGGTCCAGGGCTAAAGGCAGCTCCAGGGCTAAAGACGGTATCAGGGTTCCAGGATGACCAGGCCGTAGCAGGATGCACTTTAGTGCAAAGCAATTTTTAGAGGTGTCCTCAAATTAAAACCGATATGGAATAAAACATGGATTGAGCCGCTTGAAATAAGGAACGAAGTGACG
>JABUUT010000004.1:38425-45331 GCA_021443045.1 Fibrobacteraceae bacterium
GATAAAAGTGGTGAACGATAGTTCGTGGTTGGTAATCAGTTATCAGTGGTTGGTATTTGCATGGACATCCACTGGATCCTATCACCTAACGGTTCCAGGATGACCCCATCTTTCGACTTTCGTCTATAGGACCAAAGGTCCGTTCTTCCGTCTAAATGGACATTCTGTGGATCCTTCACGGCTACGCCCTTCAGGATGGACACCAATGATGGCAGACTGCTAACGTCTATTAACCATATTCCTACATAAAGGTGATGGTTTCAGATAAACTTTTCCGATTTCCGTGATTCAGCGGCTTCGGAGCATCCTCTGCAGCGTAGCCTAAATCCAACACCATAAGAATTTCCTCATTTTCCGATAGCCCCATCAAGTCTTTTAACTTATCTGGATTAAAGTTGTTAAGCCAGCAAGAGTCAATACCCTCATTTTTTGCGGCAAGCATCATGTGAGTCGCCACAATGGCCGCATCCTCCACACCACTGTTCCGTTTTCCACCAGGGTAGGTATAAACATTGGTGGCATCAAAGGCAACCACCAAAGCCAAAGGAGCTCCATAACGACACGGAGTCACTTCATCTATTTTAGCCAAAGCCTCAGGACTTTTCATTACATAGATACGCTGTTCCTGCAAGTTCTTTGCTGTAGGCGCAAGCCTTCCCGCTTCCAGAATGGCGGTAAGTTTTTCTGTTTCCACCATTTTTGTGCCATCAAATTTCTTGCAGGAAAACCGTTCCGCCACCACCGTAGAAAAATCCATAAAACCTCCTTGAAAAAAAAACTAGGGTTCTACATCAATATACAAATTTCCCTATTGCAAAGGCCCTTCGAATAATTATCTTTTTACCAGTACAAAAGAATGCAACAGCAACAAAAGGTTGATTATAATGGACTTTATTGATTTTCTCAACGATGCCGTTACCCCCTACCACACTGTAGCCGGTTTAAAAAAATTTTTTTACGAAAACAACCCCTCTAAAGATATTGATTTTTTTGAACGGGGCGGAGCTCTAATTGCAGTTAAAAAACCTAAAAAAATTAATGAACATTCAACATTCCGCATAGCCCTTGCCCACACCGATTTTCCAGCCCTAAAACTAGCCCCTATTCCAGACAAGTCTTGCACCGGCATATCTAAAATACACACCGAAGTTTATGGTGGAGCTCTGCTGAATAGCTGGTTAGACAAAGACCTTTGCTACGCTGGCATCATTGCCTACGAAGACGCAAACAAACAAATTAACCAGAAGTTGATTAGGGGTAAAAAACTATTCAAGATTCCCCAACTGGCCATACACCTCAATCGAAACATTAACCAGGAAGGCCTTAAAATAAATGCTCAAACCGATTTAGACGCCTTATGGCAAAGTTGCAACGACCTGGATTCTGCTAAAGAAAATTTTTTGGAGAAAGCCCTTTCAATGGAACTGGCTCAAGGAGAAAAACTCCTTGACTTTGACATTCAACTTTTTGATGCACAGCCCGCAGCTATCGGTGGGTTTAACGACGAATGGATTTTTTCGGGGCGGTTGGATAATTTAAGCAGTTGCCACGCCATAGCACAAGCATTCATTAACGCACCTTCTTTAGAAGATGATTTTTTAGTCGCTGCATTTTTTAACAACGAAGAAGTAGGAAGCACCACCCGAGAAGGAGCAGACGGCAGCTTCCTTAAAGACACTCTGGAATTAATTTATTCAAAACAGTCTAATCAAACTTTGGGGCAGGCTCTTGCCAAGTCCTTTGCCCTTAGCATTGACATGGCCCATGCAGCCCACCCCAACCACCCAGAAAAGCACGAAGAGAACCACGCCCCCATTCTGGGCAAGGGTATTGTACTAAAAACCAACGCACAAAAACGATACGCCAGCGATGTTTTTTCTTGTGCCCGGCTTCGTCAACTTTGCAGCAAGGCTAATATCCCCTTGCAAGTTTTTACCACCCGAAACGACATGCCCTGCGGCTCCACAGTAGGGCCCACCATTTCAGCAAACCTTGGAATTCCAACCGTAGACATTGGAGAACCCATGTTAAGCATGCACAGCATTCGTGAAATGATGTCCATAAAAGACCACACCCACATGATTCAATTGATACAGGAATTTTGGAAAGACTAAAAACTACTTGGTTGTAAGAACGGGGTTTACCCAGTCAGCATGGTCAAAGTTTTTGGCCCCCAATTCATCGGTTACCAAAGCAATAGTCCGAGCTCCCGAAACATCCACATCGGCGGAGGCTATTTGACGGCCTTCCATACGACCGCTGCGCCATGCTTCCCTATCATCCACCAGGATGATAAATTCAACGACGCCATTGCCCGATTCATCGTCAACACCACAAGAAACACGGAATCGGTCTGCATTGGGAGGCAAAAGATAAACATGCCGTGAAGGGGAATGAGTTCCAATACCCTCCACAAACAGTTGGCCATTCAAATGAAGAGGATTGCCATCAATAGTTTTTCCAATTTGTGAAGTACCGTAGCCTTCTTCCTGCACCAACAATTTTAAATCATACACAAAAGTTTCGTTATCCTTTAACTTGTACGCCGATTCACTCATTTGAGCATAAGAGGCTCCAAAATCAATAAAATATATCACAGCAAGCAAAACATAGGGAACAACTCCAGGCACCGGCAGCCGACCCACCTTTGCCAAAGTCCTTTGATAATGATTCGGAAACAACAACTGATAGCCAAAAAGCAGCAGGGCCACCATGCCCGCCAACGCTATCCAAAACCAAATGGCCGCCCCGCGAATGGAAATCATCATAGCAATATTCACGAAAGCCAAAATAGAAAGCACAAGGGGCCATGTTAAACTGAACTTTTTTAGACACACCGCACCGGCGATACACATAATGGCAGATGCCAAAACATAGCGTTCGTGCATGCAAGGCAGCAACATAAAAAAGGCTAGGGCATTAAAGGATGCCAGTACCATCAGTTTGCCTGCAGACAATCGTTTAAAGAACGCCACCACCATTACAGCCACAGACACAAGCACAAACAAAATTTTTCCAATGAGCCCAGGGTTTAAAAATGCAGGGGCAAAGTCAAAAAGAGGGCGGCTGTCGGGTGTCATGTTGCCCACCAGGGCCATCCACAAATTTCCCGCATTCATGGCAGCATAGGGGTAGGAATTTAAAGTGCTAAAATAGGCTTGGGAAAATTCCTTGACAAATGTACCCGAGAGTATAAACGGCAAAAAAACCACCAAGAATACACCACCAGCACTCAAAATAGCCTGCCAGATTATTTTGCGATACCTAAAAGACAAGGCGCCAAACACCGGCAAAAAAGTAATCATCTGAAACTTGGTTAAAAGCCCCAACACAAACAGGGCCATACCAAGGGCATAGGTTTTTGGCCGTGAAGCATACCACAAGGCCCACACGCATATAGTTACCGGGAGCACGTCCACCTGCCCCCACACGGGGCCATCCAAATAGAATGCGGGGTTGGCAACAACCAAGAGCATGGCAACCCACTTTAGTTCAATGGCCCAAGACCTATTTTTTAAACGGAGCCAAACAAAATGGGCCAAAGAAATATGAGCCAAAATCACAGGAAACAGACAAAGTTGCTTTAACTCGTAATCCATGTCGAGAGAGAGGTTGGTAACGTTGTACACAACAGCCACCACTCTAAGCCACAGTATGTAAAGCGGAGGATAGTCCCCTGTAAAGTTTCCCACCCCAGACTGGAGCATCTTAATCCAGTGACGCCAAAATTCCATGTCGGAAGCAAAGCCCTGGGCGTGGAGCAACACAAAGTTGATACCAATAATCAGTATGCCCCAGAAGGCGAAGGATTGCCCCTTTAAGAAGCTGTCAAAGAAAACATCACGAAAACGAAGCCAGGCAGATTTAATCTTGTACATGCAACAAATGTATAAATTCAAAACGATGATATAAACCAAAAGCCTCCAAAACAATGAAAAAGCTTCCATTATGCCCTGTATGGCCACAATTTTTACCACAGAAACCTTTTTTTTACAGGTCTCTGCCAGCCTTCCCGCTAAAATTCTATATTATTCCCATGCTTTTATCTGTAATTGTACCTGTATTTAATGAAGAAGAAATTGTCGCTAAAACTTTTGAAGTTTTGGAAGACGAACTCAAGAACGTTCCTCACGAACTGATATTCGTGAACGACGGTTCCAAAGACAGAACCAAGGAAATTTTAGAAAGCCTCATACCTGAAGACAGCGCCAATAAAATTGTTAGCTTTAGCCGCAATTTTGGGCACCAGGCCGCCTTTAGCGCAGGCCTTCAGGCCTGCAAGGGTGACGCAGTGGTCATCATCGATGGAGACCTACAGGACCCACCTTCCCTAATCCACAAAATGTTGGAAAAATGGAAAGAAGGTTTCCAGATTGTCTACGCCCAAAGAAGCAAACGTCGAGGCGAATCCATTTTCAAAAAAACAACCGCCTACCTGTTTTATAGAACCATCCACCTGCTAACCAACATCGACATTCCTGCCGACACCGGCGATTTCCGTCTTATGGACCGCTGCGTGGTAGACCAAATTAACAATCTGCCAGAGCGAAGCCGTTTTTTGAGGGGCCTTGTATGCTGGGTTGGCTTTAAACGCATTGGCATTTTGTACGAACGAGCCGAACGCACTGCCGGCACCTCCAAGTATCCTCTGCGCAAAATGATGCGTCTTGCCATTGACGGCATTACCAGCTTTAGCACCATTCCCCTTAAAATCAGTTTTGTGATTGGCCTTTTAGCCTCTGTGCTGGGCTTTGGCATTTTTGTATGGAGCATTCTCGAAAAGTTTCTGCAACCCGAAACCACGGTACCAGGCTGGGCATCCCTCATGACTGCCATAGTCTTCTTTGCAGGGGTGCAGCTTATGAGCATTGGTATTATGGGCGAATACATTGGCCGCATATACGAAGAAGTTAAGGGAAGGCCGCTCTATATTACCGAAAAAAAGAAATAGTTTAGGGCTTTTACCATTTAAAACAAAAAAATTCAATTTTAAATGGTAAACTTTTATATATATTATTCTCCATGAAGCCCCTTAAGCGAATAAATTGGATGGAAATCTCAGGCCTGTCGGTGGGAGTAATCTTCACTATTGCCATAATGATATTCGCTTTTACCCTCTACGCCAAATTGTTTGCCTCAGGCATGTTCGTAGAAGAGTACACCCTCCACAGCAACTTTGAAAAGGCTCTGGGGCTTAGGCCAGGAACCCGCGTGCAAATTAGCGGCGTAGATGTGGGGCAAATTTCCAACATGGAAGTAACCTCTTCTGGCGTTCGCATGGAATTTACCATTCAACGAAAGTACCAGTCCTGGATTACCGACAGCGCCACCGTGTTTGCCATTCGCGACCAGAACGTGATTTCGGCCCGTGTGATAAATATCGAAATTCAGCAGGGCAAAGGCCACATTCTTGAAGATGGAGACTACCTGCCTCCCGGGAAGGCCCAAGATATTGAAACGGTGCTGGAAACAGCAAACCAGCTTCTTGCCCGCGTTAACGAGTTGATTGATGCCGCCGATACTTTGGTGGCCATGGCCATGGATACGGGAACTACCGTTGGTGCCCTCTTTGGTTCACGCCTGCTGTACGACAACCTGAACCGTCAGTTGAACCGCCTGGATGACATTACCTACACAGGGAAAATGGCTCTGGGCAAGGCCGACGAACTTTTAGACACACTGAAACAGAACGTGCCTCCATTGTTTAATCAAATGGATAGAATTGCAGATGATGTTTCTACCATGCTTACCGATTTAAAGCCCTTGCCAGGAAAAGTGGACAACATGTTTGGAAAGCTGGACACCACCATGGTTAAAGTAGATGGTTTGGTTGACGGCATGGGCAACATGATGGGAGGCCTCCAAGACTTTATGGTAAGTACAGAAGCCACCTTGGAAAGCGCCGATGAACTGATGAGTGGCATATCCAACATGTGGATTATCCGTAGGTCTATACCGAAAAAAGATTCTGTGCCATTTGTAGTGGAGACGTTGTACGATGAAGACTAAACGTTTTCTGCTATCTTGCCTTTTTACCGCCAGTCTATTTACAGCCGTGGCCGAAGCTTCCGAGTCGGGAGCCCTCGCTTACCGTGCACAAAAATCTCTTGAAGCCGGAAAAATAGCCAAGAGCTACTCCCAGTTGGAGAGGGCCCTGCTAGCCAGCCGAAAAGAATCAGACCTGCTGTCTGAAAGCCGCATTCTTATTTCCATGGCGCAAATCCGCACCATGAGCTTGGACCTTGATTTTGCCGACTCCCTGCTGTCGGTAGTTCGCCCAGGGGCCCTCGATAACGGCACAAGTCTGTTACTTGAAAAATCAAAAGTGGCCTTGGCTAACGCCCGGGGGCTTTATGAGAATGGTGTAAAAGTTTGCCGCTCTATGGACAGCGACTCCCTTTCAAGGGCAGCCAAACCTCTGCAAGGCGCCATCTACTCAGAATGTGCCATGGCATACGCAGGTGGAGGAAAATCTGCTGATGCAGAAGAAGCCCTAAAAATGGTGGGCAAAAAACTTTCTAAGGACGGCACCCTCTACACATTCACGGCCGCCCGAGTTTCACACTTGTTAAAGCAGCCCGAAGCCGATTCCCTTTACCGGGCGGCCGAAAAAATTTCCATTCAAAATAACAAGCCTTATACAACAGCAAGTATTCTATACTATCGAGGCTTGCTGCTAAAAAAAAGAAACCCCAACGAAGCCAGGGACTTGTTTCTTCGAAGTGAAAACGCCTTTGACCTAATGGGGCTTCCCAACAACAAAAAACGCAGCGAAAAAGAAAAATAAAAGACTCATCTGGAAGAAGTCCGTGTTTTTACGAATGTGCCAAAAGTTTACTAGACATATGGGGGATTGTCATGGCGCTTCGCGCTGACTCTGGGCCTCAGCAATAAAAACAAGCAAGC
>JABUUT010000004.1:46450-71402 GCA_021443045.1 Fibrobacteraceae bacterium
TAGCGCATGCCTCAGCCAAAAGCTCCAATGCATCTACGCAATCATTGGCGTAGTTTTGGGGGGTGTTTTTCTTTTGCCATGCAAAGTTGAGACCGCTGGAACTATTCAGCACATGGAACTGGTGCTTTCCACCACCATTACGAATGGCCGTAAGCACTGTTTTTGCATCGCCACCTTGACCTCCAGGAACTCCAGGAATGGAAACCCCAGGAATCAGGAATGGAATTTCGTGGTTGTGGGAAGAACAGTAAGCGGTAATCTTTTCCAGCTCTTCCGGATGAGTGGCCCCCACAACAGCTCCCAAGTAACCCAAAGAGCCGTCCCATTCCATTATTTTATCTGCAACGGTGTAAAACGCTTCGGCAACATCGCGAGGGTCATCGCTTCCAATAACAGGCATATCCTGAAAATCGTGGGCACCCTTGTTGCTGGTGCGCAGCAAAACATAGGCGCCATTTTCAGAATTTTCACGAATAAAAGGACCCACTGAATCGGCACCCATCCAAGGGCTCACAGTTACTGCATCGGCCCCATACACGTCGTAGGCAGCGTTTGCATAAGCAGCACTAGACTTTCCAATGTCGCCACGCTTGGCATCTAAAATTACAGGAATGCCCGCACTCTTGTAGTCGGCAATCAGCTGCTGCAAAACCAACATAGCCTGAACACTCACACATTCGTAGTAGGCACTATTGGGCTTAACCACAGCCGGAAACACATTACGCTTAATGCAGCATTCCAAAATTTCGGAATAGAAACGCTTGATTTTTTCTTCGGCAGAACCTTCTACCGGCATCAGTTTTAACACAGGGTCCATACCCATGCAAACTGGGTTTCCACAATTTTTAATGCGTTCTTCCAAACGAGCGTGAAAATTTGCCATAGAATTCAATTCCTTTACTTAAGTTCTTCCTGAATCAGGGCGGCTTCGTAAGAAAGAATACCGTGGGCCACAGAAACGTTGAGGGATTCCAACTCGCTACTCATAGGGATTTTTACCGTTTCATCGGCCAATTCGATAAAGTAAGGGTTGGTGCCAGCACCTTCGTTACCCACCAAAAAAGCCATTTTGCGAAGCTTATGGGGGGCAATTTCACGAAGGGACTGTTTCGCATGCAAGTCGGTGGCAATAATGGTGTAACCCTTGGAACGGAGGAAATTAATTTGTTCAATTAAATCCATGTCAAATTCAAAGGGAACACGAAGGAAGGTGCCACTGGAACCTCGCACCACCTTGGGGTTAAACGGGTTCACGGTACCACGGCCAAGAACCATGCCCGAAGAACCAAAACCTAGACTGGTGCGGAACAAAGTTCCCAAGTTGCCAGGGTCTTGCACGGCATCCACCAATGTAAGCACGCTGCGGCTCTGCTCATAGTTAGGCTTTTTGCTGGCAGAACGGCAATGAGCAATAATACCCTGTGTAGTCACCGTGGAAGACAAGCGTTTCATCTGGTCTTCGGTAAGCACATGAAGGTTCACTTCGGCTTCGTTGATTTTTTCAATCAGGTTGTCGTCACCAAATCCTTCCATTATATAAACATCAATAACCAGTTCGCGATGATGAGAAATAAGTTCGTCAACCACATGAACCCCTTCACCCAAGAAGCGGCCTTCTCTTTCGCGGCCCTTCTCTGTAGTCAAAGCCAAAAGCTTTTTGAACCAGGGAGGATTGGCTACGGCATCATCGCTCTTTTCTGCGGCCACGGCACGCATTTCCAATGCCTGCTCGTCCAAATTTTCATCAACAATCTCAGATTTTTGTTCTGGACGCTGGCGGTACACCGGAGCAGGTCTATCGCTATCGAACGGCTTGCGCTCCCCGCGAGCAAAACGGCCCTTGTCGCCAAAACGATCTTTGTCACCAAAGCGGCCGCGACCGCCAAAGCCACGATCCTGTTTGTCACCAAAGCGGCGAGGCCTGTCACCACCAAAACGGTCTTTGTCGCCAAAGCGGCGGGGTTCCTTGTCAAAAGCCTTTCGTTCCTTATCGCCAAAACGACGAGGTTTTTCTCCAAAAGCTCTTTCACCGGCACGGCTACGGCCTGTGTTCCGTTCATCTCGTTTTTCACTAACTCCGAATTTGCCTTCGAAAGTTGTTCTTACTGTGCGCTTTGGCTGATTTTCTTCACTCATAATTTTTCCATTACCTGTTTTGCGACGGATTCACCGTCTATTTTCAATAATTTGTACAAATCCTTAATGTCGCCCTGTTCCACAAAATGGTCAGGAAGGCCAAACCGAATTAGTTTTTTACCCACACAGCCCATGTCCATAAGCATTTCACCAATGGCAGAGCCATATCCACCCACCAAGGTGTTGTCTTCCAAGGTAACAATCACATTGTGATTGTTAAAGAGGTTGGCGTAAAACTTAGCATCCAAGGGTTTTACAAGACGTGCGTCCACCAGGGTTGGCTTGTGTCCGTTGGCTCTTAGAACTTCTGCGGTTTTCTTAAGTTCATTTGTCATAAAGCCCGCCCCCAGCAAAAGGATGTTTTCACCTTGTTCCAACACCTTAGGCTCTGTGGCGTTAAAAGGCCCTACAGATTCCACCAATTCCTCAGCCAGCGCTGTTCCACGAGGGTAGCGTATGGCTACAGGGCCCTTCATGTCGATGGCCGCCGTAAGCATATCCCTCAGTTCATTTTCGTTGGAAGGAGCAAGAACCGTCATTCCAGGAATGGTTCGCAAGAACGACAAGTCAAAGGATCCATGGTGTGTGGGTCCATCGGCCCCCACAAGCCCCGCCCTATCCAAAACAAACACCACATGCAAATTCTGCAGGGCCACGTCGTGCATCATCTGGTCGTAGGCGCGTTGCATAAAGGAAGAGTAAATGGCCACCACAGGAACAATCCCTTCACAAGCAAGGCCCGCAGCAAAGGTAACCGCGTGTTCTTCTGCAATGCCCACATCAATCACACGGTCGGGAAGTTCCTTGGCCACAATATCCAAGCCGCATCCCGTAGGCATGGCCGCCGTAATTCCAATAATGCGGTTATCCTTTTTGGCAAGTTCCAAAAGAGTTTTTCCAAACACGCTGGTGAGGGATGGGTTTAAACTGCCGGGAACAATAGGAAGACCACTTTCCGGGTCAAAGGGGCCGCAACCATGCCACTTGGTAGGGTTCTTTTCGGCCAAATCCAGCCCACGCCCCTTTTCGGTAAGCACATGCACAATGCAGGGCCCGGGCTGGGCCTTAACCCTTTCCAACAACCTAATCAATTCGTTAATGTCGTGGCCATCAATAGGTCCAAAATAGCGAATGCCCAAATCTTCAAAAAAGCGGCCAGGCTTAACAGCGTTCTTTGCCACTTTTTCGGCCTGCAAGAACAAGTCTCTAAATCGGCTACCCAGCACCCCAGGAAGGCGCATCATCACGCGGTCCAAATCCGAACGCATCTTGTTGTATACAGGGTCCGAAATCACGCGATTCAAATACTTTGAAAAGCCTCCCACATTGGGTGCAATGCTCATCTTGTTGTCGTTCAAGATGATAGTCATGTTCTTTTTGGAAATGCCTGCATTGTTAATGGCTTCGTAAGCCATGCCTCCGGTCATGGAGCCATCTCCAATAATAGCCACCACATTGTTGTTGCGGGCAAAATGGTTGCGGGCTACCGCAAAACCTAGTGCCGCCGAAATAGAAGTGGTGGCGTGCCCAGCGCCAAAGCAATCGTATTCGCTTTCGTTCCTTTTTAAAAATCCCGAAATTCCATTCTGTTGGCGAAGGGTGTCAAAGCGGTCGTATCGACCTGTCAAAAGTTTGTGAACGTAAGCCTGATGGCCCACATCCCATACCAGTTTATCATCAGGGGCGTCGTACACATAGTGCAGAGCCAGCGTCAGTTCTACCACACCCAAGCTCGAAGCGAGGTGACCGCCGTGTTTGGACACCTGACCAATAATGGTCTCGCGAATTTGCGACGCCAACGCGTTCAGTTCTTCAACGGAACAGTTTTTTATGTCGCGTGGAGACTTTATTTTTTTCAAATCCATTAATTAACCCGAGTAATGATAAAAGCGGCAATGGCGCGAAGAATTGAAGTGTCGCAAGAGAGTCCTTCCAAAATTTGGATGGATTCGTCGTACAGCTCCCTAGCCCGTTCCCTGGACTTTTCCAGGCCTAGGATGGAAGGATATGTCGCCTTGCCCTTTTCTATGTCAGAGCCAGCATCTTTGCCCAATTCTTCGGTGGTAGAGACAATATCTAGAATGTCGTCTACAATCTGGAAGGCAAGGCCAATGGATCGACCGTAATTACGAATAATTTCAATATCCTTTTCAGAAGCCTGGGCAAGCTGAGAGCCCACCACCAGCGAAGCCTCAATGAGGGCTGCCGTCTTGTGATAATGGATGTAGTCCACTATTTCCAAATCAACAGTCTTGCCTTCACACTCAATGTCGGTCATTTCGCCACCAATCATGCCAAAGGTGCCCAACTGGTGGGCCAAAGTTTCAATGGCCTTGGCGTTACCTGTTTTACCCATCAACTCAAATGCAAGAATACACAAAGCATCGCCAGCCAGTACAGCAGTAGCTTCACCAAAAGCCTTGTGGGAAGTCAACTTTCCACGACGGTAATCGTCATTGTCTACACAAGGAAGGTCATCATGTATCAGAGAAAAGGTATGGAGCATTTCCAGGGCGCTCATGGCATACCAGACCGACTCTCCCTTGCCTCCAAACATTTCAAAGGCGGCCTTTACCAAGGCGGGGCGCAAACGCTTGCCACCGGCAAACATGGAATACCGCATAGCCTCATGCAAACGATGGGGGCGGTCTTTTTCCACGGGAAGGTGTTCATCAAATTTTCGTTCCGCCTCTTTAGCGACACGACTCAAATATTCATTAGCGACTTGCGCTTCTTTTTCCAATGACTGCATGTAGCCAAAAATACTTAAAATAAAGCCTTTAGGTAAGGGGGACACCCTTAGAAAAGGGTGCCATGGAGCCTAATATCGTCGATATAGAACTCTTTTCCACTGTAAGGCAGAATGCTAAACTGCTTAATGGAGGCTTTTACACTTTCCCAAGTCTTCTTGCAGTTGGCAGAGCCATCGTCAGCATAGTCTACGCAAAGGTCGGAAGGCTTAAAGACAAAGCGCTTCCATGAAGAAGAAAGGGCCCTAAGGTCGGAAGCGGCCTTAACCACTTGGCCTGCCTGTTCCTTGTCGTATTCCCAATTTTCCAGGTATATGCGAATGTTTCCATCGCCCTTGGCATAAACTTCTACAGAGTCTAGCAGGGAAAGGTTCCAGCCGTCATCTTCACTAATGAACTTGCCTAAAAGAACCCAAACGCCACTCCCTTCGCCACTTAGGGAATAGGTGGCATGGAACACATTGGACTTGCGAACAGAATCGTAGGCCACGGCCTTAGACACCACGGTGGGAGAAATGGAAGAACCAGTCGGCCCTGCATTCACATACCAGCCGCCACAGCTCATATCGTCTTCACAATCTTCAAAGTCGCCTATCAGCATCGATGGATACAAAAATTCCACATCGTAGGATTTTAGAGAAAAGTCTCTATCCACATAGGGAATACTGTCATTTTCTGACACAAAATATACATTTAAACTGTCATTGGCAGGCAAAGTGGGAAAACTGTAGTTACCCAGTTTATCGGTTTTTACAAGCACATCCAGGCCATAAACTCCAGCCCAAGAATAGGCAGAGCCACTCTTTAAAGAAACCTTGCCGCTCATAGAAGCCGTCGCCATTAGCTGAACCGTATCCAAATCGTCAATTTCACCGGATTTAACGACTACCGAATAAACATAGCCATCCTGGGCCACTGTCAGGCGGTACAAGCCTTCGCCCTCAGGCTCCTTTACATTAAACACACCATCTTCATTGGCATAGGTGTCGGCCTTTATTAAAGAAGCCTCTTGAGAATCCAGTTCTGCAATTGCACTGGCAGGGCGAAGAGCCACCGAAGCAAAGGAAGCCGGTTTGCCATTGGCCATGGCTACAATGCCCTCAACCTTGGCTGGCTTCGGAGTAGCCAAATTCAATTCCTTGTTTATCAAAGGTTCCAATTCTACAGAAGTCGAATCGTAGAACTTCTTGTACTTTTCATCAACAAAGTACAGTTTTAGGCTATCTTCGGCAGGCAGGAATGGAAGGGCAAAGTTTCCTTCGCTGTCGGTCTTGATCAACACATCTAGACCACGAACACCCACCCATACAAAATCGCTACCTTCAGGCATATCAATGGAACCCGTTATAGAAGACGCATGAGGCAGGGCAATGGACTTAACATCCTTGCCATCTTCAATATTAAATTCCTTTGCCATCTGTTCTACAGTATATTCCTTGGAGAAGGAACTTCCGCCATGAATAATTGTTAGGCGGTAGGAGCCTTTGTCCAACGATTTTATACGCTGTTCCATGTCAATAAAGCCCAAGGAGTCGGCGTAAAAGTCTGGATTCACCATGACGTTTTCAACTTCACCCTTGGCAGCCTTGTAATCAACGCGACGCAGGGAAACAGCGGCATAAGAAGCTTTGGCACCATCCACCATAGCCACAATACCATTGGTAGTTTCGCTACCAGGACCACCGGCAACGGAATTGCCCGAATCTGTTGAGCAACACCATAACGCAAGAGTCATAAAAAGAAGAAACTTTCTCATTTTTTCTTCTCCTGCAAGTTCTTGACAAAACCCAGTGGGAACAATTGTACATTCAACTGAAACACCGTATTGTCTCCCGACCCATCCTGCGACAACCTTAGCAAATCCGATCTGAATTCTTTGATTTTTTCACGGATAAGCGCAATGTCGTCCATATTAAATGTCATGGTCACAGTGCTAATGTCGCGAACCGTTGGGGAGTGTCTTTCCAAAGATTCTCCAGCCATGCGGATGGTTTCTTTCTGAAAAGCGCGCACCGCCTCGGAACGCCAGTTTCCGCCTGTACTTACAAAGGTGTCATTCACTTTCCAATAACCTTCACGGTCCTTAGAGATCATGTTCAACTCAGCAAGAAGGTTTACCGCTTCCTTAGCCTGTTCCACGGAGATTTGAGGAGTGCAGCTTTCTGCAAGCCCTTCATAATCATCCTTAAACTTGCAAATTCCAATAATGGAGCGTATGGCATTACAATACCAGTGCCGGTAGAATTCCAGTTCTTTTTTAGCCAATCGCTTTAGAGGAATTCCCTTGAGAATCTGCATTTTCTCGTAATGATCCAATGCTTCCTTATCGGTTTTCGCTCTACCAAAATATACTAATTCAGTCCAATAAGCTGTTTCTTTTTCTTCAAGTTCAAAAAAACGGGCTACAGGTTCTATTAAGTTCAATGAAAGATGGATTTTGCCTTGGGAAATACGGAGCAAATTACCAGGATCGGCATTCAGTTTCATAGCCATGTATCGCCATGAAATAACGGACTTCCGCTTTTTAAAGTCATCAAAAGCGTCACGCATCCATTCTCGGTAGTCTGTATACTCAAATATCGGTTTCATACTAACAAAGATAAAACCTTCACTGCCAAAAAGTTACAAAACCCGCTAGGGTTCGTTGTGGACGTTTACAACAACCTTTTCGCCATCACAGGAGGCACTCCAGTTACATTCCGGCAAATCTTTCTGATTTTCGTCTACACATGCCCCTTTTAGGCTTAAAATTGCACCTTCGCCTTTTGTGTAGACGCCCTTGTACTGAATTTCTTCCAAGGCGGAAGCCTGAATCACAGAATCTTGCATCAACGCAGAAGTGACGCGAATCACACAAGCGTCTTTGTTCGGCAGCGCCTCATCGGCCTCGGTCTGGGCATGCCAGTCCACCTGCACCGGTTTAAAGGCAACCTCCACCGGTGGTTTCTTTGCACAAGAAACCAGAACCACGGCAAGGAATAAGGCAAAAACGATCAATCGCATATTGACTAGCGGGATGTACGCCTAAAGGTGGCGCTGGTTACACGGTTACGTCCATTTTCCTTAGAAGCATACAGGGCCTTGTCTGCACGTTCAAAGAGTTTCTTTGGATCTTCGTCAGGAACCATTTCGGCAATACCGAAGGAACAGGTAATCTGCTGCTGAGAAATAATCTTGTGCTTTTCAATGGCCACACGAAGTTTTTCAGCAAGGAACTGGGCATTCTGGATTGGCGTATCGCTACAGAGGATAACGAACTCCTCACCACCCCAACGCACCAAGGCATCGGTGTTGCGGATTTTGCCCTGAATGAGCTTTGTCAGGTTCACCAGAACTTCATCGCCCACACTGTGACCGTAAGTGTCGTTGATATTCTTGAAGTGGTCGATATCCAGCATAATGAAGGATACCGGACTGCCAGTCTTGCTCAGGTTTTCCTGTTCGCGGGTAAGCACGCTACTAAAGCCTGCACGGTTGAGGCATCCCGTAAGGGCGTCTTCCTTGCTGGACTTTTCATATTCGCTCTTTTCGATTTCAAGAGCCTTCAGGTTCTTTTCAAGTTCTTCACGCTTTTTCTTGTTGGCGGCACGTTCGCGGCTATAATCAAACATGCGGATAACGAGAATAACAAAGAAGGTGATAAACCATAGGCCCACCAGAGCCACATAGAGGTCGTCCTTGCGGATTTTTTTGCCCTTAAAACACAAGCCCTTGATTTCGAGAGTTCCGTACCCCAAGGGGGCATTGGTTCCAGTCTGGATTTCTATGAGAGGAACGTTAGAAAGGTCTACACGAGCTTTGTGCACATTAATTTCGTTATGGGCCACCCACCAGCTGGCCACACGGAATTCCTGGGGAACGAACACCGCTGGATAGGTCTCTTCCAAGGGGAAAAATTCAATTTCATTAAACTTGAGGGAAGATTCATCGTCAGGGCGATAGAAGGTGGCATCGTAGCCACGCATGTAGAGGCGAACCGTTCCTTCACCCCGAGGTTTAATCCAAACAAAGATGCTGTCGTAGTGGGATATGTCGAGGCCCTTGGTTTTGCCATCGCCCAGCAAGATTTTTACACCTGCATAGGGGTAAGCGTAGCCTTCCTTAAGTTCGTAGTCAATGACAATGGACGAGTCTGTACGAATCATGTCAATAGCGGAGGCACCACCATCGGCAGAATCAGTTACCGCAAGTACATACGGATATTTGGAAAGGTTCAGCAGATAAATATCGTCTAACCCATTCTCGTATGTAAACAATGCAATAATGGTTACAGTCAAAAGCGCAAAAATCAGGATGTTCATCCTGAAAAGAGCATAAATCTTCTCCATTATCCTTGACATAAGAAACATTCCCTACAAGAGTAGTCTGTGAAAAAAATATACAAAAAATAAAGTTGTATGATTTTTTTTATCGAGAAAGCCACCTTCCTAGGCGCCCAATTATGGGTTTTAGGGTATTTGCCAGCTCTTTTTGGGACATTTCGTTGGGGTGTCCATGAAGGGCGGTATTGTCTGTGTACACCACCTGAAACTCCAAATCCCTATAACCACCCTCCACCTGGGACTTGTATACATCCTCCACGGCAGCAATCAAATCGTCGTTAGGCCATACTTTGGTGGCCAAAAGCAAAAATTTCACCCCGGGGTGGGCTTCGCGCAGGAGCCCCAAAAAACTGGCGTAGGCCAGCTTGAACTCTTCAGCATCTGCGTAGGGAGGTTCTCCCTGAAAATCGTTGATACCCACAAAGAGCACAATGACCTGGGGGTCGAAATTCTTAAGGTTCCAGTAGGGGCCGCGGGATTCTTGCTCAGCCAGGCCAGGAACAGTTAATTTATACAAATTCGGAATTGTCCAGTTGGGCACAATGTTGCCATAATTGCGAACCAAGCCTCTTCCACTAAAGGCGTTAATCTGAAAATCCGCTTTGTAGGCATCGGCCACAAGAAAGCCAAAGCTTTTGGCCGCATTGGTCTTTTCGAAGGGTGTTCCATCTTCCGTATTTTTTCCCTCTACCCCATAGCCCACCGTAAAGGAATCTCCAATAAACTCGATACGGCGATTGGAGGGTTGTGGTTTGGGTAAAAAATAGCCCTTCTTATCGGTAGAAACATGGTATAGTCGCACTTCCCCAGGGTTGGTTTCCGAGGTTTTTATAAGTCGGTAATGATGGATCAGACCGTCGTCGGCCACCACAATTTTTTTTGTTTGGCGCCCCTGAATGGTAAAGTGGGTAATGGGAGAACCGTCTATGTCAAAGCGAAAATGGGCCTCCCCCTCCAAATCAAAAGTAATGGAATTGGCAGCCGCATCAAATTGCACCATGGCAGCAGGAGCACTGGTACGGGAATAGTCGGGAGTATGGTCCCAGCGACCGCTGAACAAAAGAGAATCCATCACAGCGTTTTCTCCGTAAGAAAAACTGGCCATAAGGCCAATAAAAACACATTCAACCCAGAATTTCATAGTGGGAAATATACAAAAATAAGTGGTAAACTAGGCTAAAAATGCATAAAACAAAATACGGGACGGATAAAATGGCATTGGAGGTGTTGTTTTACACGCCCCTTGGTAGCTCGGGATCTATTTTTTGGGGTAAAACCGCTGGTGTGGGGCCTGTAAACGCAAGAAAAACAGCCGTTTTATCCGTCTTTTTTTATGTGATAGACTTTAAATAGCCCAGATTTTGATAAAAGGGGCGGATAAACAATGATTTCAATAGAGTTTTATCCGTATTTTCAAGAAAATTACCTACAACCGTTTACGAACTACGATAACCAGACACCAAATTGAATATTATATTTATTCCATGAAATTATCCCGTTTTACATTCCTCCTGATTTTTACCCTAGCCTCCTTCGGCGTGGGCTTTGCAGAAGATGGGGTAAAAGGTGGAGTAAAAATGCCGGAGCCTGGTTCCCCAGGAGATACCTTGACCAAGGAAGACGCCCGCATGGCCTACTTGGTGTACAAACTTTTAGACAAAAACGGAAAAATCAAAGGTGCCGATTTAAAAAAAGGTGAAAAATTATTTTATCAGAACTGTAGACCCTGCCACGGTGACGACGGAAGGCGACTGGATTTTACACCCACAGAGCCACGAAGAACATTCATTGGAGACCGAGCAAGAGAAGAAATGCCCACCTTTTGGTACCAAATGAACTTTGGCGACGAAGATCGAGAAATGGAAGCCTACTACGACGAAATTTCATTGGAAGAAATGGTTCACATAGCAGGATTCGCCCAAACCCTTCCGTGAAATTTAAGACACCTCCAAAAAAAATTCTACGCCAAAGTCTTTTTGTTCAAAACCTTGATTTCTTGAATAAACGATAAATCCAAGGGGTACCTTGGATCGGTACCGTACTCCTGAATTTCAGCAGTAAAGGGCGACTTGGACAATTTTAGGGAGTGTACATAGAATGTTTTTTCAGTCTGTACAGCACCCCTTTTGTTTGGATCCTTTACTTGAGCCGAAAGCAAAGTTCCTGCCATTTTGGCATACCGCAGAACTTTTACCAAATCAAAAGTACTGAGCTTTTGGTAAAGATTGCCATACTTTGTGGAGTTCATGGTGGCCTGCATAGAATCTTCGTCAACCAATTCCTTCATTTCAAAGTCTGGAGCCTTTACATTGTGCCAATGGATTAAGAAATCCGTTTTCCACTCTTCTGTTGGAGCTGGCAGACGATTGACATTGGAGCCGTCCACAAAGGGGCAAAAACCGTAGTTCTCCAAAATTTCAAAGGCCCGCTTTTCGGAACTTTCCTTAAGCACAAAGCCGTATCCAGGAATGTACTCTTCGGTGCATTGCACAAACTCCGGGAAACGGGACAATTCAGACAAAATGCTTAAATCATCAATTTTTAGCAAACGCACCGTGCGCACCTTTGCCCCGTAAAAAGAGGTGTTCCATTCATGGAGGGTGGAATTCACATTTTCTGGAGGGTTAATCCAAGAACGGAAATGTTCTATTTCCGCTTCAGGCAAACCACTTTTTAACCCCGACAGATAAGTTTCTTTTTCCAAGGTAAAACATAGGAACGGTTCATCATTGCGAATTTCCGCAAGGCACGCCAAAGTAAAGAGCACCCGGGGAGAGGTTCCTATAGAGGCTACCAAATCAAAGTTTGGCAATGTAGACAAACTAGGTTCCGGCAAAGTTACAACAGAACTATCCACCCAGTCCGAACCAAACTTGTTCATCACCACGGAATCAATTTTACCCTGACTCATTCTAAAATCAACCAATCCAAGAATCCAAAGTTCCCGTAAAGGCCTTGGTATAAATTCAATGGACAGAGCCTTGTTCTTTTCTAAAATACGAAAAGAGGGGTCGGTTACCCAGAACAAAGTAACGGCATCGGAAACATGCCTGCACTCCCTGAGGGTATTTAAAAGCTGGCATGCATGAACGCGGTCATCGTGAAAGCGTACTTTTACCCACCAGGCCAAAATATCCTGGTGTAAACGGAATCCATTCTTTCTCAAGAATTCCAGGGCTTTGGAAGAAGGGAGCAAGTAGGCATCTTCCTGTTCCAGCCACCCATTCATGGTGAGAAAGCTAAAAATCAGAGTCAATTCATTTTCTGCAAGTTTCTCAGATATTTTAGAAATGGTCTTGAAGTAGGATGCACAAATTTGACGACTGTGGCGATGGAGGGATCCGTTGGAATTTACCCGAAGTTCCTTCTTCTGTGCCAAGGCTAGAACCAAGCAAATGTGCCAATCCAGAAGGTTCTGGTACGACACCGTGGGAAGGCCTAAATTTGGGGTCTCCTCCGGTTCCATTTCGAACATGCCTATGAAATTGGAAAAAGGAAGATAGACCGGGTTGCCCCCCACAAAGGAACGCCACAAAACAAATTCACGGCACATGGAAAGCAGAAATTCCTGCAACTCCCTAGCCTTACTTACAGGAACCACAAGCCGAAGCTCATTATAAGAAAGCCCACGAGACCCACTGTGGTACAACAAATTCAACACACGGCGTTGGTAAGGCTCCAACTTGGAAAAAAGAAGAGACACTCTTTCTTTATCACTGTAGTGGTCTAAAGCTTCTTTTTGAATAAGGGCGTTGTTCAAAAGACCCTTTTTACCAAAAGCCTTTACATGCACTTCACGAAGCTTAGGTTTAGACAAACCTTCAAAAAACGTATTCAAATCAAACATAGAGAGCCAAATTTAGTAAAACATTCCGCTAAATTCAACTCCCATCTGTTTATTATCACTTCATGAATTTTTTTACGTCTTCTAAGCTAAATGCCGTTTTGTGCTTAAAGTTCCAAATTTTTTGGAAAGACTTTCCGTAATGTTCCAACAGCACTCTATTATCCAGAATAAGAACCTTGCCTGTATCTTCTTCGCCTCTCAAAAGTCGGCCAAGCCCCTGACGCAGTTCCATAAAGGCTTCTGGCACAAAATACTCCTTAAAAGCGTTCTTGCCAGCTTCCTTCAACTGGTTAGAAATTCCAGCCACCAAAGGCTCCGAAGGGTTCGGGAACGGAAGCTTTGGAATCACAAGGAACTTTAACGCATCTCCTGGAAAATCCACACCTTCCCAAAGGCTCTGGCACCCCAGGAGGCAAGCCCCTCGTTCTTTGCGGAACATGCTTACAAGGCCGTCTAGGGCACCATCCACATGCTGGCACAACAACAGTTTATTCTTTGCGGCAAAGGCCGGAGCAAGCACCTGCTGAGCCTTCATCATGGCCGAAATACTGGTAAACAGCACCATAGTATTCTCATCCACCTCTGGCAGTACTTCTACCAAAAGATTCTGCAAAGACTCGTTGTACTCAGGAACAGAAGGCTTGGGCAAATACTTGGCAATCATAATGCTGCGACGGCCTTCATGGTTCGACTCGTCGGCATACACTCTTAAAAATGGAATCTTCGTTCGTGTCACATGGTTCATGCCCATAGTTTGAACAAAGTAATCCAGGCTGCCCTGAACGGCCAATGTTGCCGAAGTAAAGGTTGCCGACTTTATCCAAGGGTAGAATTTTTCGGACCACAAGCCTCCGGCATAAAGAGGATAGGCATGCATCTTTAGAGTGTGGGGGTTAAAAGGCTCCTCTAAATAGAACACCCAATCCTTACGACCGGCTTTTACCAAAAATTCAAAATCGGCCATAAACCGTTCAATTTCAGAAATGTGCCCGCTAACACTCTTTAAAAGGGTGTTGCCATCTAAATGGCTCCACAGCCGTTCCAGCAATTTCTTTATACTTTGATACTGTTCAATAACACTGTTTGGATCGGTTTCATAATCGGCCAAAACACCGTTGGTATACACAAAGCCACTTTTACCCTGCTTCTGTTTAGTCAGTTTTTTACCTATCTTCATAAAGAATCGGTGGAGGCTTTTTTCCATTTCATTCAGAGCCACAATCAACTGTTCTACAACATCTCTGTTTTCAGCATCCTCGGTAGAAAGGGAATTCTGCACCTCCACAAGAAGCCCGTTCCGCTCATTTTTAGAGGGAACAAGAATCTTGGCCACATTGCGGTAGCGGAAGAAAGAAACGGAACGACCAAAAGCTTGGCTGCTTATGGCAGGCAAACGATGGGCTTCGTCAAACACAATGTGTTCGTATGCAGGGAGCAAGGCAAATTCTAGGGAAAGGTCCGCAAGGAACAGGGAGTGGTTTACCAAAAGCAAATTGGCGGCCATGGCCTTGCGCTTGGCACACAAACCGGGGCACTTGCTAAAATAGGGGCACTGTTCGTTAAAGCAAGAAGAGGCGTTGCTGCTAATTTTGGACCAAAGCACCCGATTGCGTCCAGCACTAAAAGAATGACATTCATTAATGTCACCAGTCTGGGTTGTATACACCCAAGGGAGCAGGGCCATAAAAGAATCCCGCTCTTCTGGAAGCAACAAATTTTGCGGAGCCTTAAGAACTTCTTCAAACTTGCGAAGGCACAGGTAATTGTCGCGGCCTTTTAATATAGCCGGAATCAAGCTTCCGTTGTAAATCATGGAAAGTTTTGGAATTTCATTTGCCCAAAGTTGTTCCTGAAGAGCTCGGGTGGCGGTACTAATAACCACCCTCTCTCCAGAAGCGGCCTTATTGGCAGCAGCCACTAAATACGCCATGGATTTCCCAGAGCCTGTGGGTGCTTCCATTACACAAAGGCCTCCCTTGTGCATATTCCGCTCCACAATGCCCGCAAAGTCCTGCTGGGTCTTTCGAACCTGAAAACCCTCCACCACTTGCGATAAAAAGCCATTTTCCTTAAAAAATTCACTAACGCGAGGCACCATCACCTTTGGCAGGGCTCCTGCTGCAGAAACATCGGGCAACGCATATTGAGGCTTAACACCATTGGTGCTGTTTTCAAAAGAACTAAAGAGAGCCTGCCAATCAGAACCTTCACCAATCTTCAACAAGGCTTCGCCCAGCCAAGCATCCGATTCGCAAATCTTTTGAAAGCACATCACAAAAAGCCGACCGCAGGCATCGGCATCAGGCAACGCCCGGTGGGCTCTACTCCGTTCAATATTCAATTCTTGGGTCAGAGTATCCAAGCGATGGTTTGGAATATTCTGGTAGGCTATTCGAGAAAGCGTAAGGGAGTCCCACACGGGGTGGTCATCAAAATTCACCCCCACTTTGGCCAAGGCTCCTTTTAAAAAACGGGAATCAAAGGCAGCATTGTGAGCAACTAGAGGAAGATTTCCTATAAAGGAACAAATCTTTCCGGCCAAATCACCAAAGCCTTCTACCGATTCCAAATCTTCTTTCTTGATACCTGTCAAGTTTTCAATAAAAGGCCGCAACTCCGCAGAGGACGGTTTTACCAAATAATCGGTAGATTCTGTGGGCACGCCGTCTTCAAAGCGAACTAATGCGACCTCGATTATTTCATCTTTTTCAAAATCAAGGCCGGTGGTTTCTAAATCGATGGCCACAAAAGCAGGTATCTTTTGCATTTTATTTTCCTTCCTCAGAAATTTTGGAGAGACTCCTTGGCAAAAGCTTTTCCAATTCATTTTCTCCATTTGCCAATTTTAACGTATCCTTTGGAGCTCGCCAAGGCTTGCCATAACGGAAGGGGTTTAATCCTCCCGCATCGGGCAAATTGGAACCATCCTTAGGATAGTAGTAATCAATAAAGTAATTTCCTTCCATCAAATTGTCAAAGGCAACACTCCCATCAACGCCACACATGGCAAAATAATCTTTCTTTGTATCAATGGCTCGCAAGCGAACCACCACCTTATCGGTTCCTCCAGGAATTTTACCCTTTAAGGAAGCCAACTTAAGTTTAGAAACCGTTTCAAAGCGCAAAAGCCTTTTATACTTCAATTCAACAACGGTATCTCGAACTCCGTTGCTGTCGGCCTTTGCCAAAGTGGTATCTTGGTAACCCTGCAAAAAATCAATGGTTGCGTCAGTGGGCCAAGGCTCCTTATTTTGAACAAGGTAACGAATTGGGTCGATTTGAACAATGGACACGGCGTTAGTGTCTTTATTCATGGCGAGGTAATAAGTTTCCTGCAAAGAGTCTAGTACCGGCTTATTGTAGGCAAAAATAAGGGAATCTTCCGGAAATGCTGATTTTGCCTTAGAGCGCATTAAGGTTTTAGCAATAGAAGGAGTCAAGGTATCGCCCTTCATGTCGACCCATTCCCAATCCACACGGTTCCGCAGCGTATCTAAAATGCGGAAGGAAGAATCGGTTCCCGATTTACACAAGAACTTGTATAGAACTTCAGCCTTTGGCTTTTTGGAAAAATAAAAATTCGGCTTGTTGGAAGATGCCCCTAAGTATACCATGGAAGGGTAAGTCATTTTTCCTTCTGGAGATTCTATGTAGCAGTTGTTGGTATCGGCAAAAGTCGAATCAAAATACACATTCCGATTGAAGGATGCTTCTAGAACATTGCTGTACGGTTGAGAAACCGATTCCAATTCCAAATGGGATGTATCCTGATCGGCAAGGGCTACCCACAAGGTGTCGGAAGTTGAATCTTTCAACGAAAGGTCTCTGGTCCAAACCCCCGCCAGTTCCACAGAAGGTTCCACCTTCTGGTTTCCGTTTGCATCCACAAAAGCCACCACCCTATAAAGACCGGGGCGCAAACCAGTCAGCTTAAAATTGCCGGCGCTATCGGCGCGCGTAATAAAAAGTGGAGGTTCCTTTGTAAGCAACGGCAAAGAATCCAGCACACCTGTTGTGGTATCCCTGTATTTTTCCAGGTAGCGTTTCGACTTTCGCTCTTCACCCATAAGGAACAAACCAATGCTGGGGTAAGATTTAGCGCTAGCCATAGCGTCATTTACAAGAACTCGGCCAACAAGGGTAAGGGAATCAATAACAGGTCCTGTAGAAAAAACCACATGAAACGGTTCAGCCAAAGAATTGCCATGCAAATCCTTGATGCCTCCCGCAAAAGTAATGGTATAGGTGGTGCTATCATCTAAAACAGCTCTAGACGAAAGTTCCAAATTTTTTCCACCCACCTCAAAGCGAAGCTTTTTTTCAATAGGAGGCGAAATAGACACGGCGCTGCGAGGAATGGTGGCGTTAATCCATTCATCAAATTCCAGCTTAACATACAATTCATTAGGATGGTTGGTGGTATTGGGGGCAGGATACACTCCAGCCACTCGGGGAGGGAGTTTATCCTCAGGGCCACCACCAGGAGCCACCTGGGTTGCACAAGAAATAAAAGAAGCGGATAAACACACGAACAACGCCAAGGCGGTCCATGTTAATTTATGCCAATTTTTTACCCCTATCAACTTCATTATTTCTCAATCATGTGAATTATTTTTCCAATGCGGGAATACCGAATGCGCAGTGGCAAACGCCACCAGGTAAGTGGGTTTCCAAGGCTAAACTTCTGGTCATCGTTTTCAAAGGAAAAATAGATAACAAAAGCCTTGGCACGAACATTGCGCAAAGTTACAAAGCCCCAGTAGCGGCTGTCTGCAGAATTATCACGATTATCGCCCATCATAAAGAAAACCGGAGTCTGTACGGTGTAACTTTCAATGGGTTTCCCATCCACCAATAGCCGACGACGAATTTCAAAAGTGTCTTTTTGAAGAGTGGAATCGGTCGTAGAATCTTCCAGAGCCACCTTGTTCAAATACTTTACGTTGTCTTCCACATCTTGCAGTTGGGAACCATCAAAGCCCATGTAACTTACACTGCGAGTTAAGCCACCCTTGGCGTGTGGATCCAGCACCGGCAAAAAGCCCACCTTGGCATATTCCCGGAAAAACGCAAAAGGCATATTGCCAGTAATAGTATCACCCTGACGGAGGCGTTGTTGCAACACAATGCGGTTTCTCTCCAGCATGGCGTTAATGGAAAAAGCCCTATCGTTTTCTACAGGAATTCGATAGTTTTCAAATTCGTAGTTGTTGTCTTCTTTTCCGTTGTGAATAAGAGACATTTCAAAGGTGACGGTGGAATTAGGATTTTCTTGAAGAACAATGGATCGAAGCCACCACAACTGTTCCAAAGAAAGGGAATCCACCACAAAAACATCTCCCACAGAGGGAACCACAAAAGGCCCTCTCTCATCTCGGGGAGACCGAGTGCGATACTGGGCCGTGTATTTTCCACGACCAGGCAAGCTCTCTTGACGAACGCCGTTAATGGACAAGCGCCCCTTGTACACCTGAACCGTATCACCGCTTACAGCCACACAGCGTTTAATGTAATCTTTAGGCCCATCGGCATAGTGAACAATATGGGGTTGGCCTTCTTCAGGTTCATGGTCCCAATAATAGTTGCCTAGCATTAGGGCGTTAAACAAGTGGGTGTATCGACCAGGATTGTTGTCGGGGTATTCAGGCTCACCAGGATAGCGAAAAATCACCACATCCCCAGCTTTGGGCAATGCGTATCCAGGAAACTTTTGGTTTGTAAACGGAATGGGCGAACCGTAGGTAAACTTGAGGCCCAGCAAAAAATCCCCAGTCTTTAACGTATCTTCCATGGAACCGCTAGGAATCTGAAAAGCCTGAATAACATACTGAATAACTATCAACGCCAAAAAAACAGGAACAATAATTTCCCTAGTGAGGGTTTTTAAAAACTGTGGCACAACCACCTTTTTTCTTTCAGAACCTTCCATCAAAACTCCAAATCAAATATCAGTTTTATACCTATAAAATAGAAAAAAAAAAAGAGCGACCGCTTCTAAAGGTTTCTTACCTTCTTCACAAAGTTGCGGCTCACCAAAAGTTGAGTCTTTTCTTTGTCATTTAAAATCACACACAGCCTGCTGGCATCCGATTTTCGAATTTCTGCAATACTGTCTATTGCCACCAAATGGGCCCGGTGAATGCGAACAAACTGGCGGGGGTCCAATTTTTTCTCCAAATCCACCAAGGGAGTGTCTATTACATACTGGTTGGTGGGCGTGTACACCGTGGTATATTTTTCTTCACTGTGGAAGCGGATAATTTCATCCACATTCACAAGAAGAATGCGGTCTCCAATTTTAACCTGAACCCGCTGAAGAAAAAAACCGCTGGGGTCTATCATGGAGCGGAATTTGTCCCAACTAAAGTCCAACGGAATTTGAGATTCGCTGTCAAGAGAAACCAAGCGTTTGCGCAGCTTTTCTACCGTGTTTGCCAAGCGTTCTTCTTCTATGGGTTTCAACAGATAGTCCACCGTATTTTCTTCAAAGGCCCGCAAGGCAAAATTTTCGTACGCCGTGGTGAACACAATCAAAGGCATTTCATCTTCATTAATTTTCTGCAGTACATCAAAGGCATTCATGTCGGGCATCTGGATGTCCAAAAACACCACATCCGGAGATTCCTCTCGAATTTTCTGAACCGCTTCTTCCCCAGAACCAGCCTCGCCAACCACTTCAAACTCGGAAGCATAAGGCTCCAGCATGGAACGCATGCGCATGCGGGCCAGCGGTTCATCGTCAACTATCAAAGTTCTGCACTGCATATTTTTTCCTATTGAGAACTATTTTTTGGGATTGTCAAAAATATGGATAAAACCAGCTGGCAACCCATTTTCATCTTTGTAAACGGTTCCTGCACCCGTCATAAAATACAAAGACCCTATGGGAGTAATTTTAAAACGGAATTCACGATTTTCATTCAGGTTTAAAAGAAGAATGCTATCGTTTTCAACTTTATAAAGACCAAGCAACGTGTCTTGCTTTACCGTTTCGCCCTTTACCAAAGTCTCCATCCATACTACTTTGCCACTATCCAGCAAAGAAAGACGAACCATGCGTTTTTCCCATTCTTCGTCAGGCATTTTTCCAGTGTAGTTACCTACCAACGCCGGCTTCTCAACCTTAGGCAATTCCGGCAATGTTTTTTGTTCATCTTCCTTTGTACAAGAAATCAAAAACAGAGCCCCAAAGGCCAGCAACATAAACAAAATTCTTTTATTCATAACCTTACCTAAAATCCTTTGGATATAACCACCCTAAAACCAATAGTTCCTTTGGCAACCAAAGGATCTTCCTTGTCCCGTTCGGCAGAACCCAATTCTTTTACCTTGCTGGCCCAGCCACCTCCACGCAAGCAACGCAAAGAGCCCTCCTTAGGCCCCGTGTAATTTTGAACTGTAGATGTTGGGTATACACCATACCAGTCGTTAATCCATTCGGCCACATTGCCCGCCACATCGTAAAGGCCAAAGTCATTGGGCAATCGTGCAGCAACCATAGAAGGCCCACTGCTCATGGCATAATAAGCATATTTAGAGGCTTCAGCGGTACCCCAATAGTAGGTATCAGAAGAGCCAGCCCTTGCAGCCACTTCCCACTCCGTTTCTGTAGGTAACCGAACCCCAACAGCCTTGTAGTTTACAGACAAATTCTTCAAATAATTTTTCGAACCTACAGAAGCATATTCATAAACAGTATCTAGCTGCAAATACTTGGAATAGGCATTGCAAAATAAAACCGCATCGTACCAAGAAACATTCACAACTGGAAGAACGTCATCCTTTTTAGATTGGGTAGGTAAAAAGCCCATAACCCTTTGGTAAATTTTTTGAGTCACCTCTGTGGTAGCAACACTAAAAGGGCTAATAAAATAATCCACCCCACCACGACTAAAGCGGGTCGAGTCTATAGCAATCCATACAAGCAAATCATCGACACTAGGCAATGTATCCTGGGAATCACCGGAGCTGGATAAATTTCCCCTACTAGAACTTGATTTTGGCCGAACCGAAATATCGGAGCCTCCATCATCATACTCCACATCACCGCCGGTGGCATTTGTGGAGCAACCCCACATTAAAAAAGTGAGCATCATGAGCCAACACAAAAACAAGCGTCTCATTTAATAACACCTATGCGATAAAGTTTCTGTTTTGTCTTGCCCGATTCAAAGTTCACCTTTAAACGAGCCGTATACACATCACTGCCCAACTTTGACAAATCCAAATTATCAAACTCCCCCCGACCTGCAGCCACACCACTCATCTTTTTCTTGTAAATGCACAGCCCCGTTATATCGTACAATTCAAAAGTAGCCGACTTTGCCGCATCTCCAATTTCAAAACGAGCCTTTGCATTTCCTCCACGCACGGGGTTGGGATACACAAAAAATTCCGTAATTTCAGCCTTTGGCGTATCCTTGGAAACATCCTTTAGCTTAGAAGCATCAAACCAGTTGGTACGTTCGTTGCCACCTGCAGGAAGAGGCCAAGCTTTTTCGCTTTCGGCAGCATTATCCATAGCCTTAGGCAAGTTAAAGCCATAAATATAATTGCGGTGCATGGCATAAATTTTAGGCCCTTCATGAGCCTTAGATTTAACCACAAATATAGACATGGGGTAATAGGAATTTCCATATTCAAAGGAACCTGCCGCCAAGGGAAAACCTTCCGTATACTGCTTGCCATTACTCTTGTAGGCATAAACCATGCCATCGCTAGAAGGCACTAGAATTTCTGGATTTTTATCACCATTCACATCAACTAGCAGAGGGTCGCTAAAGAAGCCACAAATGGGAGTACCTCTATTTAACGTTACCGGAAAGCCACCTAAGGGCATGCCATACCGGTCTAGGGCATACAGCAAATTTTGCCCCAAGAACACCAATTCGGGGTACCCGTCGCTGTTTATGTCTCCAACGGCAAAGGGCGACGTTTCATCAGGTAAATCCTTGTTGTTTCCACGAGTGTAGCTGCGCTCCTCAAAAACCTTTGCAAATTTTGGTTCCGCGTTAAAGGCAGCCACGGTACCTCGGCTACCCAACACCGCCACATCCAAAATTCCATCCCTGTTCAAGTCGGTACAAACCACATTAAAAAAGCGGTCCTTATTTTTGTTGGGCAACTCTTTTACCCCAACCACTTCCATTTTAGCAACATCCACAAGAACCAACTGGCCCACCCCAGTAGCAACATTTTTTCCCACCAAGGCAATGGCAGGCACCTTAGACGACTTGCCTACAGAAACTTCTGGGCAGTACGCCATATCCTGGGCCACAAAATTTTCGTCGGTTTTAACCTGAACCTCAGAAGATTCAAAATCAGCACCCACCAGGCCGTTTGTCGTAGCCACCCAAACTCGGTTTTCCACCAACATGGGGCCCACCAAGGCAGAGTCTTTTTTTAGCAACACACTGTGGGGCGTTGGCATATACCCCGCATCCACATCCGTGCGAATCAACTGGTGTTTATACAAACTAAAAATAGATTTGCCATTGGAGGCACTGCCTATAACAGAGCCTTCGCTTTGCCCCAATCGGTAAAGAGGAATTTCTTCCCTAGAATCCTTTGCCGAAATTTTTTCTTTCACTACAGAAGTGTCGGACGCATACAACGTATCACCCAATGCAGAGAACAATTGGTAGTAACCATCGGCAGCCTCCACCACAAGCAGCTTTTCATTTTCATCTTCAGGGCTATTAACAAAAACCATACCCCGAACAGAGCCATCCACACCCACATTCCGAGGAAATTGGGAACCATCAATCCGGCCATCATCCAGGCTAATAGTCACCTTAATTTTTGTGGCAGCAAAATTTTTAACACTATCGCCCATAAAGGCATTGGCCGTTTTTTCCACCCTGGCATCTTTAGGAACTTCAACCTTTATTTTAATACCCGTGTACCCGCCCTGGGTGGTGTTGGTGTTGGCGTAAATGGACGCCCCTGTACTCTTGGGAAGAATGGTCTTTACCGTATCATACTTTGTGGAGGAACTGCTGTTGGGCATGCGGAGGTGGGGTAAAAGATCTGTTCCAGAGCCATAGTCGTAGGTATCCTCGCCCAAGGCGTTCTTAAAGGTTTTACCAATGCTCAGCACCCCATCCGATTCTACAAGAGCCATGCCAAACTGGTGGTCCCGCAAGGTGTCACCACCCCAAAAATTGGCAGCACCAAATCTTAATGTTTCCCGCAAATACCAGTCATTCACCTTCCACACCGCAATGCCGCTGGCAGGAATACCCGCATCAAAAGAGCTAGCCGAAAGAATTAAGCCCTTGGCCTTATTTTTATTGACCTTGCATTTGCCTTTAACACAAACACTGTCTTCAAAAATCATCGACAAACTATCCACCGGCAGCGTTTTAATCAAGGTGTCATTGCTTTCATCGGCATTACCCACAACAAAGTCCACCGTTCCTTCTTTGTTCCAGGAACGTTGACGATTTTCAATAAGCAAGTATTCGCTACCATTTAAGGGAACCTTTACAATCTCGGTACCCAGACCACTGCCAGCCGCCGCAATTTCTACAGTAACTCCCTTACCAGCCGTAGGCCGCACTTCTTTTACAGCACTCCACCCCATGTAAGAACGAGCCCATGCGTTAGGTAAGGAAGGTAAAAATCCATTACCAGCACTGTAGCCCGCAAAGTCCATAACGTCAAAATAACCCAATCGAGAAATCCCCTTTACCACATCGTAGGTGTTGGGTAGTCCCAACTGGCGCGCAATCTGGTTAATTATAATGCCGTTAATGCCCCAGTTCAACTTATCCTGGGAGGCCGTTTCGCTCACAACCATCACCGACTTCAATGTATCAATGGAAGCCCCTTTTAAAGTAAGACCGTTTACCGCCACCGTATCTGAAGTTGCCGACACGCCCAAAGAAACATAGGCCGAATCTTTAGACAAATATTCCCAGGCATCTTCACTGATAAACACATCCATAAAATCACCAGGAGTGTTGGCCCCCTTGGTACCCATGCTGCCACCATCAACCAATCGGTTGGCTCCCGCATGAATAATCATGTACACACGCTTTGTATTGGAGCTCTTAGGCTGAGGAATTTTAAAAGGAGATTCTTTAGAACCATGGGCCTTCATTATGGCGTCGTAGACAAAACTCAAATAGTCACGGCTGCGAGCCTCGTCAAACTCAGCCGTTTTTTCGCCCTTCTTTTTACTGGTGCGGTTGTAGTCAATAATGTACTTGTCCAAAGTGTAGGCACTGGCATCTTCAGGGAAAATGCGAGACTTAATAACCAGCCTACCCCCGGTGGCCGCATTAAAGTAGGCGTTGGCAAATTCAAAATGTTTTTTCCAGTAAGGAACACTCCCCCGTTTGCCCGTGGGGTCTAGAGAATATTTTGTGGTGTCGGAATCAAAAAGCCCCGTACCCGTAGTCAGGGAATTGTCGTTTTTTTCTTCCTGAAACTGCACTCGCAAACCAAACACTTCAAGAGTGTCTACGGCAAAAGCATTTATCGCCACAAAAGCTAAAACACACAATAAAACAAACTTCTTCATATATGCCTAATTTACCAAATAATCACGGGCAAGAAAAACAGGACTAAAAGATAAATGCAGCATATTAGGCAAAAATCGGCTCATCGGCAAAAGTCCTTGGAAGCTAGCCGAAGATTTTCCATAGTCTGAACATGAAGAAGGGAATGTACATCCAGAATAAAGAGGGGGGGCTATAAGGGTTAATTCTTTAAACCTCACGGTGTCATTCTGAACCGAAGGTGAAGAATCCAGGGAATGTCCATAAGAGTATGCAAATACGAAATTCTCCGCTACCTTATGTTTTTTAGAAAATTTGCGTTGCCCGCATGTGTGGGTATTTTTTATGGAGGCTTTATGCTTTTTTATGAAACGGCTTTGGAATGTTTAAAGA
>JABUUT010000004.1:73786-75265 GCA_021443045.1 Fibrobacteraceae bacterium
GGCGGCATGATCATGCTTTTGCTGGGATTCATTGGCGAGTATATCGGCCGCATCTACATTTGCATCAACCAGTCGCCCCAGTACGTGGTACGGGAGAAGGCGTAACCTACAACCCTTGATGAGCGTCTGCTACTGGTGTCTTTTGGCATTTACTATGAAAAAACGAGCTTTTTATACATTTTTTCCGCGAAAAAAGTGTATATAACGCACATAATTTCTTATATTATTGGTATGCATCGCAAAATTATTGAAAATCTAATACAGTGGAAAAATTCCCCTAGGCGTAAACCCTTAATCCTATGGGGCGCACGCCAAGTGGGTAAAACTTGGGTGATGCAGGAATTTGGCAAACGGCATTTTTCGAATGCTGTTTATATTTCGTTTTACAACAATAAGCGCATTGCTGGCATTTTTAATCAAGATTACGACCCACGTCGCATTCTGAATGCCCTTGAAATAGAACTGAAACAAAAAATTGAACCGCAAAAGACGCTCCTTATTTTTGACGAGATTCAGGCCGCGCCAAAGGTTGTGGAATCGCTTAAGTATTTTTGCGAACAGGCTCAAGAATATGCTGTGATTGCAGCGGGTTCACTTTTGGGGGTGGCCATTCACGAAGGCATTTCGTTCCCCGTGGGCAAGGTCGATGAGCTTAGGCTTTACCCCATGGATTTTGAGGAATTTTTAAGGGCGTTGGACGAGGATAAATTGGCCGATTACAAACAAAATCCAAGTAGTGACGAAGCGAATTCTTTTAACGAAAAATATAGGCAACTTTTACGGGAGTATTATTTTGTTGGGGGAATGCCCGAGGTTGTAGATGCATATCGGCAGCATCATGATTTTGAAGAAACTAGAAAAATTCAAAATAATATTTTAAGCCAATACGAAGGCGATTTTGGAAAGCATATAGAACCTCGACTACTTCCCAGGGTTCGCATGGTTTGGGACGCCCTTCCTATGCAACTAGCGAAGGAAAATAAAAAATTCTTTTTTGGACAAATTAAGAAAGGGGCTCGCATGAAAGATTTTGAGGTTGCCATCCAATGGCTTTGCGACAGCGGCGTTGTTCATAAAGTGCATAAGGTTTCAAAGCCGGGGTTCCCCCTCAAGGCATATACGGATTTTGATGCTTTTAAGATTTATATGCTGGATGTGGGTCTGCTGGCGGCCAAGAGTGAACTAGATGAAAATTCCATTGTGCATGGGAATGAAATATTCACAGAGTTTAAAGGTGCCTTAACGGAACAGTATGTGTTGCAAGAATTAAAGGCATCATCAAAAATCACCCCTTTCTATTACTCTAGTGAAAAGTCTAGTTATGAGGTGGATTTTGTTATTCAAAAAGGGAACAATGTAATTCCCATTGAAGTCAAGGCAGAAGAAAATCTTAAAGCCAAAAGTTTGAAATACTATTGTGAAAAATTCAAGCCCGTCACAGCCATCAGAACCTCCATGTCAAACTACCGCAAGGAAGAA
>JABUUT010000004.1:76078-77890 GCA_021443045.1 Fibrobacteraceae bacterium
CAAATGGAAGAAAAGGCTAGTTTGCTTGGGATTGCGGAAAATTGCATCTTTGCAGGGCTTCAAAAAGAACCCGAAAAATTCTATTCCGCCATGGATGCGTTCTGTTTTCCCTCCTTGTGGGAGGGCGTACCCTTGACGCTTTTGGAAGCGCAGTATAATGGGGTGCCGATTGTTGTGTCTGAAAATGTGACAGACGAAGTGAAAATTGATAATAGAGTGAATACAGCTTCAATAAATAACAAAAATGAATGGGTCTCAATTCTTTTGAATATAAATGGAAATGAAAGAACCAATCAAATCTTATCTAATCCAAAAAAATATGATATAAGAGAAACTGCTAAAACGCTCAAAGATGTATATTCAAAAATGAAGTGATATTTTATACCAAAACTTGACAAATTTTGTGAAAAATATAAATTTATATTTGAAAATTTATAGCGGTAAATTTTACGAGTATAAAATATGAAAAAATTTTATGACAGACAACAAGAAATGGAATTGTTGGAGAATCTTCAGGCTCAGGCATACGAAGATTATTCTAGGTTCGTTGTTCTCACCGGTAGAAGACGTGTAGGCAAGACAAGTCTTGTTTATCGCTTGATGCAAAAAACATCAAAACAAAGCCCCGGGTTATATTTTTTTGTTGGCAGAAAAGCAGAAGCGATGCTTGTAAAGAATTTTTGTGACGAAGCTCGCGAAAAGCTCGGTGAATTCATCCCTGATGAAGTGAACACGTTCCGTGGGCTTTTTCAGATGCTACTCGAAGTGGGGAAACGTCGTAAGTTCACCATTTTCATCGATGAGTTTCAGGAGTTTGAAAACACCAATCCTGGAATATTTAGCGATATTCAGGAACTATGGGACCGTTATAAAAAAGAAACGCACGTTTGCCTGATTGTATCGGGAAGCATATTTAGGATGATGGAAAAAATCTTTAAGGACGAGGGAGAACCCTTGTTTGGTCGAGATGATTGCACCATCAAACTCAAGCCTTTTTCTACCGACACTATTCGCCAAATATTGTCCGATTACAAGAAAAATTATACAAATGAAGACCTACTTGCATTGTGGACAATTACAGGGGGTGTGGCTCGCTATATTGAACTGCTGATGAACAACCATTGTACCGACATAAAGAAAATGCTGCATTATGTGTGTTCAAATGGAGATAGCTTTTTTATTGATGAAGGGAAAAATATACTCGTTCAAGAATTTGGCAAGCAATACGGTACCTATTTCAGCATACTTGAACAAATCGCCTTTGGTAACGTAACTCTAGCGAGTATTGAAGGATCTCTTGGAATACGAAGCCTTGGTGGACAGCTAAAAATTCTTGAAGAAAAGTATGGATTCATACAAAAGAAACGCCCAATAGGGGCTAAGAGTAGCAGCCAAACGGTTCGCTATGAAATACAGGATAATTTTTTCCGTTTTTGGTTCCGCTACATACATCATAATTTTGATTTAATTGAAATTCAAAATATGAACGCTTTGGAAAAAATCATCGCAGATGATTATAAGACCTTTTCGGGAATAGCTCTTGAACGTTGGTTCCGCAAAAAAATGGCGGAATCCTCCAATTACAAACAAATTGGAGGCTGGTGGCAGGCTAATGGAATCAACAGCAAAGGGAATAATGACGAATTTGAAATAGACATTGTTGCAGAAACATTGGATGGCCAGGTAGAAGCTATTGAAGTAAAACGTAATCCGAAAAAATATAATTATGCAAGATTAAAGGAGAAAGTATCGGAAATGCAGCACCACTTGTACAGAAGCAATGATGTGAAAATTATTGGATTATCAATGGAA
>JABUUT010000050.1:0-5287 GCA_021443045.1 Fibrobacteraceae bacterium
CATTTTGGCTTCAAAGTCTTCGTAGCCACGGTCCAAGTGGTAAATGCGGCTAATGTCGCATTCTCCTTCGGAAATGAGGGCGGCCAAAACCAGGGCTGCACTGGCCCGAAGGTCGGAACCCATGATGCTAGCCCCTTCGAGAGGGGTGCCGCCCTTGATGGTGGCTGTATTTCCGTTAAGTTGTATGTTTGCTCCTAAACGTTCCAGTTCTGGAATGTGCTTAAAGCGGTCGTTGTAGACGGTGTCTTGGATAAGGCTGTTGCCTTTGACTGCCAGGAGGGTTGCCATTAAGGGGGCCTGCAGGTCAGTGGGGAACCCTGGGAAGGGAAGGGTAGAAATGCTTACGGGTTTTAGCTCCACGTTGCGGGCGTCCACATCTACCCAGGTATCTCCAATTTCAACTTTACAGCCCATTTCCTTAAATACATCGGTTACGGCGGCAATATGTACGGGGTTCATTTGGGTAACCCGAACGTGCCCGTGGGTAATGGCGGCTCCGCAAAGGAATGTGCCGGCTTCAATGCGGTCTGGAATGGTTTCTATTTTGCCGGGGTTTAGTTTTTCTACTCCGTGTACAATAAGGGTTCTTGTGCCGCGGCCTTCAATTTTGGCTCCCATACTTATGAGAAAATCCACAAGGTTGTCTATTTCTGGTTCCAAGGCTGCATTTTGAAGAACGCTATCGCCTTTGGCCAAGGTGGCTGCCATAAGCACATTTACGGTGGCTCCTACACTGGAAATAGGAAAATTGAATGTGCCTCCAGGAAGCCTTCCGTCGCAGGTGGCTTCCACATAACCGTGGGTCACATTGATTTTTGCTCCAAGAGCTTCTAAACCTTTCAGATGAAGGTCAATGGGGCGTGGGCCCCAGGCACAGCCTCCAGGGAGCGAAACGCGGCAGCGTCCAAAGCGTGCTACCAAAGGCCCCAGCACATAGAAACTGGCACGCATGGTTTTTACCAATTCGTAGGGGGCTTCCAAATGGTCGGCACCACGAGTGTCTATACGCAGGGTGTGGGTTTCTCCACCTATGCGGCACCCAATAACCCGAAGCACGTCGCTCATGGTTTTCATGTCTTTAAGGTGGGGTACATTGGTCACTTCAGAAATGCCGTCGGCCAAAAGTGCTGCTGCCATCAAGGCCAAAACCGCATTCTTGGCACCAGAAATTTCAACTTCGCCTTCGAGGGGCTGCTTTACTTGAGGAACTATAAAATGATACATTGGAGTCAATCCTTCATTACTTTTACCACCACTGTTTTAGCCACAAAGTCGTGGAGGGCTCTGTGCTTGGGGTCTATAATGGCAATCACATACCCAAGGCCGTAGAGCATAAGGGTAAAACTGGTGAGTATGGAACAGAGGTATCGAAAAACGGAGTGGCTCCAGCTTAAGCGTGTGCCAACGGCGGTTTCCACCTTGATGTGGAACATTTTTTTTCCTGGGGTGGCTCCCATGGTGGCGTGAAAAACGATAAAATACAGCGCCTGAAACGCACTCCAAACCGATATAAATACGGTCATTCCGGGAATCAAAAGAATTTTATCGAGGGCTTCAGATGCATTTTGGGCTTCGTTCTGGTAAAATTCGATAACACTCTGCATTTGGGTGCTGTCAATAAAACCGACCAACACCATGATGTACAATAGGGCAAAACCGATTATGTATAAAATAATATTGTCTACGGTAAAGGCCAAGGCTCTAATCCAAAAGTTGGCAAAGGGCCTATTCTGTTTTTTGTCCTTGAGAATGGCATCGATGGTGCGTTGTAAAAGTTCTTCCTTGGCGGCCTCGTCCAGTTCCTTGGGCTGTGCTTCCGGGGTATCCTTGGATTCTGAAAAATCTTTCCATGCCTTCCACTGGGGTTCACCTTGGTGCCAAACAAGGGTGCTTTCTTTTATTTTACCATCCTTTACAAAATTTCTAATTTCGTCGATATAATATGGGCCCTGCCTGCGGTCGCCTTCTGTAATTGTTTCGTCTATATAAAACCATTTCATAACACCCTATAATTTAGAAAGTTTTTTAGAGGTGCCTCTTAATTTTGTTCCTCAAAAAAACTAAATTGGAGCTCTATGAGAATATTTAAGCTTGGTGAGCGTTTTATTAGCAAGTCTGAACCTGAACTTGGACTTGGAGTAGTTTCTGAAGTTTCGGGTAGAACGGTTAAGTTTACTTTTCCCTCTGTTTCCCAAACACGAATGTACCGCAGCGACAACGCTCCTGTGGACCGCTATATTCTTGGCCCTGGTGAAACGGCCAAAAGTGAAAAGGGCGTGTCCTTTGTTGTGGAGTCTACCAAGGAAGTGGACGGCATTATTGTGTATGTGGGCCGCGGTGGCCGAGAAATTAAAGAAAGCGATTTGTATTCCAAAGTGGCTGCTCGACCTCAAGATCTGTTCAATGCGCTTATGGCGGACAAATGTTCTTCCAGCATGCAGTTCCGCCGCCGCGAACGTTCCATGCAATTGTCTTCCAAGTGGCAGTCTTCCTTTGTGCGTGGCATGATTGGCCCCCGAGTGAGCCAGATTCCACACCAGTACTATCTGTGCTCCAGAGCCTGTGGCAACAGCAAGCTTCCCCGCCTAATGTTGAGCGATGAAGTGGGTCTGGGTAAAACCATTGAAGCGGGCATGATTTGGCATGCGTTGCGTTCTCGTGGGCGCGTTGTCCGTTCTCTGATTCTGGTTCCCGAAACCTTGAAGCACCAGTGGATGATTGAAATGAAACGGCGTTTTAATCAGTTGTTTACCTTGGTGGATGAAGGCTATCTCCGAGGGCTTTTTGTGGGGTTAGAAAAGGGTGAGGATAAGCCCAACCCCTTTATGCAGAGCAACGATATTATTTGCTCCATTGATTTTTTAATGTCGCAGCCGGCTTTGATAGAAGACTTGATGAAGGTAAACTGGGATTTGCTCATTATTGACGAAGCCCACCATTTGGTTTGCGAAGATGGCTTTACCAGCCACGAGTACATGTTGGCCAATGCTGTGGTGCAACATTCCAAGGGGGTTCTTCTTTTGACGGGTACTCCGCTGCAACTGCACCCCGAATCCCAGTTCAACCGTTTAAAGATGTTGGACCCCGCCCGCTTTGCCGACTACAACAGTTTTATTAACGACCAGGAAGAATACCGCAAGTTGGTGAACGACCTGAGCAAGTTGCCTACCGACCCAAGTCACCAGATGAGCTGGGATGACTTGTATGAATCGGTGCCTAAGAATTCCAAAATTCGCCCGTGGTTGGAGCAGGAAAATTCCAAGAGCATGACGGCGGGAGAGTGGATGCGCCGCATTGTGGATGGCATTGGCACTGGTTCTGTGGTGTTCCGCAACACCCGCAAGGGCGTGGGCGGGTTTCCTAAGCGTGTGCTGGATGAAATTCCTTTGGAACCAAACCCTCAGTATCGTGAAATGGTGGAGATGGCTGCGGAACGGGACCTTGATGCTTCTACCGATATTCAGGAAAATGGTTTGCTCTGCACTAAGTTTGCAGATGCTTGGCCCCTAGACGAAAGGTTTGTTTGGTTAAAAGGCTTTTTGAAGGAACACCAGAAAGACAAGGTTCTTTTGATTTGTGAATCTATTGACGTGGTGTTGGCTTTGGAAACCTTGCTTACCGATTACCTTGGTGAAGGCGCCTTTTCCATGTTCCATGAAGAAATGTCCATCATGGCCAGAGACAAGGCTGCCGCCAACTTTAGTAAGCCCAATGGTGCCAATTTGCTCATTGCTTCTGAAATTGGTTCGGAAGGCCGCAATTTCCAGTTCTCCCACCATCTGGTACTTTTTGATCTTCCTCTTGATGCTGCCTTGGTTGAACAGCGCATTGGTCGTTTGGATCGCATTGGACAAACTAAGGATATAGTGGTGCATGTGCCTTATGTAAAGGGTTCCGGCCAGGAGGTGATGTTCCGCTGGTACAACGAAGGCTTAAATGCTTTTGGAGCTCCTCTAATGAGTGGAGGTGAACTATTCCTGAAGTACACCGATAGCCTTATTGAAGCTTTGGCGGACCCTAGAGGTTGTTTAAAAATCTTTGGGGAAAAGGTTATTCCCCAAGTAAAAAAAGATTGCGAACAAATGCGCAAGAATATTGAGAAGGGGCGAGACCGTCTATTGGAATTTAACTCCCGTGACCCAGAACGGGCCAAGGAAATTACCGATGAAATTGCCCGCATTGATGGCGAACCGGAGCTTAAAAACTTGCTGTTTGAATCCTTGAAGGAGCAGGGTCTGGATATTGAAACCAGCATTATTCCCGATTGCCATGTGGTAACCATGGGCCCTCAAGTGGAGGCTGGTTCCATTCCTGGCATGCCTTCTCGTGGCATGGTGGCGGCACAGAGCGAAGATGAAGAACAGGGAACGGAAAGTGTTTCGCTGACGGTAACCTTCAATCGCGATGTGGCTATGATTCACGATGAAGTGGATTTTGTAAGTTTGGAACATCCGTTGGCCCAGGGGGTTATAGACCATGAAACCAGCCTGGATCGCGGTGCCATTGCCTGCTGCATTTGGGAAAATTCCGGAAAGCGGGGGCTCATGATGCAGTACAATTTTTCTGTGGAAATTCCTGTGGCCGAAGATTGGGGCTTGTCGGATATTGCTGGCCCACGCTATGTAAGTGTGTTGGTTAATGCCAAGGGTGAGGATGAAACAGCCTGTATGGAACTTTTAGAAAAGTCTACCTTCAAGGATGTTAGTGTTCCCCAGGGAAACGCAGCTGTAGATATGACTCTGCGTTACTTTGCAAAGGATGGGCTTGCCGCGGCACGCCGTATTGCCTCTGTATTTTCCAAGGATTACGGCGAGCAGGCTGCCACCTTGGTGGAAGCCCGCAGCGAGAGCGAATACCAGCGCATGAACCACCTGCTCACGATGCGCGGCAAGGCCGGCAGCAGCGCCGAACTCCAGCAGTTGCGCAAAAATGTGCAGGAGCGAAAGAAGCTGGTGGCTACCCCGCAACTCCGCCTGGATGCTATCCGCCTGTTAGTTTGTAGATAATTCTGTAGCTTATCACAAAAATAGGGCACTAGTAAAACCCTGTGGCAAAAAGGTGGCTGGTAATCGGTGATTAGCAATAAGTTTCGCGGGCACCAGCCCGCCACTATAAAGAAAAACCAAATACCTGATGAAATTAAAAAAATGTAATCCGTTGTCAGTTATCGGTTTTCAGTTTTCAGTGGTTGGTACTTGTGTGGATATTCTGTGGTTCCTTCACGGCGAATGCCGTTCAGGATGACAAGTCCGAAGTAAAACCGATATGGAATAAAACATGGATTGAG
>JABUUT010000050.1:8321-15486 GCA_021443045.1 Fibrobacteraceae bacterium
GACAAGCACGACTACGGAAGGTTCGAAGTGTGCTCGCTGCAGGAGTATCATAGGCATATCGTGAAGTAATGGGCGTTGCCCTTACGGGCCGGCCCTCTTGCGCTATAAAAAGACCGAGCTGGAAAAATCCAGTTCGGTCTTTTTGTCGTTCAGCCTCGCGCTCCTTGAAACTGCGCAAGGCAAGCGCCGCGCGAGTCCTCCCCCATGCGGGCTGCGGGGCCTAACGCGAAAGCATTCTTCTCATACACAACAACAATACTTACATAATGAAAAACATTATAGCCAATTACAAACCATACGTTCAACCCATCAAGAGGATTTTTCTATTATTCCAAAACAATTTCCACAGAAACTCTTTTAATGACTACAGAAAAACCTCAATTTGACCCAAACGCCGTTATCAAGGCTTTGCAGAACGCGTTGCAAACAACGAGTTCCAAGATTGGGCAGATGAGCGAGATGCTGGATGTCGTGAGGATTGTGGGAGAAGCAAAAACTTTCAAGACGGCTAGTCTCGCGCTTACTGGCGAAATTGCAGATCGGCACCATGCAGAACGAGTGAGCCTTGGCATGGTCAAGCACGACTACGTTGTACTTGCCGCAATAAGCCATACGGATCATTTTGAAAAAAAGATGCAGGTGGTCCGAGACCTTGAAAATGCCATGGAAGAGGCATACGAACAAGATGCAAACATCGCCTATCCAGCGCAGGCTGAAGATTCTTCCATAGTAACCCATGTTCACGAATATTACAGCAAGACCCATGGTGCGGGTAATTTGCTTTCTGTGCCTGTGCGTCGGGGTGACGATACCATTGCGATTCTTACATGTGAAAGAACGTCCAAACCTTTCGGAAATGACGAATCAACGCAAATATATCTTACAGCCTCGCTTGTAAGTGCAAGACTAGAAGAGCTTCACAAGAAAAGCGGATGGTTTGGCAAAAGGCTCGTTCATGCAATAAGGAGCGCGTTTGCAAAGTTGCTTGGACACGAACATACGTGGGCAAAACTTATCGGCATTCTTTTATTAGGATTCATTTTGTTCGCTACGCTCATCCCGATAGAATACAGGGTCAGTTCTCCGGCCATGCTAAAGACAGACCACATCACCTACATAAGCGCTCCGTTTGATGGATTCATAAAGAGCGTAAACGTAAAGCCAGGCGACATCGTCTATAAGGGCGATGAACTACTGAGGCTCGATCAGAAGGATTTAAAATTGGAAGAGGCTGACCTGCTTGCCCAGGAGCAGGATAACAAAAGGGAAATCCAGAAAGCGCAGGCGAACAAGCAACTTGCTGATTTGCGCATTCAACAGGCAAAGCTCGCTCAGACTCAAGCCAGGCTCAAGACCGTACGCTACAAGTTAAAACGTTCTGTAATCCGTTGCGAATCGGACAGCGCCGTTATCATTGAAGGAGACCTGCAAAAAAGGATTGGCGCCCACGTAAATCAGGGTAGTGAACTTTTCCAGATGGCTTCAATTAAGGATATATACATGGAAGCCGATGTAAGTGAACTGGAAGTAAACAATGTTCAAATTGGCGGAGAAGGCCTGATGGGAATCAAGAGCCACCCGAATTACGTGTATAGATTTAGGACAACCCTCATGAGTCCGACAGCAACAGTAAAGGATCAGGAAAATACCTTTGCCGTACGTGGCGAGTTTGTTCGATATACACCGGAGTGGTTTCGTCCCGGCATGACTGGCATCGCGAAGATTTTCGCCGGAAAGCGAACTCTCTGGTGGATTCTTTCGCATCAGGCAATCGACTACCTGCGTCTAAAACTCTGGTGGTAAAAACTTACATTAACCAACGTCGTTTCCGCTGAATCCCAGGGAATCTTCCAGCCAGGTGTCCGTTCGTTGCACCGCCAACCTGTTCTGGTAATCCTTGTGTCCGGCACGGTACTGAGCCCAACGAACAGCCAAGGCAGAAAACAACCCCAGGCGGCTAAAGATTGCGGATTTGGTTCCCGGCAAATTTCTGCGTAGCACGTCATCTTCAAAACTTGCATAGTGACTCGCGCTTCCCGGGTCCCCTTGTCTTGCTGCGCGACCGAATAGCTGGCGGTCTATCCGTGACGACGGATTGCACTCGGTTGCAATCACATGGAGACCGCCCAATTTCTTTACCTGTGCAGGAATCTTGATGTCTGTTCCTCGGCCAGCCATGTTTGTAGCCACCGTTATCGCACCCATTTGACCAGCATCGGCAATAATTGCAGCTTCATCATGGCTGCGAACCGCATTGATAATGCAGCATTTGAGACCCTTTGCAGCAATCATTTCTGCAAGGATTTCACTTTCGTCAATGTCCTTGGTTCCAATCAGAATCGGCCGTCCACACTTGTGGATTTTTAAAACCTCCGAAACAATGGCTGCTCGTTTGGCACTTTTCTTTGAATATGTGCGGATGCGGGAAATTTTACGTTTGCAGGGGCGATGGTTTGGAACGCACAACACAGGCGCTCCGTAAATCGTCCAGAATTCACCAAGGGCCTCCTTGCCAGTACCGGTCATGCCGGAAAAATTCCTGTACAACCTGAAGAATCTCTGAAAGCTCATTCGAGCCTCCGTTTCCTTAAGACCGGAAAGTTCCAGACCTTCCTTGAGTTCTATCATCTGGTGGAGGCCCCCGTTCCAGGAACGCATTGGCATTTTTCGCCCAGTAGATTCATCGACAATCACAATCTTGCCGTTTTCTACAACATACTGTCGTCCTGCAAAGAAAAGATACCGGGCTGTAAGAGCCTGCCGAACAAGGTCCTTCAAGAAAGCGGCCTTTGAAAAGCCCTGCATCGAGGAGTCTTCCTGCATGTCTTCAAAGTCCCTTAAAAAATGGATTGCCCGAAGTTTTCCATCCACAAGGAAATCTTCACCTTCCCTCATTTTCTTTGAAAGTTCGAAAGCGATTTTGCAACTTTCGTTAAAACCTTCGTTCTTGTTTTCACGGGATATGATGAGTGGGGTCACGGCCTCGTCAATCAGCACATTGTCCGCCTCATCTACGATGACAGTACAAAGTCCACGTTGTACGACGCCCTTTCCAAACTAACCGCCCTGCAAGCTGAATCTATCAAGAAGACGCTTCGAAAAGTTTTGCATCTTGCCCATGGCTATACGATCCCGTAGAAAATCGGCAAGAACTTCCTTCGCCGTGGAATAGGTAACCGAAGCAGAATATCCGTTCTTTCTTTCGTCAGGCTTCATTACCGAGGTGACTGCACCCACGGTAATTCCGCAAAAATCGTACAGCGGCTTCATGATTTGGGCGTCACGACCAGCCAAATAGTCATTGGCGGTAATCACATGGCAAGGTTGCCCTGAAAGCCCACGGATTGCGGCACACATGGCAGCAGTGATTGTCTTGCCTTCGCCGGTGGACATTTCCGCTATATAGCCATGGTAAAGGCACAAGGCTCCCGCAATCTGTTCAACATAAGGCCTGTAGCCCATGGTGCGAACGACGGCTTCTTGCATCAAGGCGAAGGCTTCACGTAACACGGAATCAGTGACAGGACGCTTGAAGAGTTCCGACAGAAGGACAATCCGTTCTTTCAGTTCAGAATCATTTTTTGTTGAAAAATTTTTGCTTTGTTCATCGACCTTGCGCGCTGTTTTCAGCATTTTCCGAATGATAGAAGAACGGCTTTTAAAACGACCTTTAAGCCTAAACACAAAGGCATCTATACCCACGGGGATTTTTTCCACGTGCTTTAACGAAGTGAGCCTGTAATCGTGCGTCAAGTCCATTACATTCTATAGTATTTTTGCAAAGCCTGGCGAATCTTGCGAATGCCCTGCGTGGCTAGCGGTGTGTAGCCCAGCAGCAAGTGTATTTTACCAGTCCGGCCATGCAGTCCACGAACACCAACGGAATCTGGCAGTTCTGCCCGCAGTAAATAAACAGGCTCCGCAGTCTGTTCCGACGTTCCATCGCTCCTTGTTTCGACATCGCCGCCACCGAACCACCCAAGAGCATTGGAAGGCAGCCGATCCTGGGCGCTGGGGATTGCCTTTGCAGAAACGACCTGCAATTCCTTGAACACATCGCCATGCAGGCGGACCGAAATGTGGATGGGCCGCTGTTCAAACAACCTAGCTCCTTCTTCCTGGTTTACCACAGCCAAAAAGTCAAAGGAAGTTGTGTCAAGTAAAATCCCAACGGAATCACCCTTTCCAACCCAACGCCCTACATAGTCTTCGATTCCGGGAGCACTCCACACACCGTCTATGCCCGCAATCAAGGCAAGTTCACGCTTGCTCTTTTCAAGTTCGGCCAACTCCTGCCTTAAAACGGCGATCCTCTTTTTCAAGGGTGACATATTCTCCGGGGCTTCACTTAGCGCCCGATTGTACATTTGTTTCGCTTCTTGAATTTCGGCTCGTTTTCCATCAATTGTATATTGCAATTCACTATTGCGAAGCAACAGTAGGGTATCACCCTTTTTAACAGAACTGTTGCTGTTCTTGTAAACCCTGCTGACAAAGCCGCCCTCGGTGGCAATTGTATTTTCATAGCGACGGGCCTCCAATACTCCAGGGGCGGTAAACGTGTCGGGAACAGGCAGGCCAAACAGAATTCCTAGCAACACCGAGAAGAATAAGATTGTTACAAAGACAGCCCTGTTTCGGACTCTTGAAAGGGCTGGCCCCCAAAAGACATACCTGATAAACTTGCCCACAGGAATGACCACCATGGTCAGGCACAGAAGAATTCCCATGATAAAGGAAAGAATCAAGTAATGGGCTGAAATGGCGACGATAAAACCTGCAAACAGGAAGAACCTGTAAATTGCGCTTGCGATTCCATAGAATGTATAAATCAGTTTTTCGCTTACGGAAAAGGCAACTGGTTCTGCATCACGCTTTCTAAAGACATAACGCTCCAGAAGATACTGCAAATGCCTTGCGGAATGCTGTTGCAGATTCGGCATATCCAGCAAGTCCGTCAGAATGTAGTAGCCATCAAAGCGCATGAGCGGGTTTACGTTGAACAGGACTGTAGAAACCGAGCAGATGATAAAGACATTGTAGCACAGAGCCCTTGCCGTACCTCCGCCAAGATTTGCCCAAAGAATCAGAGCCACCGAAGCTATAAAGAATTCAAATAGCATTCCTGCAGCACCAACAAAGGCTCTATGCCTCTTTTTGCGAAAAGACCAGCTTGCCGTGGCATCCACATAGGGCAAGGGGGCAAGCAGCATGAACATTACCCCAAGCGTATGAACCTCGCCTCCATACCGCTTGACAATGCTTGCATGGCCAAATTCATGGAACAGCTTTACAAAAACGGTGCAGACATACACCCAGCCGATATTGGATGGAGACAGGAAGCCAGCACTTTGATCCTTGAGTGCATCGAAGTTTTCAATCCCATACTTAACGGCAACAAAGACTGTCGCGAGCCAAACAAGAAACATGGGCTTGCTGATTAAGATGCGTATAAGCCAACGAAGCCGATTCAGAAGCGGATCAGGATCAAAAACGGGTATGCGAAGGAAAAAGATGTTTAGCAGGGTGGACTTGACTTTTTTGCGACTTCGTTTCTTGTCTCGCTCAAAAAGTTTCGTTCCATCTTCGACTCCGTCATAGAGCAGCATGTTCGCCTGGTAAAGCTGGGCTAGCATTTCAATGACTTCGCCCTGTCCGGGAATATCTCCTTCACCACTTTCAAGCATGGCGTTCCAAATTTCGCCGACAGTCCTTTTCGAAGAAAGACGCGACACAAAGGAGTAAGCCCCCTGCGGCAAGCGGAAATACTGGTTCGTAAACGGCTCGTAAAGCACATACCAGAGAATGCCTCGGTACATTTGTCGATGTACACGAACGCTGGACCGCAGAGCGATCCTGCTCCCGGCCAGGCGATACCACGACTCATGAAAGATTTTACGCTGACGATCTTGGATCACGAATCAACGTTTCCATCTGAAATCAAACCCATATCACGGGCTTTAACTTCATTTATCACTTTAATCCAATCCGTTCTCTTTGGACTCCAAATCTTGCGTAATTTTCGAAGCGGAATATAGGCACTAAACTTATCCTGTAATTTGCCAAGGTCTTCCTTGGCAGCACCCTTAACAACCACATAGAGGCAGATTGAAATCTTATCCCACACTCGATTTTTCAACGAATCAAGCTGCGGATCGGATTCTGAAAGATTTTTCATGCTATCGCTAGCCACAAGATGTAGGGAATCGGATAATTTTTCCACTATCGATGGCAAGTATTTCTCATTGAGGTCCTTGCTATTCTGAGGCGAAGAACTTTTTGCTTCCAGGAAAATCGCCTTATCCCCCTGAAACAGTAAAAATTCAACACACCTGCTTAAAGGGCACTTGCTCTGAATGAACTTTTCTACAGCAAATACCTGAGAAGACTCGAACGGGCCAAAAAGCATCCCTGATTCATCAAAAGTCAACTTACTCACAGATCAATCTCTTCTTCGTAAAGGCGAATGGATTCGGCAATAATCTGGTTATCCTCAGGAATGCCATCCAAAAGGTCTTCCACCCTACATTCTCCGTCAAGAGAAATAATAGGAATCGATTGACGATTCTTCTGGGCAAGCAGATACAATTTTTTCACGACAAAATAGGAATGTGAGGAAATAATGAATTGTACCCCACAGGCAGAAAGTTCATAAACAATATCGAGGAACCTGGATATTGCCGACGGATGAAGAGAGGATTCAAGTTCATCTATAAAAACTACAGAGGACTTTGTCAAAAACCTGTTTCCAAGCAGTGTATCAAGAATACCTATTTTCTTGATACCATCAGACGCTAGTTCTATGGGAAAAACATGCCCATCTTTTTTTAGAAACCACCGGTTTTCTTTAGGGTCAAAAGAGACAACGCCACCAGTAATATCTTTCAACAACTTCCGACTGTTGACGAAGCCGCGAGGATTCTTGCCCTTTGTCGTCGGAGAATTCAGTGCCATAGCTAAATCATAATAGGTTTCGTCAAAACCAAAATCCAAATCCAAATTACGATTTTTGATGACCAGCTTTTGAAGTGAAAGAATTTCTTTGGCAGGGAGAAACACAGAATGAACTATGTTAAAATGCAAGCCCTTTTTTGTAAAAAATTGTATTCATACATGGTCTTATTTTTGATTAGAGCAAACGCAATTTTAATCAACTTGTGAGCTA
>JABUUT010000050.1:16538-36791 GCA_021443045.1 Fibrobacteraceae bacterium
CCAGCTCTGCGGTTTTCTTTTTGTTTAATTTTAACCTAATTTAAATATAGAATGACAAGGGGAGGGACCGGGATGATTCGGAGGATTGACTTGTAACGTCGGTACAATGGGATTTTAGGGGCGAAGCTTCCCCCTTTTATCGGAAAGAGGGGTCGTTCAATCTTGCACTAAATCTTTTTCCAAAAATTTTATAATTTGACATTTTTTGACAATTTAGTAGATGTATATTTAGTTTAAAAAAGGGGTAATCTATTATGAATGAGACGCAGGTCATTGAATTCAAGGAAGCGTGGCGGGATGAATACATAAAATGGATTTGCGGATTTGCAAATGCCCAAGGTGGCATTCTTTACATCGGTAAAAGGGACGATGGCTCGGTGTGTGGGGTATCCAATTCTAAGAAACTTATGGAGGACATTCCTAATAAGGTTCGCGACATGCTTGGTATAATTGTGGATGTAAATCTGGAGCATGAAAAAGGCTTGGATGTTTTGAAGGTAACAGTTGAAGAATGCTCCTATCCAGTAAATTATCGCGGGGAATATCATTACAGGACTGGGACAACTAAACAGCTTTTGCAAGGGTCATCTTTGACAAGTTTTCTACTTGGCAAAACTGGAAAAAAGTGGGATTCTGTTCCTATAGAGGGTGTTAAGGTCAAAGATCTTGACAGAGAAAGCCTTGACATTTTCAAGCGTGAAGCCATTCGCAGCGGCCGCATGAGTGAAGACGACCTCAATATGTCCGACAAACAATTATTGAAAAGCCTCAATATGTTTGATGGAGAAAAACTGAAACGTGCTGCAATCCTTTTGTTTCATCGTAATCCAGAAAAATGGATTTCTGGTTCTTTTGTGAAAGTTGGTTTTTTTGAAAATGATGCGGACCTCCGCTATCAAGATGAAATCCGTGGCTCCCTGATGATTCAGGCGGATAGGGTTATTGACCTTATTTACACGAAATATCTCAAGGCAGAAATCTCCTATGATAATGTCACAAGAATTGAGCGGTTCCCTTTTCCTAAGGACGCTATTCGCGAGGCTGTCTTCAACGCTTTGATCCATCAGGATTTTTCGGCTTCAATTCCCGTTCAGGTCAGCATTTATAACGACAAGATTTACATCAGCAACGATTGTATGTTCCCTAAGGATTGGACTGCTGGAACTTTGATGAAAAAGCACCGTTCCCTGCCACACAACCCTGATATCGCCAATGTATTTTTCCGTGCAGGTTTTATTGAAAGCTGGGGTCGCGGAGTTGAAAAAATGTGCCGTTTATGTAAGGCCTACGGTATCGCAGCCCCTGAATATTTGCTTCACGAACAAGATATAATGATTCTATTTAAGTTAAGGAGAGTCGTTAATAAGGACCAAGTAAAGGANAACTTATGGTCATGGTCAAAATAAGGCCACAGGATTTAAAAAAATGAAAATAGAAACAGACAATATGCAAGCCAAGATTCACGAACTTGTTATTCAAATCAAGGACGCTCTAGCCAAACGAGGCGAAATGATGGCTACCGCAGAATCTTGCACCGGAGGCCTCATTGCCTCCAGCATTGTTAGCGAAGCGGGGTCATCGGCCATTTTTGCAGGAGGCATTGTAGCCTACCAAAACGAAGTGAAGGTGAAATTGCTTGGAGTTGATCCCCAAATTATAGAAACCTACGGTGCCGTAAGCGAGCAAACCGTAAAAGCCATGGCTCAGGGCGCCATAAAGCAATTTGACTGCCAATGGGCTGTGGCCACCTCTGGGGTAGCAGGCCCAACCGGGGGAACCCAAGACAAGCCCGTGGGCCTAGTTTGGATGGCTGTTGCCAACAATAATGGGCAAAGTGAAGCTTTTTCAGAAATTTTTCAAGGAAATCGTACCCAAATTAGGGAAAATTCCGTCTATAAAGTATTGAGCAATCTGTTTTTTACACAAATAACCAAAAAAGCACTTGCACAATAGAGCACTATTTATTATATTAAGTCAAAACACAAATGGAGTTAAAAATGGCTAAAAAAACAACAACCCCCGCAAACAACCTTTCCCCAGACAAAGCAAAAGCTGTAGAAGCAGCCATTGCCCAAATTGAAAAGAACTATGGAAAAGGTTCCATCATGGCCTTAGGTAGCCAACCCATCGAAGATATTCCCGTTATCCCATCGGGATGCATCCAACTTGATATGGCCTTAGGCGTAGGCGGTTTCCCACGGGGCCGAATCATTGAAATTTATGGCCCAGAATCTTCTGGTAAAACGACCCTTTCCCTCCACGCCGTAGCTGAAGCCCAAAAAGCAGGTGGCGTAGCCGCCTTCATCGATGCCGAACACGCTTTTGATGCCGTTTACGCCCGCAAACTAGGTGTAGATATCGAATCCCTTCTGGTATCCCAGCCCGACACCGGAGAACAAGCATTAGACATTGCCGAAACCCTGGTTCGCTCTGGAGCCATCGACATCATCGTCATCGACTCTGTGGCTGCATTGGTTCCACAAGCCGAAATCAACGGCGAAATGGGCGACAACCATGTGGGCCTACAAGCACGCCTCATGTCCCAGGCACTGCGCAAACTCACAGGAATTCTTTCCAAGTCCAATACTTGCATGATTTTCATAAATCAGCTCCGCATGAAAATTGGCGTTATGTTTGGCAACCCAGAAACCACAACCGGTGGTAACGCCCTTAAGTTCTACGCCACCCAGCGTCTCGACATTCGTCGCATTGCCGCCATTAAGGATGGTGAAGAAGTTATTGGCAACCGCACCCGGGTAAAATTGGTCAAAAACAAGGTGGCCGCCCCATTTACCCAGTGTGAATTCGACATTCTCTATGGTTGCGGCATTTCCCGCGAGGCTTCCATTCTAGATTTGGGCGTTGAACTGGACATTATCCAAAAGAGTGGTTCCTGGTTCAGCTACAACGACGAACGCATTGGTCAGGGTCGTGAAAACACCCGTCTCTTCTTGAAGAGCAATCCAGAACTTTGCGCCGAAATCGAAACAAAAATTCGTGAAAGCATGAAGGATGTGGAAATCTTCAAATTGGGAGAACAAGATGCCGTTGAGGATGCCGACGAGGCAATTGAAATTGCTGGCGACGGCGAATAACAGACACAAACTCTAAAATTTTTGGAGGTACACAAATTTTCTTCCTGAGGGCAGAAATGCCTAACCCCAGCTAACCCTTTCAGCCATTTGGTTTAGCTGGGGTTTATTATTTACTTCAAATAAAATTCACCATACCCCTGAATTTTTAAAATAACGGGCATCCGAGGCAGTAACATATTCTGGGAAAGTGCCCCACTCTGCAATATGCGGCCATTCAAATCCATAAGGTGGTAGGTTTTGCCAATAAGATTTTCAGGAACCAGGACCTGTCGATTATTTAAAACAATAGGTGTGTTATCTGTATAATCAATCCTTTCAAGGGAAGTCTTTTCCTCATTCACAAGTTCTTCGTATATTTCGGGATATTCCAAACGATAAAATCTGGGGTACATACAATCAGGAACGGAATCAACCATGTAGTCTTTGCTTATACAAGGGGTATCATAAACAATATCATCGATTCCATTTATGCCATTAGGTCTAACAACATCCTTCAACTCAAAAAGCCGATTAAGCAGCGAATCCGTTTCTTCCTTTGTATAACTAATAAATCCGCAACGTTGCCACCCCATAAACTGGTCATAAAGCACCTCGTTGGGGGTATGTTTTGCAGTGTTAAAACCAAAGAATTCGTATGCTCCAAATTCATCAGATTCATCGTAGCGAAAAGCTTCTGTCCCACTTGTATGAATTATAAAATTACTATCCAGTACAGCCCTGCAACCTTCAACTGCACATTTATTAAAATCCTTATCCACTGCGGATATTCCACCATAATAAGCCAAACATTCTTCCGAAAGAACCCCATACCAATCAGACCATGCTGCAGGCCCACGAAATGCAATGTTCATATAGAAAGTCAGTTTAATGCCAAACGCATTGGTCATTAAGGAACAAACTAAAAGCAATATCAAAACAAGTTTCTGTTTCATCAGTTTTCCCTCCTATACAAAAGAACCACTTCCTCCTGCCGATGTTTTTCCAAGGGGTTGAAAAAGGCAAATTCAACCCTGGTGTATTGGTGGACCGTTATACCATTCCCAAGGAAATGTCCATACAACCTCTTGTTGTTGCCTTGGTCCAGAACAACCTCTGCATATGGAGCAACCAGGGTGCCAGCCCAATTCCTGTCTATGTAGAGTTTTCTTTTGCCATGGTATGTAAGCCTAAATCCTTCTACCGAATTTAAGACAAACTCTAAAATTCAATATAGGTTATTTTGTATGAAATATCGTTTTTGTAAAATTTAATTTACAAAAAAACTTTCAAAGTCACAGGGCTTAATTAGAATCTTTGAACAGCTCTATCTATCGCCCATCCACCCTTCACCTATCCAACCAACCTCCCCCCATATTTATTTACTAAATTAGAAAATCATGTTTCAATTCGCAAAATATATAGTTTGTTCGAGTCTTTTGTTTGCAACAGTCTGTTCGGCCCAGTCTCTTTGCCCCCGCTACCTTTTAGATACATCCATGGTTGTAAACATTGAAGGGCGGTTTGTTAATGTGCAAAATACCAGAACATCCCTGGCCATAGAATGGCACCACCACAACAACACCCTGGACACTTTTTTTGTCAACACCCCCAATCAAGACAAATTTCTCTTTATTACCGCAGGAGACTACCGCTACCAGGAAATAGGCCCTTCACGAACCAAAAGGCAGCTGGGTCTCCACCACCTTAAAGAAAACATTGGCAACACTCCCATGAAACTGGATGATTTGGAACTTCTAGCCAATGGTCATTTTCTTTGCAAAGACTCCATCGTACAGCCCCCAAATATTCTTTCTACCGCATTTTCCATGACTTGGTGGAGCATGGTGGTAGACTCTCTAGACAATCCAAACAAAGTTACCATGCGAGGCCCCCGAAAGGAAACCCGCACATTCAACATTGGGGCCTGGAGGAATTTTTCCGGAGTCACCCTCCCCACCCTCATCTATGTGGCTGGAGATAATTCCATAAACAACAACTACAGCGGACAAATTTGGATACGTTCCGTTTACCCCATCCAGGCATTAAAGTCCGACCCCGTTATGGAAAAAACGGATTACAAAAAATCGAAAATCCAGAACTTATTCCGAAAAGTTCCGGCGAACAGGGAACGTGAAATACCCTTGATACTCAAGCTGAATCAGGAACTGCTGCGAGAGTGACCCCTCATAAAAGCGATCTTTTCCACGCTGGAAGGCTCCCAATTCCAAAATGATATTGCGGAAACCATCTTTCCAAGAAAGATGGGGGCCAATCATAATGCGACCGTAACTCAAGGCTTCTTTTTCAATGGTCTTTCCGTTGCGCAAAAGCCCCGTTTTATAATAATCCGTTTCAAAGACCAGGGCAAAATGTTCCGTTACAGGAGCCCTTCCGTAACTGTTGATTTCGATAATATAATCGCGGCTAAACACAGGAATATTACGGATAAAATCGTAGCTTTTGCCGTTGTAATCAGTACTGATATCGGACAGCACATAGTGAACATCAACACCTATCACAGAACCCTTAGGAAAACGGTAACTTATTTTTGCACAAATGTCGAACAACTGGGCGTAGTCGTTTTTTGAAGTTTCATCATCGTAGAGGTTATCTACAATATAATCAGCATTCCAGGTGTCTGCAATGCGGCCTTCACCCTCAACATCGGTAGTGACCATTTCTTGGTTGGAGCCAAAAAACAAGTAACTTTCATAAACAAAGTCAAGCTCCAACTGAGGGTTTGATTTAAAAGGGTTAACACCAAGGCCAGCCGAGTATCCCCCATAAAACGGGGAGGCGTACATGGATCCAGACATTTTAAGATAGGTTGGATTTTTACCTAGTTTTTCACCGTAAGAAAGCGACTCCAGAGGTTCTAGCCAGGTGTAAGTTAAAGATTCTTCCAGCTGAGGAAGCCACTGGCCCCACACAAAAGGAGCATTGCCCATAGTGCGCCAGGAAAGATTTGGGCCATAACGAAAGCCTGTTAAATCGGCATGACGAAAACCGGCAGAGGCCGCTGCGGAGCAAAAAAGCACCGTACAAAGTAAAAAAATCTTTAATGACTTGTTATTTCCGCTCATTTGTGCAAAAATTTAAAAATATTTTTCCCTTTTGCATTTTAAATTCTTATTTTGTGGTCATTAAATCTTATAGGAGATTCTATGAAACTTTCTCACCTGTGCGTACTGGCCTTGGGAGTACTTACTTTCTGGGGCTGTGCCGACCGTCATTCTTCCCCCATTCTCATTGAACGCGGTGTAGGCCAAAACGAATACGAACGCGAATACTTTGCCATTAAAGAAAGCATGGGCATTGACAAACGCCTCAAAGACGTTTTTAAGCAAGGCTACATTGAAGAAGGCATGACCAACGACATGGTCAACCTGCTTTGGGGCCCACCTGACTTGGAAAAGGAAGACGGCAAAATTTGGGAATACTACACTCGCGAAGGCAACCTGATTACCCGCCTCATCTGGAAGCACCCCGACCAGGCCCGCCTCAAGGGTTACGAATCGGAATGGATTCTGGAAAAAATCGAAGGCGACCGCTACGGCGGCTCTCCAGCACCAACATCCAACCGTTCTTCCAACTACTAGTCCCAGTTCCCTACAGGAAATACGGATATAATTTAAACGCCACCTTTCAAAAGGTGGCTATTTTTTCTAAATTTACGCCGTAAAATTTAACACTCTAAGGAGACGACTATGCGCCAATACATTATTGCTGGCAACTGGAAAATGAACAAGACCGTTAGCGAAAGCGTTGAACTCGCCAAGGCTATCGTTGAAGCTTGCAAAGACGTTAAGAAGACCGAAGTTGTTGTTGGTCCTACATACCTGGCTGCAGCCAAGGTTGCCGACGTGATTAAGGGTTCCAATGTAAAGCTTGCAATCCAGGACATCCACTGGATGGACCAGGGTGCCTACACGGGTAAGGTTTCCATTGACATGGTTAAGGAAATTGGTGCTGAATATGTTATTATCGGCCACTCCGAACAGCGTCAGTACTTCCACGAAACAGAAGAAACTGTAAACCTCAAGGTTAAGAAGACCTTGGCTGCCGGTCTGAAACCAATCATCTGCATTGGTGAAACTTTGGACCAGCGCAATGGTGGCATTCTCAAGGAAATCCTCGGCCTCCAGGTTAAGGGAGCCTTTAAGGATGTTTCTGCCGAAGACGCTGCCAAGTGCGTTCTCGCCTACGAACCTGTTTGGGCCATTGGTACAGGCGTTACCGCTACCGACGAACAAGCCCAAGACACACAAGCTTACGTACGCTCTGTAGTTGCCGAAATCTACGGTGCCGAAATTGCCGAAGGCATGCGCATTCAATACGGCGGCTCCATGAAGGGTGCCAACGCCGCTGGCCTTCTCGCCCAAAAGGATATTGATGGCGGTTTGATTGGTGGTGCTGCTCTCAAGGCTGCCACATTCAAAGAAATCATCGACGCTGCCGAAGCTAAGTAACCTTAAAACCTTTCAATAAAAGGAAAACAATATGTCAACTTTATTCTGGATTGGTATCGTTCTCCACGTGTTCCTCTGCCTTTTCCTTATGCTTCTCATTCTTATTCAGAATGATAAGATGGGAGGTTTGGCTGGTCTCGGTGGAATGACATCTCAATCTGCCTTTTCTACCGCCGGTGCAGCAACGTTCATCCAGAAGTTGACACGTGGCGTAGCAGTTCTTTTCTTTATCGTTGTCTTTGCCCTGGGCCTTATTACCGCCAAGCAGGATCGCGCTGTTGAAGAATCTGCCATGCAAAAGGCAAACCGTGAATCTGCAGCCGAACAGGCAGCTCCAGTTCCAGCTCTTCCAGGTGACTTTGCAGCCCCCGCTGCCGAAGTTCCAGTGGATGCAGCTCCAGCAACAGAAGCCCCTGCAGCAGAAGCTCCAGTTGCTCCATAAAACTTTAAGGCACCTCCTCTAAATTACCACAGGTAAATTTTTGGAGCTGTGCTTTATAGAATTTTAATTAGAACCTAGGTATCACATAACCTAGGTTTTTTTGGTTACAGGGAGGAATTAAATGAATGAAGCAAAGCAACAGATTTTAACTGGCGAGCGAGCCCTCTACCAAAGCCGCAACCTTAAGGTGGTGGACTGTGTTTTTGAAGATGGAGAATCGCCATTAAAAGAATCCAGCGACATTGAAGTTTTAGGCTCTATTTTCAAATGGCGCTACCCCCTTTGGTACTGCAAGAATGTAACCATAAAGGATTCGGATTTTTTTGAAGGATGCCGTGCAGGGATGTGGTATACCCAACACATGTTCCTTGAAAATTCCATTATTAAATCTCCCAAAAATTTTAGGCTTTGCAAAGACCTAACCCTAAAAAATGTGCAGTTTACCGACGGACCCGAAACCTTATGGAAGTGCAGCCAGGTTCGGCTAGAAAATGTGTACGCCAAAGGCGATTACTTTGCCATGGACTGCAGCCACATGGACATTGAAAATTTTAACCTAGACGGCAAGTATTCCTTTGATGGTGTAAAAAACGTAACTATACGAAACGCCCGAATGCTAACCAAAGACGCCTTTTGGAATTCTGAAAATGTGACAGTTTATGACAGTTTTATTTCGGCTGAATACTTGGGATGGAACGCCAAAAACTTAACTTTTGTAAACTGCACCATAGAAAGTTTGCAAGGGCTTTGCTATGTAGAAAATTTAGTTCTCAAAAATTGCAAATTAATTAACACCACCTTGGCCTTTGAGTATTCCACCGTAGATGTCCATGTGGTAAGTTCCATCAACAGCGTTAAAAACCCAAGTGGAGGAATAATTCGCTGTGCAAGCATTGGGGAACTGATTATGGAAAAAGACAAGGTTGATGTAAGTAAAACAAAATTTGAAACCTTATAGTCCATCCTTTATTTTTTTTGACGAGAAATAGAAAACAGAATGAATCTTCTGCAACAACTGAGGGACGGAAACCCCCTGAACCTAAAACAACAAATGCAGCTCATTTGGCAGCTGAGTATTCCTGGTATTTTGGCACAAGTTTCCACCATTGTGATGGAATATATTGATGCCAGCATGGTTGGGCATTTAGGCGCCAAGGAAGCCGCCTCCGTCGGCTTGGTGGCTAGCAGCACATGGTTGCTGGGGTGCCTCTGCTACGCCGCCAGCATGGGCTTTACAGTGCAGATTGCCCATGCCATTGGCGCCAAGCGAGACATTCGTGCCCGGAACCTGGTAAAAGTGGGACTTCTCTTTGGCATTTTATTCAGCAGTCTTATTATGAGTTTCGGCCTATTCATGCATAATAAGATTCCCATTCTTCTGGGAGCCGATCCATCTATTCACAAAGATGCCTCCATCTACTTTTTTATCATAGCATTAAGCCTACCGGCAATGCAGTTAAACGGAATGGCCGCCGGTATGCTTCAATGTAGCGGCAACATGAAAGTTCCCAGCGTACTTCAGGTTCTATCTTGCTTTTTAGACATTTTCTTTAACTTCTTCCTTATTTTCGAAACACGCACCGTAAACATTTTAGGTATTTCAATAACTTTTCCCGGAGCTGGCCTAGGCGTTATGGGAGCTGCTTTGGGAACCGCAGTTGTCGAAGTTATCATCATGTCGCTCATGCTGTATTTTCTTTTATTCCGCTCCCAAAGTTTATCTTTGCGCCATCGAGAGAAAATGCATTTTTCCATAAAGCAACTCAAAGAAGCCTTTCGCATAAGCTGGCCTGTAGGTTTGGAACAACTTGTTATGTGCAGTGCCTACGTTATGTTCACCGCCATAGTGTCTCCCCTAGGAATGGCAGCCATTGCAGCAAACTCCTTTGCCATTACCATCGAAAGTTTGTGCTACATGCCAGGATACGGCATAGGAAGCGCCGCCACCACATTAATAGGCCAAAGCATTGGAGCGAGACGAAAAGACCTTACCCAAAAACTGGCCCATCTTACCACAGCAGTGGGCATGGCCATTATGACTTTTACCGCCATTCTCATGTACATTTTTGCCCCGCAGCTCATAGGATTCTTTACCCTAGACCCCGAAATTCGAAGGTTGGGCACCCTGATTTTACGCATCGAAGCCTTTGCAGAACCTTTCTACGCCGCCTCCATTGTAGCTAACGGCGTGTTCCGTGGTGCCGGCAGCACCTTTGTTCCAAGCATCATGAACTTGATTAGCATGTGGGTGGTGCGGCTTCCACTGGCATTTTTGCTGGCCAAAGAATATGGTTTAAAGGGAGCCTGGATTGCCATGTGTGTAGAACTGATTTTCCGAGGTTCCATTTACCTTGTGCGGCTTTTTGGCAAGGGATGGTTCCCTAAAAATTTCCTAACTTTAAACGAGGGCCATTTGCCCCAAGAAAAGGCTTAATTATGAATAGTAATCTCGTTTCTCCCGTTGGCATTTTAGGCTTTGGCGTAGAAGGCCAGAGCACCCTGCGTTACCTAATTCGCGAAGGTGTAAAAGACATTGTGGTAATGGACAAGAACCCCATTAGCTTGCCCACAATTCCTAATGGTGTAAAAGTTAGCACCTTTGAGGGTGACAAATACTTGGATGGTTTAAAAGACTGTGTAACAGTGGTGCGCTCCGCTGGCGTTTACCCCATGACTCCAGAACTTTTTTCCGTACAAATGAATGGAGGCATAGTTACAAGCCAAATCCAACTTTTTTTAGAACAAACTAAGTCAAAAAAGACCGTAGGCGTTACGGGTACCCTGGGCAAGGGAAGCACCGTAAGCATGATTAGCCACATTCTTAACGCTGTAGGAATTTCCAACGAAATCGGCGGGAACTTTGGCGTGCCTGCACTAGACTTGCTGGAAAACGAAACAAAGGACCGCATTAGCATTCTGGAACTTTCCAGTTTTCAACTTATGACTCTTTCCCAAAGCCCCAATGTGGGCGTGGTGCTCCGAGTATCTACCGAGCACTTGGATTGGCACAAGACTGTGGAAGAATACCGTGATGCCAAAGCCAACCTGGTGCGCTGGCAAAAACGAACCGACACCTGTGTGTACTTTGCCGACGCGGAACCCTCGGCAAAAATCGCAAGTGAAAGCCCTGCCAGCACCAAGTATGCCGTAAGCGTTGAAGGAAGCTCCTTGACTATCGACGGAGAAACCCTTTTCTTGGGCGACTGCAAAGTCCGCGGAATATACCAGCTAGAGAACATGGCCGCCGCCACACTGGCCTGCAAGGCCTTGGGAGTCAAGGTGGCTGAGGCCTTTGAAGCCCTCAAAAGCTATGAGACACTGCCCTTCCGCATGGAGTTCAAAGGTGAAAAGAAGGGTATTGAATTTTACAACGACAGCTACGCCACACGCCCCGACGCCACCATTGCAGCCACTGGCAGCATGAAGCGCCCCTTCGCATTGATCCTTGGCGGTTCCGAAAAGAACGCTGATTTTACTGAACTAAGTGAAATTTTGGCGAAGGACCGCCCCAACCTAAAGCGCATCGCCCTTATTGGAGCCACCGCCCAACGTATGCTGGCCGACCTTAAAAAAGCTGGCGTAGAGGGAGCAGGCATCAAAACAGCCATCTTCCCTACTTTGGAAGAAGCCTTTGCCGATTGCTTAAGCATTGGAGAGGGAGGCTCCATTATTATGAGCCCTGCCTGCGCCAGCTTTGGACTATTCAAGAACTACAAGGTTCGGGGGCAGGTCTTCGACAAGCTGGTTGCGGACCTCTAAGGCCTTGAAAGCAGTGTGACCACGCAAAAAAAAAATCAAAAAAAATGCGGAAACGCCCTTTACAAAGAATAAAAAACTTTATATCTTTGAGCCGTTCAGAAAAGAACCTTCCATTAAGGACTTCGCGGTCGTGGTGGAATTGGTAGACACGCTAGCTTGAGGTGCTAGTGGGAGCAATCTCATGACAGTTCAAGTCTGTCCGACCGCAGAATAGAATACCCGCCGACGATGTCGGCGGGTATTCTTGTTTTGGCTCGTACCTGTTTTTTATAAAAAAGACCCAGCATCCAAAGACGCTGGGCCCAATTCCCCAAGTTCGATACCAACGACTACAAGTGGACGTCGAGGTAAGAACAAACCTGATCAAAATTAAAATAACCTCCATTTTACAAAAAAGCAAATCAACAAAAAGAAAAAAAGCCTTGAAATGCAAAAAATCCCTGCCTAAAGGCAGGGATTTTCAATAGCGATAATGGAATTCGAATCCATGTTACCGGCGTGAGAGGCCAGCGTCCTAGACCACTAGACGATATCGCCGAAAAGGTCCAAAATTAGTCCTTATAGAACAAATCTAGATTATTTACAACAGGTGTTGCCTTTTCAATGTTAGTTACAAAGTCATTAAACAGGGACATTGCAGTAAAGCGGTTGGCATTTGCCTTGTCTTCGGATACAGCCTTCTGAACAGCTTCATCGTCGGCAGACTTCTTGCTTACCACCTTAAGCATGACAGCACCCTGGCTAGTAATCAAAACAGGTCCCCATTCACCTTCTTTCTGATTCTTGATAACCTTAGCCAATTCTGGATTGGAGTAGCCAAAGCCAGGAACGTAGCCATCCACAGAAGCATTCTGAACAGAAATGCTGACCTTTTCAATTTCTGGAGAAACAGAGGCGGAGTCTACAGCACCTGTAGAGTCGGTCTTTGCTGGAGCCCAGGCCTTAACTTTACCGGAAACAGAAGACAAATAAGCTTCAGCAGCCTTTTCAGACTTGGCATCCAGCAAGGAACCCTTGATAGCGTTGTAGTGCAGGTCTAGGTTGCGGTCACCAGCATTGATAGAGGCAACCTTGTTAGCAATAACCACATACTTGTTGTTCTTGAGAACTGGGGATACATCGCCATATTCTTCACGAAGGTTTTCGTTGGGAAAACAGTATGAAGAAAGGCCCTTCAAGTAGCCCAATTCATCAATGGCACCATTGCGGCCAATCCATTCAGAAGTCTTCACTTCCAGGTTCCGGGCCTTAGCAGCAGTTACAAACTCCTTGCCAGCATCAGTATCAGACTTGATGCCTGTGAGGATCTTTTCCAAACTGTCGATGGTTTCGGAGGAAGCGTTCACAGACAAAAGGATGTGAGCCACCTTAACCATTTCTACACCAGATTCATCGGTCTTTTTACCGAAAGACTTTATAATGTGGTAACCAAACTGGGAACGAACAGGTTCAGAAATGGCACCAGAATCCAAAGCCCATGCAGCATCGGAAAATTCCTTAACATAGGCAGAGCGGGCAATGTAGTCTTCACTGAGGAGGCCCCCCTTTTCTGCAGAACCAGGATCTTCAGAAGAAATGCGAGCCATGTCTTCGAAATTTGTTGCAGAGGATGTGTCGGCCAACTGGTAGTAAATGGTCATGGCGTATTCCTTAATCTTAGCTTCGTCACCAGCGGTGGCAACAACAGGAATAACGGCATATTGGAGTTTTACCAAATCTTCAGCAACAAAGAAGCTGTCCTTGTGGGCATTGAAGTAACCCTTGATGGTTGCACTGTCAATGGTGGATTCATCAACAGCAAAGTCGCCCTTAGAGGCTACAGCCACCTGCAATTCATAGTCGGTCATGCGGCGGTCCACATTCCAGGAAGATTCCAAGGTTGTTGGATGGACAGAAGCCCCGACCAGCACCTGCAGTTGGCGGGATGGAATAATGCTGTTCTTCAAGTCATCTTCGTACTGAAGCATAACGCCCCACTGGAAGGCGGCAGGAGTTTCCAACCAAGCTTCAAACTCGGCCCTGTTAAAAGTGGTGTCTACAAGGAACTTTGGAAGAGAGGCAATGTAGGTTTGTGTGCGTTGCTGGAGTTCTTCCTGAGATGTAGCCTGACGCTGAATCATGTAGAGGCGTTGCTGGGCTTCTTGAACTAAACGAGCACGAACCGCATCTGGATTGTTCTTGAATTCAGCCTTGAGTTCGGCAACGGAGGCCTTGAGTTCGGCATTGTCGTACATTTCGCCAAGAAGAGTCTGGCGAACAAAAGAACGGAACACCTCGGTGCGCAGTTGGTTGTACTGTTCGTCTTCAAGGTGCTGCCCCTGATACTGGTTTTGTACAACCATCTTAATGCGGGAGTCAAACTCGGTGTAATAAACTTTCTTGTCGTTGATGACACCAACCGGATAGCTCTGGGTCTGGTTTGGTACACGGTCCATAGCCAAAAGGCCCACAGCAATACCCGCTGCGAAAATAACGATAACCCACTTGGCTTTTTCATTAATCCACGTTAGCATAGAGTAAACTCCATAAAAATTGACGGGACAAATCTAGTAAAAAAAAATAAAATCAAGGGAGTTTGTAGCCGTTTAATGCCATTTTTACTATTTATTGGGCATCAAAGTATTGATGGAGTACCATTATGTACGATATTCTGGTTCTAGGTGCAGGCATTTCCGGTCTATCCGCCGCCATTCATGCAGCCGAAAAAGGTTTTTCCGTAGTAATCCTTACAAAAGGAGCAAAACCGGATGGTTCATCCAACTATGCCCAAGGCGGTATAGCCACCGTTACCGAAAAAACAGACAAATTTCAATTTCACATAGCCGATACTTTGGAAGCTGGTGCGGGTTTGTGTAAAAAAGAGACGGTAAATATTCTTACCAAAAGCGGCCCCGCCACCATCAGACAGCTTGTAAAATGGGGAGTCATGTTTACACCAGACCCCAACGACAAGAGCCTTTTCGACCTTCATTTGGAAGGCGGCCACAGCCACCACCGCATTCTTCACGCCAAAGACCTTACAGGAAAAGAAATCATGCGGGCCCTTCTGGTGGAGCTCCACAAGCACAAGAACATCCACTATTTGGAAAACTGCTACATCAAAGACTTAATTTGCACCGGCTCGGGCAAAAGCAAACGCTGCATCGGAGCCCAAATCATTAAGCAGAAAACTCTGGAAGTCGAAAACATCTACGCCAAGAGCACCATTCTTTCCACAGGCGGTGCTGGTCGAATCTGGCAATATACAGTTTGCCCCCCCGACAGTTGCGGAGATGGCATGGCTGTAGCCGCCCGTGCAGGAGCCGCCCTTCAAGACATTGAATTCATGCAATTCCACCCCACCTCCTTGTACGCCCCCAGTCTTAAAAAGCCCTTCCTTATTTCCGAAGCCGTGAGAGGCTTTGGCGGCATTCTAAAAAATGACAAGGGAGAAGAATTCATGAATCAGGTTCACCCCCTACACTCTCTGGCACCTAGAGATATTGTGGCAAGAGCCATCCACAGCGAAATGCAGAGGTTGGGCAAGCCCAACATGTATATCGATTTAACAGGACGCACCCCCAAGGACATCCGCAGCCATTTTCCAAACATCTATGCCAAATGTATGGAAGTGGGAGTAGACATGACCAAAGAATGGATTCCCGTAGTTCCCGCCGCCCACTACATGTGTGGAGGCGTTTTGGTAGATTCCTGGTCCAGAACCGATATTGCCGGTTTATACGCCTGTGGAGAAGTGGCCGCAACTGGCGTTCATGGGGCCAACCGCTTGGCTTCCAATTCCCTATTGGAAAGCGTTGTCTTTGCCATTCGCGCAGTAGACAACATCAGCGAAAGCAATCTTACCAAGCAAAAAATCACTGTTCCCCGCAGCGGAAAAAAAGTAGTCTATTCTTCTTCAAAAGCCCCATTCTGGAAAAAGAGAAAGAAAATTCTTCAAGACCTCATGTGGACCAACTGTGGCATTGTGCGAACCGTAGCCGGCCTCAACCAGGGGCTTAAGGTTATTGCCAACCTAGAAGAAGAAATTGGAAAAACGACAAAAGCCAAAGACACCGAGAACATCCATTACCTGGAGTTCCTCAACGCCTTGCAAATTTCAAAAATGATTTTGATAGCCGCCTTGCGCCGCAAGGAATCCAGAGGTCTTCACTACATTCTAGACTTCCCTAACCCTTCGCCTAAGTCACACCACCAAAGCATTTTTATTACCGATAAAAAGTAATCAAGGATTTCAATGCCCAAAGCCACCAACGCACTACCGACTAAAATTGGCGGATACAAGCCTACGCAACAACTTGGCAAGGGAGCCATGGGTAAAGTTTATCTTTGCCATGACCCGTCCATGGATAGAATGGTTGTGGTAAAACAGATGCACGAAGGCCTCATGAGCCAGCACGATATCGAGGCCCGGTTTATTAGAGAGGCCACCGTCATGGCCCACTTGAACCATCCCAACATTATACAACCCCATGCTCTGTGGAAAGAAAAAGATGGCAATTTGTCTTTATCAATGGAGTTTGTACATGGAAAAAGCCTTCGCGAAATTTTAGACAAATGCTGCTGTCCTCCCATTTGGGTGGTTATGGAAATCACCTACCAAATTCTTTTGGCCTTAGACCACGCCCACAGGCAAGGAGTAATCCATCGCGATCTAAAACCAGCCAACATGATGGTAGACAAAGATGGAAGAGTACGGCTATTAGACTTTGGAGTGGCCCACGCCGAAACAGAAGACACCACGCTAACCATAGCAGGCTCCGTTATTGGCACGGCCACCTACATGAGCCCCGAACAAACCATGGGCTACGACATTACCCCCGCCTCCGATTTGTTCAGCATAGGCATAGTCCTTAGCGAAATGCTTATTGGCAAAAATCTTTTTCGTGGTGAAAATGTGGAACAAACAGCCAAGCGCATTCAAAAGATGAAGCTTTCCATGGAAGCGTTTCCAAAGGAAGCCCCCAAAAAACTTTGCAAACTAGCCCTGAAACTGTTAAGCAAAAAAGCAAAAGACAGACCTATTTCGGCCTGTGATGCGGCAGATGCATTGTCTCACATGATGAAAGACTACCCAAGAGACCTTTCTCCCTACCTGGCAGAATGGATAAAAAGCACCATGAGCGATTCGGAATTTGAATTGCAAATACCAACATACCAGAATAAAACTAAATTTGTATTCGTCGTTGGAATCTCTATAGGTTTGCTGGTCGCCTCTAGCATTGCAGCCTTAATTCATTTTATATAGTTGGAGTTTTGATGAGTTGGATAGACATTGTATGCTTAGTATGTATTCTAATATTGGTTCTATTTGGCATATACAAAGGGTTTCTCAAAAGCATATTTAAACTGTGTGCCTGGATTGGAGCCATTTTTGGAGCCTACTTTGCCAGCGACCTCTTTGGCGGCATTATTGCATCCAATTTTAACTTTAGTCCTTTTACCGTCAAACTCACCTGCATTGCCATAGGTTTCCTAATACCATTTTTGCTATTCACTTTTATAGGGCATTTTTTAAGCAGCGCCATTTCGGATACTTCCATCAGCAAGGTTAACCGTGGTTTAGGAGGTGCTTTAGGGCTATTCAAGGCTCTGGTAATCTGCTTTATGTTTTTAACAGTACTCCACCTGCTTCCTCTCTCTGGAAGCCTTAAAGAAACACGCAACAACGCCTTCTTTTACAGCGCATACAAATTTTCTCTAGAAGCCATGGGCTATTCATCCGAGGAGATAGACTTGGTGGGTGTTGCCGAAAAAAAGGCCAACGAAATTTCTGAAGAAATTACAAACAAAGCCGTAAACGCAGCCAAGGAAACAGCCGAAGAAGCGGCCCAGCAGGCCTCTGAAAAAGTAAAGGAAAAAATTTCAGAAGCCAAAGACTCCATTGCAAAAGTCAAACCGGTAGAAAAAACAGCAGACAAAGTAAAAGAAAAAATCAACGAAAAAATTAGCAACTAGAAGCTAACCTTTTCGCACATTTTTCAGCATCTTTTAATATTTCTTCTTCCCCATCAATATGACCATGAGTCATAATGAATTTGCCATTGCAAATCACCGAGTCTATGGCAGTAGAATCAGCGGAGTATATCCAGTTGGACACAAGGTTGTGGCAAGGAACCAGGCGGGGGTTGTCAAGATGCACCAGCAGGGCGTCGGCCAAGCGGCCCTCCGCAATTTCACCTCCATCAATGCCGTAGGCCAAGGCTCCCCCACGAGTCGCCATATACAAGGCCTGTTGTGCAGGAAGCATTTCCACGTTGCCCTGGTGGTTAGGCAAATTCACTTTGGCTAGTAAAGAAACCAGCTTCGTTTCTTGATGCATGTCCAAAGTATTGTTGGATGAGGCTCCATCAGTACCTATCGCTGTTTTAATACCCTTTTTTAAAATGGCTGGAATGTTGGGAATTCCGCTGCCCAACTTTAAGTTTGAGGAGCAAACAAACACAATCGTGGCCCCAGCCTCTGCCAAAGTAAGCATATCCGATTCCGATAAATAAACGCAGTGGGCAAAGACGCTCCTTTTACCCAAATCATCATCAAAAAGGCCCAGTCGTTTCCAAAGTTCCGTAGGAGTACATCCAAAATCCCTTTTGCAGTTATTCACCTCATCTAATGTTTCAGACAAATGAGTATGAAAAACATAGCCTTCTTCCCTTGCTATTTGAACACAGGTAGCCATCGTTTTTTCACTATTGGTGTAAACAGCATGAGGCATTACGCACAAATGCACCCGTTCCGATTCATAGCGATGTTCCCTTAAAAAACGAAAGTTATCCCTTAAGCCATCTGGTGCCGTTAATTGGTCGGCAATAGTCACCCCAATGGCAGCCCTCATGCCCATTTCTTCAACCACTTTAATGGTGCGCTCCCGTTTCCAATACATGTCCGAAAAAAACACCGTACCCGACTTAATCATTTCCAGGGCGGCCAACCGACTACCAATTTCAATTTCATCCCCACCCATTTTGGCTTCAAAGGGCCAAACATGCTTTTGCAACCAGGTAAAAAGCGGTAAATCGTCGGCATAGCCTCGCAAAAGAGTCATGGCCGCATGGTTGTGGGCGTTATAGAACGGAGGTAAAATAGCAAGCCCAGAACAATCCACCTGAAAAGCTCCATCTAATTGAATAGAATCGGCTATTTTGGAAAATTTATTACCATCAATTAAAACATCTTTTTGTTTACCGTCAAGAACAACAGATTTAAGTAGCAATTTGGCCATAAAACAACTCCTCACAACAAGTATAAATAGAAAAATTGAGTTTTTTTAATAAAAAATGCACTTTTTCTATTTTTTTTTCATATTATAGTAATATGGAACGTGCAGATTTAGAAATTTTACCCATTTCTAGAAAGGAATTTCAAGAATTAAAGATTTTTAGAAATGTTTCCTTTGAAAGCCTGGCGGGTTACCTGCTTGGCTGTAAAACCATCGATGTAGAACCAGGTGAAGTTATTATTGACCCAGAAAACCCCAAGCGCCGTTTGATTATTTTGTTGAGTGGTCTTCTGGAAGTGTATGTAACCTCCAATGGAGGAGAATTTTCAAACAACATTATGCCTGGACACTGCGTTGGGGAAATGTCCATTTTTGACAATCTTAAGCCCAGCGCCATAGTAAAGGTTAAGGAAAAAAGTCGAATTCTTATTATACCTCCCGATATTTCCTTAGCCATGATTAACGCATCCCACGACTTGTGCCTTAATTTTTTACACCTTCTAAGCCAACGCATACGCAACAACAATCAAATTGTTTGCGAGGAGTTGTACCATATTCGTTGCATAGAAGAACGTTCCAAAGTAGACTCCCTTACGGGGCTTCACAACCGACGCTGGCTTGAAGAAATGTACACCCGAGAAATGCAACGCAGCAATGCCGGCGACTTTAGTTTGTCTGCATTCATGCTAGACATAGACCTTTTTAAAACAGTCAACGACACCTACGGCCACCTTTCTGGCGACCAGGTTTTGGTAGAAATAGCCCAAGAAATTCAAGCCTACACAAGGCCCTCGGATATGCCAGTAAGGTACGGTGGCGAAGAATTTTCGGTATTTTTGCCGGGAACGACCACTGAAAATGCCAAGATTATTGCAGAGCGAATTCGAAAAGCCATTGAACGTAAGAGCATTTTACTCCCCAATGGAGAATCCATTCAAGTTACCATAAGCATAGGAATTGCGGAGCGTGTTACAGACGATACTGTAGAAAGCCTTATTGAACGGGCCGATAAGGCTCTTTATCACGCCAAAAACAATGGGCGTAACAAAGTTTGCCTCAATGTGGATGAAGACTACATGCTTTTGATGTAAGTGGTAGGTTATTGGTGGTTGGTAGTTGCAGCGGAGCTGCCAACTCTTGCGACTTGGAAGTGTGTCTGCAAGCCCGCCTGCGGCAAGCAGATAGTCCCGTTTCACAAGTCTTGGCGAGTTGTGGTGGCTGGTTATCAGTTATCGGTTATCAGTGGTTGGTAATAAATAGACGAAAGAACGCTGCGCTATAGACGAAAGAGGT
>JABUUT010000050.1:37668-43283 GCA_021443045.1 Fibrobacteraceae bacterium
CCTTAAGCATTAAACATTAACAATTAACAATTAAATACATTCCCTGGATTCTTCACGGCTTGCGCCGTTCAGAATGACAAAGTGTTAATCATTAACCATAATGAACAGTTGTCACCCTGGAGGGAGAAACGACCGATAGTTTTCCAAGATTCCTGGCAGGCTAGGAACAATCAGTCGTTAAACACCTATCATTAGCAGTCAACATTTACAGGAGCAGATTCTTTACAGAATCAGCAAAGGATTCCAAGCTAGGGTCTCGCGCCCCCATGAGTAAAATGGTATCTCCGGGATTCGCAAACTCCACCATTTTTTCGGCACATTCCATGCGGTCTTCAATGTAATGGGCTTCACAACCACGCACAAGAAGGTCGTCGGCCAAGTCGCCGGCGGAGATGTCACGGGTGACGGTTCCGCCGGCGTAGTATATTTCACTAAAGAAAATAACATCGTTGGGGCGGTCAAAATCGGGGTCGGCCGGGCGCAACGTTTTACCGATGAAATCAACAAGGTCGTTGCGAAGAAAACGCGTCGGGCCAAAGCCGTGAGGCTGAAACCAGGCTATCACTTTTCCTTCCGTAAAATCTTGGGCACTCCTGATGCTGGCCGCAATCTTGGCTGGATTGTGGGCGAAGTCATCGACCAAGGTAACCCCCTTGAAAGTGCCAAGAATTTGATGTCGGCGGAAAATTCCGGGGAACGATGCCAAAGCCTCGGCACAGACACGGAGCGAAACCCCCGCCTGCAAAGAAGCCGCTACAGCCGCCAAGGCATTGTCCATATTGTGCTTTCCCGGCAAGGGCACTTCAAACTTTACTAGTTCATTATTGTGGCGAACCCGAAACTGTATTTTTGTTCCTACAGGCTTAAAATCAATACCTTGCACACCACAGTAACTTTCGTGACCAAAGTCAAATTCCCTTCCAGCACTATATTTTTTAGCCAAGGGATGAGCGTCGTTAACAATGAGAATTTTTCCGTTATCCAAAATATTGTGGGAAAATTTCAAGAAGATCTGCTCCAGTTCGCTCATTTCCTTGTGGTCTTTATCCACATTCAAAATAAGCCCCACTTCGGGCTCATAGCGAACCAAGGTTCCATCACTTTCATCCGCTTCCACCACAAGCCAGTCTCCCACACCAGCCACAGCATTGCCAATTTTTCCCTGCTTTTGCAAAGAAATTAATCCAGCTCCAGTCATCACAGAGGGTTGAAGCCCGGCGTAATCAAGAATGTGGTAAATCATTCCCGTCACAGTACTCTTTCCACTGGTGCCGCTTACCGCAACCGTCTTGGCATTCTTTGAAATTTGGGCAAGCATTTCGCTGCGATGCATTACAGGAATATTCAGCTTCTTTGCAGCTGCCAAATCGGGGTTGGAATCTTCAATGGCGGTACTCACCACCACAGCCGTAAGGCCATCCACCACGCCAGAGCCATCTTGAGCAAAACATTTTACACCCGCTTCTTCCAGCTGGTGTTTTACCTTTGGAACCTCGGCGGCGGCAAACTGTCGATCGGAACCGCTAATAGAGTAACCTTTTCCAGACAAATACTGAGCAATGGCGCTCATACCCACACCGGCAACGCCAATAAAAAAATAAGAATTAGACGGATTCATTTTTTACCGAAAGCTAAATATCTTTAATGACCATAATTCCGCTGCGCTCTATTTTGGGGTAACTGCGCATGCCTTCACCACCCTTGCCCTGATCCAACACCTCCAAAAGTTCACCCTTGGAAGAGTACAGATGAAGCTCCCAGGGGCCATTGGGGGCATTAAAGAAACCAGAATTTTTCTGCACATTGCGCTGGAAAGTTCTATTCAAACGATCCGCAACACTGCGAGCCTGAACCAAGGAAATATCAGACAAAGCCCAGGAAATTGGAGAGCCTCCCATATCAAAAATAAGAAGGGCATCCAAATCGGTGTCTTCCTTCATGGTAAACTTCCAACTAAAATCTTGCCAGCTTGTACTCAAATCTAGAATACGTCCGTTGGCATAAGGAGTATAGGCTTCAGAATCGCGCTTAATGTTCACATTCAGCGTTCTTGGCTTATCGGCCTTAGCCCGCATGCTAAAAATGTAGGTAACCCCGTTTCGCAAGGCAAGCCGCTGCTTAAACTGAAGGCTCCAAGAGTCTTTACCCGCATCCTTCACCTTGAAAAATACACGACCGTTTTCAACAGAAACATCCACTTTGCCGCCCCAAAAATCGGTAGTCCAATTTTCAAGAGGATTTTCCGCCGAAAAATCGCCATTCTGAATTAGATTGGAGCCCGTGCCCAAGGAACCAATAGTAAAGTCTTTATTCTGAATAAAGTTGGGAATAATACTGGTATTCTGAATACCCAACGGGCTATCTACAGCCACTTCCTTACCCCACCCCACCAAGGTGTTAAAGGAGGAATGAACCGTCATGTCCATATCTGGAGAGTCAAAGTTGCCAGGCCCCCAGCTCCATGCAAGCCACCCAATACTAAGGCGTTCCGCCTCGGCCATAATAAATTTGTATGGAATGCTCCTAGCACCCCCTGCAGCCACAGGCGCAAACTCACCTACAATCAGAGGCAAATTCTTTTCTACAGACTTTTCCAGAACACCCGTAATGCGCTTTTCAACCGTTTCAAAACCTGTTACAACAGCATCGTGACGGTCTGTGGGCCACCACATGTGAATGGAAAAAAGAAGGTTATGCTCCGGGTCTGTCTGTAAAAGCCGATTGCCCACAGAGAGAATATTCCTTTCACTTTGACCCCATTCGTCGGCATCAATCATAATGGGCACACGAATACCAACAGCACGCATCTTTGTCACAATCACGTTATAGGTATCAAAAAATTCTTCCTCGGACTGTTGCTGGGCGCCCGGTTCGTTACCAATATTCAAAATAAGATATTCCTGATGGTTGGAAATCATCTGGAGGGTTTCGTCACGAAGCCAAAAATCCAGGGCATCACCAAGACGATCCCAGTTTCCGGTGGTGTCATGAATTTCGGGAATGGGGATCATGCCATTGGAAATACAAAGGCTAATTATGTTATCAAGGTCGCTCACACGGCCCCGAGTATTCCAAACAATGCGCACGCAATTGGCGCCAGTCTTGGCGATTTCTGGAATGGTTTTTCCTTCACGATCGGTCCAGATGAACATGTGGTTCAAACCACGGAGAACAACCTTTTCGTTATCCTTGCTGTAAAGAAAACGGTCCTGAACAAAAAATCCTGGTTTAGCCGGCGCAAATTTCATAAGAAAAACATCTCCAATAGCAAAAATCTATACCACAAAGATATATTATTCTTTGAATAAAAGGGAATAGCATCTCCTTGTTATTTGTGTAAAAAAGCCCTAAAATTAGTGTAAAAACAAGGGCTCCACTAAAAAATAAATTTTGAAAGGTAAGCCCAAAAATAGCTAGGCACCCTGCCGTTCAGGAAGGTGTTTCCAGTAGCGAACAGGCAGGCATTGACGAAGCAGTTTTGGGTTTTCTCGTTCTTTAATGGCCATAGACTTGTAGTAGTCTTTCCAAAGGGAAGTAAAATTGTCATTTTCCATTTTTGGAACCCCATTGGGCAAGTAAACCATCTTAGTATTCTGGCCGTCATGAAAAGCCCCGTAATTTCGTTTGCTATCGTAAATAACCCACTGCTGAAGCCCAAACCGAACTCTAAAATGATTGATGATAAGGGGTAAAACGTTGTACTTGGGCTCTATTTCGGAAACATAAGTAGAGGAAGAAACTCTGGCAAAACGCACCAAGCCCAGCATGTTCCCCGCTTCACGATTTACCGATTGAGCTATTTTAAGAATGGGGAGCATTTCCATGGAAGTTAAATTCCTACCAAAGTTAGGTTCCGAGCCTTCAAAAAGTTTTTTTAGATAAGTTAACAATTTCATTTCAATACCAGGTACTTCCGAAAGAAAAGAGGTTTGAAGAATTTTTAGCACCTCTTGGCTAGCGGCATTTACAATGGCCCTTTCTAGGCGACGGGCATATTCCACATTCGTTTCCATACGGAATGGCTGAAGAAACAAATCACCACTGGCACTTGAATCCTTTGGAGCTAGTCGCTCAGGAACAAAGGCACCAACCTGAAGGCGCATCCGATAGATTTCAAATATCGAAGACAAAAAACCATCAAAAGAAGCATCATAGATAATGGATAGCATATTATTAAACCGCCGTAAAAATAGGTAAAGGAGGAGCAGAAGCAAATAAATCCAGTTGAATTTCTTTAGGTTTGGGCAAAAGAAGGGGACGAACCTGCTCTGGGTAAAGATGCCTGCAAAAAACAGGAACATCGGGATGATAAATAAAATATTTGGCGCGTTTGAGAACCACCCCCATTTTCTTCAATTGCTCCAAGCGAATTTTACAAAAACGCCTACCCGACACAATGAGCCGAGCCGATTTTATACCAATACCAGGAACACGGAGAAGCATCTCATAATCCGCCGTCTGGATATCGACGGGAAACACCTCCGGATGCCGCAACGCCCAGGAAACTTTTGGGTCTAGTTCCAAATCCAGATTAGGATGAAGTTCGTCCAAAATTTCGTTATACTCAAAATTATAGAAACGCATGAGCCAATCGGCTTGGTACAATCGATGTTCCCGAACGAGGGGCGGCTTTGTTGTTATAACAGGAAGCCGCTTGTCGGAATTTAAAGGAATGTAGCCCGAAAAATAGACTCGCTTTAATTGCTGCTGCTTATAAAACCCGTTGGAAAGGGATAGAATTTGATAATCAGTATCCCCCGACGCCCCCACAATCATTTGGGTCGTCTGGCCAGCCGGTAGAAATTTGGGAGCGAACTTTGCCTTGTCGGTGCGATACTCCAATTTTCGTTCCGAAAGAAAATTCATAGGCTGGTAAATAGAGGCATAGTTCTTTTCTGGGGCCAAATATTGGAGGGATTTATCAGAAGGCACCTCAATATTCACACTGCTGCGGTCGGCATAGAGGCCCGCCTCGTAAAGCAACCTAGAACTGGCTCCGGGAATAGACTTTAGGTGGATGTAACCACCAAACCGATGCTTGAGCCTTAGTTCCCTAGCCACTTTTACCAACAATTCCATGGTATAATCGGGGCTACCAACCACAGCCGAACTGAGGAACAACCCCTCTATATAATTCCGGCGGTAAAATTCAAGGGTAAGGTCAATAAGCTCTTTGGGTGTAAAAGTCGCACGGGGAATATCGTTACTTCGACGATTGATGCAATAGGCACAATCGTACTTGCAGGCATTGCTAAACAGCACCTTTAACAAAGAAATGCAACGCCCATCGGCCGACCATGTGTGGCAAATGCCCGCAGCACAACCATTCCCCAAGCCAGCAACGGGCCGTGCACGGCTAGAACCACTGGAGGAACAAGATACGTCATACTTGGCAGCATCCCCCAAAATGGTTAATTTTTGTTGCACATTCATTTTTACTCTTTTGTTCAGTTATACATTCGTTCACTACAAATATACATAATACTGCACAAAAAAGCAAGTAAAAAAAATGGTTGTTAGCGGTTTGTTAGACAAAAGATCTATCAGCAGTCATCAATCAGTGCGGAGGCTTCGCCTCCTTGAGGTGTGAGGTATGAGCTCAAAGCGAAGCGACC
>JABUUT010000051.1:0-1812 GCA_021443045.1 Fibrobacteraceae bacterium
CCAAAAGCACACTGTTAATGCGGCAAGCTGCCGTTCTGATGAAAGCTGGGCACCGCAAAATTTGGCTGCCGGCAACTATACCTATAAGCTGAAGGTCGGGAACAGGGAAATGTGCTCCAAGACGTTTAGCATTACGCAGGTATCCGTGGATGGTCAATGCTCCATCAATGGCGATTTGTTGATCTATTCCGTGTCGGGCGTCAATGGAGCTAACGTTCCTGTCAAGATTGGAACATCTGATGCTCTTGGCAACGTCTTGGATGTTTCTGTTACAAACAACGTTACCAATGGAAGCGTGGACTTGAGCCAAAAGCTGACGACCCCGGGAACCTATACTCTCTCCATGAGTGTGGGCGGGGCGACTAAGGCTTGCGGTAGCTATACGGTGGCTGCCCCTGCATCCAGTTCCTCTTCTGCGGTCAGCAGTAGTAGCCAAAGCCAGAGCGGGAACTTGAGCGTAACTTGTGGTGTATCTAATAATCAAAATGGTTTGATGAGTGGAAGCGTTTATTCAACGCAAAACTTGTATTTCATAATGAAAAACAATACAAACGAACAATCAACATATAATGTAAGCATTTTGAAAAATGGATCACAAATTGCTCAAAATCACCAAGTGAATAATTGGACGCAATGGAGCAACTATAGTTTGGGCAACCTTTCCATTGGACATTATACATTTGAGGTTCAATACAATGGTAGTGTAATATGTTCAGATGCTGTGGATGTTTCTGCTCCTACTGCAACATGCTATATGAAAAAAGGTGATGCGGAGGTGACATCAGGAACTGCTGGAGAATCATATACCATTAATATTAAGGATGTAGAAGGAATATACAACAATCTTACTCTTGAATGGTATCTTGGTTCAACAAAGATTAAGGATGTAGATTGTGGGACGAGTAATTGCTGGAATAATTCCAGTAATTTGACTTCTCCAGGAGGAATGTATTCCTTGAAATATGGCGGTCAAGAAGTGTGCTCCGTTAATTTTTCTGTGACTGCTCCTCAAATGACTGCAGCCTGTAGTTTTGCAAGTGCGTCAGTGAAACCTGGTACAGAAGCGAAATTTAAGGTAACCAATGTGCAGAATGGTAGCGGGAACCATCTTACGCTCTATGACAACAATAGTAACAGTGAAAGAACTGAGACTCGCAGTGATGATAACGATTTTGATATCGCTTTTAATGCCCCGAATACAGAAGGTGGCCCATATACTTACACGTTGAAGGATAACGATAATAGAACAATTTGCTCTGCTAATTTGAGTGTAAGTAATTCAACAAGTGGCGGAGGGTCGCAAATGGGCAATGTTGTTGATTATACTGGAGAAACGTGGTTCTATGAAGGCGTAAATACTATTAGGTCTTGCAATGGCTCAACTGGGGAGAAGACTTTGCAGTTCTATGATGGATCATGGAATAATTGTGGTTCTATATTTGGTACACCTTCGTATTGGAGTTCTGGTGCAGGTGCATGTGCTGGGCAATTAACAATTACTTTGCCATTGACCTTCACAGTTCCAAGTGGACAGAAAATAAGGGTAGCTAACTGTTATTGATTTGTTTGTAAACGTATAGAGTAAAAACATCCCCCGGCCCCCCACAGAGCCGGGGCTTTTCTGTTTCGTACCAAAAATCTAAAGCAGCACAACGTGCTCCAAAGACAAAGTGACAACCAAAATAGTTGGACACATCCAAAGGATGTAAACCAGTTTAGGGAAAGTGTCAATTAGTTAATCAAAGTGTTATTTCGGCTCAAATGCAAAAGTCCGTGGCAGATTTTTCATTCAATAGAGCTAAAACAGATGAT
>JABUUT010000051.1:1963-17776 GCA_021443045.1 Fibrobacteraceae bacterium
TGACTACTGACAACTAATTCTACCGAGCCGTAGGCGGAACTGTCCGAAGGACAGCTAGGGTCTTGATGCTATCGACTCTTCGAGTCTCCAGAATGACCCTCAAGCCCACTGTCAAGGGAGTTGCGCAATGACGAACTACCGAAAACTGACCACCGATAACCGACTACCGACAACTAATTCCCGTTGATGCAGCGAACGGAGTAACCGTTGTTCTTTGCGTTGGAGGGCACTAGCTGGCGAACCATCTGGTCGCTCATGCGGCCCATGGCCCACAGGTAGATGGTTTCGTTTCGGCCATTCTGGGCAGACCAGAATCCAGCGTATTCACCCATATCTTCATAGCGAACGGTAGATTTTCCAATGAGTTTTCGATAACCAGAAGAAAATACGGTAAAGCCATATTCGTCGGTGCCGCCACCGCCCTGCCAACCCGTGTTGGCCTTTAGTTTCTCTGCAAACCTTCCGCACTTGTCTACGCCATCGTAGCACTGGGTAAGGCCGGTGAGCATATCCTGCCATTCTCTGTCACGGGGCAAGTGCCAACCTTCGGGGCAAGCCTTGCGGGCACCTTCCAAATCGTACAAGCGACCACTGCGCATACAGTAGGAATCCTTGTCTTCGTAGCACCAGGAGTGGCCCTCCACATTGTAGTTTACATTCTGGGCAAACCACTCGCGGCCTTCCACCTTAATGGTTCGATAAACCTGGCCGTCGCGAGGGTCTGTAAACATGCTTACTTTATCTCGGATTAGGGCTCTATGTTCCTGTTCTTCCTTGCGGAACTCAACCAGCTTTTCACGCTGGTACTTGCGACGACCCTCAAATTTTTCTTCCCAATAAGCTTGGGCCTGAGGATTGTCAAACTTAATCTTCATCTTGTCTACAACGTACAATTCATCGCCACAGGCCAAATCAACACCGGCAATTTCAGTAATTAAGGAATCGGGGCCAAAAGGACGGATGTTGCTGAAGTAAGAAATCCAGGCTTCCTTAGTTTCTTGACACTTGTTGTAAAAATTTTCCTTCTCAATTTTTTCGGCGGGAACCGTAATGTTGCCAGCCACGGCAAAGGCAAATAAGCTGTCTTTTACCTTAAAGGATACAGGCTGAACCTGCTTGTAGTGGGTGTATTTTCCCATGCGGATGGAGCCTTCGATTTTGGCGGCGGAGTATTCCCCTTGACCTTCCGCACCAAACAGAACATCCCAAGTTTTGGGGGCTTCAGCAAAAGCTTGCATTGAAAAAAATCCCAGCACTGCAAGGCTGAGTTTTTTGATGGTTGTTTGTATATGAACTCTCATTTTTCTAACCTTTGAATATTTGTTTGACCAATTTTAGTTTTTTTTCAAACATTTGTCTGCCTATTTGTTACATTTAAGCCATGGCAATCACACATTATATTCTACAAATTCATTGTCCCGACCAAAAGGGGCTTATTGCGGGCACTACCCAAGTACTGGCCAAAGCCGGAGCCAACATTATAGACTTGCAGCAGCATACCGCAAAAGATATTGAAACCTTCTTTCTGCGTGCCGTTTTTGAAGCAGACTCCGACGATATTCAAGAGGTTAACCGCCATCTAGAAACATTGGCCCCCCACCTGCAGTTAAACTGGAAACTTTTTGACACAAGCAAAACAGAACGGGTTGCCATATTTGTTTCCAAAACAGACCACTGCCTTTACGACCTTTTGCTTAAGCGAAGAGACGGAGACCTGCCCTGCGAGTTCAGTTGCATTGTAGGGAACCACCCCGATTTGGGCCCCATCGGGGGAAACTTTGGCGTTCCATTCTACTACGTACCAAGTAACCCAGACAAAACTATTCCCGAAAACCGCTTCCGCGAAATAATCAAGGAAACCAACACCGACACCATTGTGCTGGCACGCTACATGCAAATTCTTTCTGCCCAGTTTACGGAAGAGTTCAAATACCGCGTTATAAACATCCATCATGGATTTTTACCGGCATTTAAAGGAGCCAAGCCCTACCACCAGGCATGGAACAAGGGCGTTAAAATTATTGGTGCCACCGCCCACTTTGCCACCGAAGACCTGGACCAGGGGCCAATTATTGCCCAAGACATCCAGCGGGTGCCCGAAACGGCTAGCATTGATGAACTGGTGGAACTGGGAAAAGATATTGAAAAGCGCACCTTGTCAGCCGCCCTAAAACTGTGGCTGGAACACCGTGTATTTGTTTACGCCGGCAGAACCTTTATTCTATAGGAGATTTTTATGGCAGACGAAATAAACACCACCACACCAGAAGAAGAAAACACCGCTCCCGCTGTAGCACCTGTGGAAGAATCCCTCAATGCTGAAGCTGCCGGTACAGACGCCCCAGAACAGATTATTCAAGAAGAGCAACTTCAACAGCCCACGCGTCCACAAGTCATTATCCAGCAGGAACGTGGGTTTTCCCACTATGTGGGTTTTGCATTGTTGGCGGTTTTGGCCATTGGCTTCTACTTTTTACCAGGCATTGCCGTTACCTTTGGGGTAAGTCAGGTTGTAGACCTGAGTGGTGCGGCCGCGTGGATTTTTAGCACCATCCTCAGCTTTGTGGCATGGCTTTTGTTCAAGCTGAAAATAAAGGGTTTTAAAAAATCTTTTTATTGGTACATCGCTCTCTGTATATTCACTTTTGCCATTCTTATTGCCATTGAAGTTATGACAGAAGAATATGCCGTATTTTCAAACATTTTTGCCCTTCTCACAGGGGCCAAGGGATAGTTAGGTTATAGATATGAACACAACCGATAGTTTTGTACAGTTTCTTGTGGAATGCAACGCATTAAAGTTTGGCGAATTCGTTACCAAGAGTGGCCGGGAAACGCCCTACTTTATTAATACCGGTGAATTCCGCACCGGGGTTGCCATGTCCAAATTGGCCGAATTTTACGCTTCTGCCTACATGCAGCATTTTAGCGGAAAGGCCCAAAACCTGTACGGACCAGCCTACAAGGGTATTCCTCTCTGCGTGGCTACCGCCATGAAGCTTTCCGATGTTTATGCCCAGAACCTCACTTTTACCTACAACCGAAAAGAAGTGAAGGATCACGGCGAAGGAGGCTCTTTGGTGGGCTACAAGTATGCAGAAAAAACGAATGTGGTCATCATCGAAGACGTGATTACCGCAGGTACTTCTGTAAACGAAACCATGCAGGCTCTTTCTCAAATTGAAAACGCCAACGTCATTGGTCTTTTAATTTCGGTGGACCGAAAAGAAAAATTGGAAAACGGCAAATCGGCCTTGCAAACCGTACAGGATGAATACGGCATTGAGGCCCATTCCATCATCAACATCAACGACATCATTGCGTTCTTGGAAAAAGAAGAAAACCGCAAGGTCATCAACGCCCCAGAAGGTATTCTGGACCGCGTTTACGCCTATCGCGAAAAGTGGGGTGCTCAGTAGGCAGCTTTGTAGGCAAATATGAAAAAATGGCTCCAATGTTTAATAGGCTCCATGGCGTTCTGCATTCTTTGGGGATGCGGAACACAGAGCCATTGGACTAGAAGCCATCAAGGCTACAAGCAGGCTCCATACGGTGAACTGGCTGTTACAGGCATCGACAACGCCATTGTAATAACCCGTTCATCCTGGTTTGCCAAAAGGTTAGAAATAGGCAAAGATTCCATTCACGCCTACCTCACTGCATTTTGCAAAAAAAATTTGACGGATGAGTTGCACAAAGCATACCCAACGTTAAGTGTTATTCCCGACACAGCGCTTTCCCGCTTTGCAGAAGAAAGCCAAAAAGTAGACGAACGCATTTACATAAAAGGCCGCATTCCCGAACAGGGGGTTGAGGTAAAAGATGGGGCAGGAAACATTCCCTCCCAAATATTGATTATCCATGAATTTATCATTGGCACCGATCAAAAGCGGGAGAGCTACTTTGACTATGCGCTTATCCACAATGAAAGTGCCGAAAAAGCCACCTCCAAAAATGTAACAGCCATTGTCTCTTACACATTGTGGGATAACCTGAAGCAACGAGCCTTATTCAATGCCATTGACGAGATACAGCAGCCCGTTATAAAAATGTCTACCGAAGAAATGAAGGCACTCATCGCTAAATCGGTACAGCAAATTCGCAAGAATCTGTACGAAGGAGTTGTGCGATGAAAAAAATTCTTCTATTGCTAGCAGCCGTTTCTTCGTTAATTTATTCAAAAGAAATTTTCTTTGACTCCCATTACACCTTGTGGAGCAGTCCAGACATTCTTATTTGGACTCCAGATGAGGAGTCTCCCCTAGACCCTAAGGAATTTTGTCTTTCTTTAAAGCGAAACAACACGGGCATAGGCGAACCCAAATGCCGCGTGTTTGGCGAGTGGTCCCGAGATTCCATACCCATGCGGTATGGAAAATGGCTCAAGAACAATCTGGAGCCTGGCCTTAAGCCTGAATACCTGCACGCCCGCCACCCCGCCATGCATGCCAAAATACAGGCTTTGGAAGACAACATTGTTCTTTTTGTAACTCGAGAAGAAAACCGGATTAAGGCAGCCATTTTTGACGAAACCGCCACAGAACCAAAAATGGCAGGCACCGTTTTTTACAGTAACGATAAGGTGGCTTTATCAGACGACATCGCCTCAACGTTCTTTGACATTCGCACCAAACGCCGCCTTACCAAGCAGGAACGACAAAAGAAAATGACGGAGCCCGACGACTTTTACAAAGAAACTCCAGACTTTCGCGGGTGGGCCGGCGTGGCTCTAGGATACTCCCAAGCCCATGTTCCCCTAACCCCCAAAAACTGGACAAGCAGCCACGAGAAAAGCCAAGTTCGCAACTACCGAATTACCAAGGACTCCACAAGCCTCTGGAACTTTATTGACGACTCCGACCCCTTTTTGAACGTTTATTTGGGCGGTTCCTGGTACGGGTTTATCGGAGCCGAACTTATTTACCGTTTTGCCAAGCATAATGTAAAAACCGACCCCAAAGACACCGTGTACCAGGAATTGGATCACTGGAGCTTTTACCAGCACGAAATTGGCATTAACGTTATTTTTTCCCGAACCTACAGTTACTGGAAATGGCTAGACATATCCCCCTTTGCCTTCCTCGGTTTCCAATACAGTTTCTTTGTTGAAGACATTGGTTTAAAAGATGGTGTAAAAGACCCCTCTCGGGCCTACACCGCCCGCATTGAGTTTGAGGATGCCTACAAAGGGGCCCTAGTTGGATTCGGTTCCCAATTTGCATTTTTAAAACATTACGGTTTGGGCGTGAGAACTGGAATTTCTAGCCGAGGACGAAACATTTATTCCGACCCCACCCCAGATGCCGCCGCAGAACCTACAACTATAGGCGGTTCCACCATCGATTGGTTCATAAATGTGGGGTTGGAATACCACTTTAGCAAATAATTGCTAAATTTTCCCTCATTATGAGCGTTGATCCATTTTTAAACCCAGTCAAGATTATAGAACCCGAAAACAAACTTCCCGACTATACCTTCGACCAGCTTCCCGAAGAACAGAAATCCATTCTGGCTTCTCACGGCTGGACCGATTTAATGCCAGTGCAACGAAAGACCATTCCCTATATGCTGGCCGCCCGCGATATGCTGGTGCAATCTAAAACCGGTTCCGGTAAAACAGGGGCTTTTGTACTCCCGCTACTTCAGGTGATTGTTCGCGACCATCTTTTTCCACAAGCCTTAATTTTGGTTCCTACTAGAGAACTGGCCATACAGGTACATGACGAAGTTGAAAAATTGTCCCAGGGAACCGGCATTCGCTCTACGGCTATTTTTGGTGGAGTATCCTACGAGCCTCAGGTAAAAGCACTTAAAGATGGTGTACACATTATTGTAGCCACTCCTGGCCGTCTTATGGACCACATTCAAAGAGGGCAAGTGGATTTGCTTTCCGTTCGAGACCTCATTCTTGACGAAGCCGACGAAATGCTGTCTATGGGTTTTTACCCAGACATGCAAAAGATTCGTCGTTACCTGCCCAAAGAATTGGCATGCACCATGTTCAGCGCCACCATTCCCCAAACGGTAAAAAGTTTGGCTCGCGAATTCCAACGCAAGAGTGCCAGTTTTCTTTCACTCAGCTACGATCAGGTTATTGCCAACAACCTGGAGCACCACTACTACATGTGCGATGTTATGGAAAAAGATTCCATGACCATAAAAGTTTTGGAATACGAATGTCCAGAAAGCTGCATGATTTTCTGCAACAAGAAAAGCAATGTAAGCTACCTGGAACAGGTTCTCAAAAACTACGGATTCAACGTGGGAGCCTTGTCTGGAGACGTTTCCCAAAGCCTTCGGGAAAAAACCTTAAAGGCCTTCCGCAGCCGGGAGCTGAATATTCTCATTTGTACCGATGTGGCCGCTCGAGGCATCGATATTGACCACGTTTCCCATGTTATAGTCTATGACCACCCCGATGACCACGAAGTCTATGTGCATCGGAGTGGGCGTACGGCCCGTGCGGGCCGTAGCGGTCTGGCAATATCCTTGATTACTCCAGTGGAAGAAATTGAGCTGAAGCAGACCGCCGCAGACTTTGGCATTAACTTCATTAAAAAAGAACCTCTTACCGAACAGGTGATAGCAGAAAAAGTCTGCGCCCGCACCCGCGAAAAGCTTCAAAAGAGCAACATTTCGCTGGGTCAAAAAGACCGGGAACGCATAGGCCACTTTATTCCTCTTGTAAAGGAAATGGCAAACGGCAGTTCCGATGACCAGATGCTCCTCGCCTACCTTCTTGACCGTTACACCTGGAAGAGGTAGAGGAAAGACGAAAGAGGGCATCAACAAGAGTCAAAATTGTTCACCTGGCGGTGTCATCCTGGACCCCTGATACCGTCTTTAGCCCTGGAGCAGCCTTTAGCCCTGGACCCTGGAGCATCGCGATAGGAGATAGGGGATAGGATCCACAGAAAGGTTCCAACCCGAATGTGTCATCCTGAACGGCATACGCCGTGAAGGATCCAGGGAATCTCCATGTAAATACCAATCACTGATAACCAGCCACCAATAACCAACAACTAACCATGGCCAGAATCAAAGTTAAAAACGCAAAAGAAATCGAACTCATCCGCGATGCCGGCGCCCTAGCCGCCGAAACACTAATCCGCGCCGGCGAAATGTGCAAGCCAGGCATAAACACACTGGAAATAGATGAATTTATCGGCGACTACACCCGCAAGCACAAAGGAATTTCTGCCTGCAAGGGCTATCATGGATACCCCCGCTACGCCTGCATTAGTATAAACGAGGTGGTCTGCCATGGCATACCCAACGCAAATACAATTCTTAAAGATGGCGACATAGTCAACATCGACATCACCACCATCCTTCAGGGCTACCACGGAGATACCTCAGCCATGTTCTGCGTAGGCAAGGTTTCAAAACTGGCAAAAGACTTGGTAGACACCGCCAAATTCTGCATGGAAGAAGGAATTCGCGCCGCCGGTGAAGTGGGAGCCCGTTACTGGGACATTGGAAACGCCATTCAAGACATTGCCGACGAAAATGGTTTTAGCGTGGTTGAAGACTACTGCGGGCATGGAATTGGCCGCGGATTTCACGAAGAACCCACCATTTTTCACTTTCGCAACAACGCCCTAAAACAATTTATTGAGGTGGGCAATGTGTTTACCGTGGAGCCCATGATTAATGCAGGTCGCCCTGGCACCAAAACCTTGCGAGATGGCTGGACTGCCGTAACCAGTGACGGAAGCCTCAGCGCCCAATGGGAACACACCATAGTACGCACCAAGGACGGCATTGAAATTCTAACTCTCCCAAGGTAGCTATGAATTTTAGAGACAAAGCATTGGAAATATTCATTCGCAACCACCCCCTTATAAAAAAATTTGGGGAAGTTCAATCATTGTCCATCAACGCCACCAACGGAACAGCCGATATTTCCATACTACTTTGTGGAGAACCCGCCCCCATACAGTTTAGAGGTTACTATTATTTTGATGACACCGATAAGGGTACAGACATCGTAGTTCGGCAAATCAGCTGTGAACGCCCCTGGATTAACGAAGCACTCAACCTTTATTTGTCAAAAACAACGCTGCGCTACACTTTGCCAGGAATTGCAGGTGGTATCGCCAAAATATTCTTTTAAACCAGCCATAAAACGGGAGGCTATCCATGAGCGACGAAATCCTAGACGAGGAAGAACAAGAATACAGCGGCAATTGGTCTGGCATAGCCAAGAATATTAAGGAAAAGCTAAGCGAAATTCTTTTTGACCTAATTACAGACGTTCCCGAATCTCTGCTAACCAAGGCCGAAAATCCAGAAGAGCGGGTTGAAAAACTGATTCAAAGTGCCTGCCTTAAATCGGCCACCGTCAGCGGAACCCTTTCCATTCCTGCAGGCATTACCGGTATTCTCACTTCCATTCCCGACATTGCCGCCATTTGGCGCATTCAGGCCCAACTGGTAGCCGACATCGCCGCCACCTATGGCAAAATGGCGCTCCTTAGCAGAGAAACCATGGTCTGGTGCCTATTCCGCCACAGTGCAGCCAGCCTCCTCCGGGACATCGCCGTACGTACAGGCACCCGTATTGTGGTTCAAAAAGTTTCCATCACAGTACTCCACAAAATTCTCCATAAAATCGGAATCAAAATTTCAGCAAAAGTATTTGGCCGCATAGCACTACGGGCCATACCTGCCATTGGAGCCATTGGAAACGGAGCCTACACCTACCTGGACACCCGGGAAGTAGGCAAAACTGCAGAGGACTATTTTCATGCCCTCGCCGACATGGATAAAGAAGCTGTAAAATAAAAGGGCAACAGTAAAACCCTGTAAAAAAAATGGTGGTTGCAGCGGAGCTTCCAACTCTTGCGACTTGGAAGCGGGCCTGCAAGCCCGCCTGCGGCAAGCTGGCAATCCCGTTTCACAAGTCTTGGCGAGTTGTGGTGGTTGGTTATCAGTAGCGAGTTGTCACCCTGGAGTGCCTTGGCACGATAGGGTCCACTGGATCCTTCAGGGCGACACCCTTCAGGATGACACATTCGAGTTGAACCCATTCTATGGATCCTAGCTGTCCTTCGGACAGTTCCGCCTACGGCTCGGTAGAATTAGTTGTCAGTAGTCAGTTGTCAGTAGTGAGGTTCGGCGTAAACGCCTAGAGGCATGAGGCCAAAGGAGTAGTTAGTATACAGTAGGTAGTAGTTAGTTTAAATTATCATGGGCCTTTGGCACATATTATGATCAAGCAAGCCTTTCGGCTCGCCTAGAAATACAACCTACTAATAACTAAACATTTATCATTAACAACTAACGGGTACCTCTAAAGCCCAGTTTTTGGGCTGTTTTTTCTATTCCAGTGCTTAAAAACACAGCAAACCTTGAGTCCTAGTAGAAATTTTCTATATTTGGGCGCAAACTTAAACAACATCAACTCCATTTGTGGAATAAAATATGAAAAACATAGCAACACACAGAAATATTGGTATTTCTGCCCACATTGACTCCGGTAAGACCACTCTTACCGAACGTATCCTCTACTTCACAAAGCGTATTCACGCTATCCACGAAGTTCGTGGTAAAGACGGCGTTGGTGCCACCATGGACTCTATGGAACTGGAACGCGAACGCGGTATCACCATTCAGTCTGCTGCCACATTTGCTAGCTGGACACACACCAAGAGCGGCGAAGCCGACACCATCAACATCATCGATACCCCGGGTCACGTAGACTTCACCATCGAAGTGGAACGTTCTCTTCGCGTGTTGGACGGTGCTATCCTGGTTCTCACCGGCGTTGAAGGCGTCCAGTCCCAGTCTATTACCGTTGACCGTCAGATGCGCCGCTACAAGGTACCACGCGTGGTATTCGTGAACAAGTGCGACCGCTCCGGTGCAAACCCACTCCGCGTGGCTGTGATGCTCAAGGAAAAGCTGAACCACAAGCCTTGCGTAATGCAGATTCCTATAGGTCTCGAAGACCAACTGAAGGGTGTGGTTGACCTGATTGAAATGAAGGCCTACTACTTTGAAGGCGAAAACGGCGACGACATGATCGAAAAGGACATTCCGGAAGAACTCCAGGCACAGGCCCAGGAATACCGTGAAAAGCTCATCGACTGCTGCGCCGACTACTGCGACGAAATTATGGAAAAGGCCATGGAAGGCGAATACATGGACATCGATAAGGCTCTTATCAAGTCCACCATCCGCAAGGCCACAATCTCCTTGGAAATCACCCCAGTGTTCATGGGTTCTGCCCACAAGAACATCGGCGTTCAAAAGCTTTTGGACGGTGTGATTGACTACCTGCCAAACCCAACCGAAGTTGAAAACAAGGCTTTGGACGTAGACAACAACGAAGCCGAAGTTATCCTCAAGAGCGAAGATAACGAACCTCTCGTTTGCTACGCATTTAAGTTGGTTAACGACCGCTATGGCCAGCTCACCTACATCCGCGTATACCAGGGAACCATCAAGAAGGGCGACGCCATTGTGAACATGGCAACTGGCAAGAAGGTTTCTGTGGGCCGTCTGGTTCGTATGCACGCCGACGAAATGGTTGATATTACCGAAGCCGGTGCAGGCGACATTGTTGCCCTGTTTGGTATCGACTGTGCCTCCGGTACTACATTTACCGATGGCAAGAGCCACTACAACATGACTTCCATGCACGTTCCTAACCCAGTGATTGAACTTGTGATTGAAGCCAAGAACCGTGACGATCTTGAAAACCTCTCCAAGGCCCTCAACCGCTTTACCAAGGAAGACCCCACATTCCAGGTGGAAGTGGACAAGGAAAGCGGACAGACCATTATCAAGGGTATGGGCGAACTCCACCTTGACGTTTACATCGAACGTATGCGTCGCGAATATAAGGTAGATGTTCAGACTGGTGCTCCTCAGGTGGCTTACCGCGAAACCATCACCCGCGAATCCAAGTTCGAATACACTCATAAGAAGCAGACCGGTGGTAGCGGCCAGTTCGCTAAGGTGCTGGGCATTATGCGTCCTATGGCTGTAGAAGGCGACTCCGAAAAGGTTTACAACTTTGTGAACTCCGTTGTAGGTGGACGTATTCCTAAGGAATACATCCCTTCTTGCGACAAGGGTTTCCAGAGCTGCATGGAAGCAGGTTCCTTGATAGGCTTCCCTGTTGTGGGTATCGAAATGGAAGTGACCGACGGTGCATTCCACCCCGTTGACTCTTCTGATATGGCCTTCCAGATTGCCGCCCGCATGGGCTTCCGCGAAGCCTTCGAAAAGGCTGGGGCCCAAATTCTCGAACCTATCATGAAGGTTGAAATCCAAACTCCAACAGAATTCCAGGGTTCCGTTGTGGGTAACGTTTCCCAGCGCCGTGGTAACATCGTTGGTACAAGTGAAGAACTGGGCATGACCACAATCACTGCCGAAGTTCCTCTGTCCGAAATGTTCGGTTATGCCACCGACCTTCGCTCCATGACTCAGGGTAAGGCTGAGTTCACCATGGAATTCTGCAAGTACGCTCCAGTACCTCGCAACATCCAGGAAGAGCTCATCAAGAAGTACGGAGACAAGGCCCGCGCCCGCGCCTAAGACTCGCCCATTGGTAATATGCCAATAGCTTTGTCAAAAAGCTCTCGGTTTTACCGAGAGCTTTTTTTAGTAGTTAGTAAACGGTGGTTGCAGCGGAGCTGCCAACTCTTGCGACTTGGAAGTGGGCCTGCAAGCAGTCCCGTTTCACAAGTCTTGGCGAGTTGTGGTGGTTAGTTGTCGGTTATCAGTGTCAGGCTGTCATTGCGCGAGGAGCGTAGCGACGAGGCAATCCAGTGGGTAGTGCTCGTATGGACTATCACTGGATTCTTCGGCTCAGAATGACAAAGACCTGCGTAATAGTAAGCCAAATTCCCCTATTTTTTAAGAAATTCAAAATTATTTTTTACGAAAAAGCAAAAAAAAACTAAATTTATCTTTGGAAAAGTTTACAATCATTTCTAAAGAAGGATTTCCTATGAGAACTTACAAATGGTTTTCTACAGTAGTGCTGGGCGCACTGCTTTCCGGTGCCATGGCACTTACCGCTTGCGATTCTTCCGTATCCGCCGACGATGACGAAGACACCAGCTCCAGTTCCAAGAAAACAACCAGCAGTTCTTCCAAAAAAACATCCTCTTCCAGCTCCAGCGATGCCTCTGAAGACATCGACGAAGACGCTGTAGAACTTTCTGTTCCATCCAACCTGAAAGTATCCCAAATGACAGACAGCACATGGCTCCTCACCTGGGAATACACCCCTGCTGGTGGTGATGAGGAAGGCTTCCTAGTTCAGGTTCTCGATTTGGAAAACAGCGTTTGGAAAAAAGAAGGTACCAGTGGCCAAGGCGTGTACAAGTATGTGCTCAAAGGCAAAAAGAGACTGGACCACTTCTACCGCGTGGCGGCCTACGTTGGTAGCAAAACCGGACAATTCTCCTCCGACATCTACATCACCGAAAAGGGTGGCCAAGAAGGCTCTCCCGATTCTACAGCAGGCGAAGTTGCAGCCGACCTTCCAATTCCAGGAAACCTCCAAGCCTACCGTGTAGCACCCAGCGTGTTTGTTTTGGAATGGGAATACTCCCGCCTTGCCGACCGCCCCGCCTCCGGCTTTGAGATTGAATACATGGATCCAACAGGCAAGTGGGTTCGCTTGGAAGACAAGCCCGACAGCAACTCCACCCGCTACATTCTCAATGGTCTTAAAAATGCCGAACGGTACTACCGCGTAAGAGCATTTGATGCCGACGGCGTTTCCGAATACTCCAACGAAGTTCTGGTAACCAAGTCTGCCGAATACCGCGAAGACATTTCCTTCACGGTTCCAAAGATTACAGGGCAAATAAGAACCTACCTCGACATTTGCGTGGATACCACCACCTTGGATTACATCACCAAGTCTAGAACCGTGATTGACTCCTTCGAAGTGAATTCTACCATGATGTACAAGTACGAAGACAACGACACCACCAAAACCAAGTTCCTGGACTTAACCCTGTCTTCCGACGTTCCCAACAACGCCGTGCTCTTCTCCGACTACAAGCCCAAGGAATACACCAAGAAACTTTACTATCAGGTACGCTGGCTTCGCTACTACGACCAGGATACAACCTACATCGACACCGTTCATTTCGACATCGATGTGCAGTCTGTTTCTGCTTACATTCCACAAGACATGATGTTTACCACCTACGGCCAAGTTCGCATTGTGTGGGAAGACGTGAATGGCGTAACCGACTACACCGAATGGTCTTTGCCTGTGGGCAACGAAGCCGGTAGCGAGGCTTCCAACGAAGTACAGATTTTCTTTACCGTAGGTTTCTGCACCGAATACTGGCCTAATTCCCGCCTGAAAGCCTATGAAAAGCAATTCTACGAAAATCATAAAGGAGTAGACGGCATCTGGTTCTGGAAGGATTGATACAAAAGTTAAAAGGAATTTAAAATACCCTGGGTCAAGGCCCCGGGTATTTTTTTTGATTCATTTATCCAAAATTAAAGAGCACCTCTAAAAAAGAGAAGCGAGGCCCAAGAGCCTCGCTTCAGTGGAATAGAAGGTTGTAATTGTGCTTCCGGTCTATCCTACCCCGAGGTTCGATCCGGCCTCCCGTCTCTAAAACCAGAATGGACTGGAAGCACATTGTTAATATATGCTGTTCCAGTCCATAGAGCACAAAAAATTTTTAAATCATTATCCCAAAGCGGAACACTCCAAGTTGGAATGATAGTCTAACCTTTTTTAAGCTCATGTGTCAGTTAAAACGAAAAAACGACGATTACCCAATTATTTTTTGGAATCGTGGATTTGGAATATGTTTTCGCGTATGGGCTTTATTCTCAAAAGCACAAGTGTAAACCCTACGGCAATCGTTATGCAAATACTGGTTTGGAACAACGTGTAATGAGCCAAAGGTATGTGGTTGAGGAGTGCGAAGGCTTTCCAATTGGATGTCGAGTATTCAACGGAATGAACGCAATAGAGAACCAGGCTGTAGCGTCCGCAGAAATTCACAAAACGCCAAAAGCCACTTGCTTTGGATTCCGCAGTATTGTCCTCGGCCTTGGTGCTTACGAATTTTACGAGAACGAACAGCACTGCCGTTGCCCCTAGTGCTCCGAAAAAATCAAGGATGAAACCCGATCCAAAAGAAACTCCCGCCATACCGGTGAAGGAATAGGCGAGACAGTAAAGCCAGATAAGGGAAAGAAACGGAAACCAGTGACGAAGTGCGGAGCCGTTGAAAAACTCGAATCTCCGCAGTAGGGTGCCGGCATAGACATACGCTATTGCTGGCAGGGATTGTAAAATGCAAAAGGGTGAAGGAATAATTTTATACAAGAATATTCCTGCGAAGGCGACCGTTGTGACCAGGGCTATTTGAAGTGAAATAGATTTTGTATAGTTCAAGAGCGACACTACGGCCAGTCTTGCCCAGAAAAGGGCCAGCACGAACCAAAGGACTCCGACTTGTGACGGAGACCCATTCGAAAAAATTCCAGTGTCGTATCTGAGTCCAAGTAAATAGGCGAAAACGACTCCCTGTGTGTAGGAGCCATCCGCATAGGATATATGGCGCAGGTCTTCCAAGAAGGCAAAAGCGCAGATGAACAAAGCGGTGAATCCGTATGGGACCAATAGGCGTTTTGCGCTCAATCGGATTTCCTCTGCCAGCGGGCGGGTTTTGAGAAAATACCCCGAGACGAAAAAGAACAGGGGCATGTGGAACGAGCTGATGATTGTGCCCCAAAATCTCGGAATCTCGCAGTGGCCAATGATTACAGCAAGAATGGCTATTCCCTTAAGAATGTCGAAGGTATTGTCGCGTATAGTGGACATTGGATCTCCCGATAAAAAAAGGCGTGGAATCGCCGTACTCACCGTAATCGAGGTCCTAGACATAACCTAAATGCAAAGCAAGCAACAACGACCCACGCCCCAATCGGGACGTGAGTTCCTTGCCTACTCTCTTGCATTCTGAAATTGTCTAGGTTTCGATTACAAGAATAGAGCAAATACTCTTATTTCATGGAATAATATAACTACTCTAAAGAAACTTTTTGGGGGAGGAAATCAACAAATGAGTGTCAAAATATGAAAAGAAGATAGAATGATTCCTCTAGCATTGATTTCAATCATTTTTAGAGGTGCCCTTATGCGTAATAACCAGCTAGTCCTTGAGGCAACGGACGGAAATCGCGAAGTCCTTGTAGTCCATGTAATGTCCAACGTTGTCGAAGTCGCAGTAGAAGTCCCAGTAGTACGCGTAGTTGGAATCGTTCTCGGTAGAAATCCAGAAGTAGGCGTAGTAGCCGGCACCGCTGAAGCTACCATCGCTTTGGCGGTAGCCCACAGGAAGAACAGAAAAGCCGTAGGAATCAGTACCGTTGCCACCGTTGTACCAGCCGCTAGTGGATTTCAGCTTTGTACCCGCGGTACTGGCTCCGCCCACAGCTGTCCACAAGGTGTTCCACTCGGTGTCATTGGGCAGGTGCCAGCCCTCGGGGCATACGCCCCGAACGGTGCCGCTGGGGGAGCAGGTTTTGCCATAACCGCAGCCCTTGCCCGCCATCGAGAACTGGGCGGCACTGTCCATGGCGGCAGCCCAGGTGTACAAGCGACCGTTCTTGGTGCAGGAGTCAGCCTTGTCGTTGTAGCAATAACTTTTGGCAGTTCCCTCGTTGTATTCGTAGTTCAAGTTCTCCGCCATCCAGGTCTGGGTGCCGATGGTCACCGTCTTGTAGGTCTGACCATCGCGATTGTCGATAAGAGTATTTGCCGAAGGATTGTAGATGCTTGAATCATCAATATCAGAAGTTCCTTTT
>JABUUT010000051.1:19634-33931 GCA_021443045.1 Fibrobacteraceae bacterium
TCGTCTATAGGACCAAAGGTCCGTTCTACCGTCTAAATGGACATTCACTGGATCCTTCAGGGCTATGCCGTTCAGGATGACACATATGTTAATCATTAATCGCCCATCATTAACAATTAAACACACTCGTGAATCCTTCAGGGCTATGCCCTTCAGGATGACAAGGCCTTAATCATTAAACTTTAACCATTTATAATTGGTACCACATTCACTGGATTCTTCGCGTTGTTCAGAATGACAATGTCGAGTAGTCACACTTTTAATATGGAATGACAATGCGTAAAAAAACGGCCGGCAAATACCGGTCGTTTTTTTGCGAGGAAAATTTTGCTAACCTAAAGTGCCTAAGTTTAAAAACCTTTCTTCATATTTTTTAGAAGGGAATTCATCTTGGCCGGTTGAGCTGGAGCCGGCTTGCGGTTGCCTTGAGGGCCACCAAAATTGCCCTTGCCGGCAATTTTTGCCTTAAGGTCGGCAATAGTAGCGTGCCCCTGAATGCCACCCTGAGGGCGACCACCGCCAAAACCGCGATTGTCGCGACCACGAGGGCCACCCACGCGCTGACCGCGAGGGCCCTTGGCTCCCGCACCAGCAATGTTGTCTCCTTCGGCAGTTTCTTGCTTCATGGAAAGGCTAATGCGTTTTTGACCAGCATCTACGGCCACCACGCGAACTTTTACCACATCACCTACTGTGAGCACAGTCTTTGCGTCTTGCACAAATTTGTCACTAATTTCGGAAACATGTACCAAGCCATCTTGGTGAACCCCAATATCCACAAAGGCGCCAAAGTTGGCCACATTGGTTACCACACCTTCCATCCAAGCCCCTGTAATAAGGTCATTGATGGTCTGAATACGAGCATCAAATTTGGCATAGCGGAATTCCTTGCGAGGGTCGCGGCTTGGCTTTTGAAGTTCAGACATAATGTCTTCCAAAGTAGCCTTACCCACTTCCTCGGAGAGGAATTCGTCTACCTTAATAGCCTTTACCGCTTCGGCGTTTCCCACAAGTTCCTTTACGGCAACACCGGCAGCTTCGGCCATTTTTTCTACCAGCCCGTAGTTTTCGGGATGAACCGCACTGTCGTCCAGTGGGTTTTCCGCACCAGGAATGCGCATAAAGCCTGCAGCTTGTTCAAAAGCCTTGGCCCCAAAGCCTTTTACATTCTTCAAGTCTTCGCGGCTTGCGTAGGCACCGTTATCTTCACGGTACTTAACAATAGCTTCAGAGAGAGTCTTGGAAAGGCCAGCCACATGAGAAAGCAGTGGAGCACTGGCAGAGTTTACATCTACGCCAACCTGGTTCACACAGCTTTCCACTACTTCGTCTAGGCGCTTCTTCAGTTCACGCTGGTTCACATCGTGCTGGTACTGGCCCACACCAATAGACTGGGGATCCACTTTTACCAATTCAGCCAATGGGTCTTGCAAGCGACGACCAATAGAAATGGCACCGCGAGTGGTCACATCTTCTTTGGGGAATTCTTCAATGGCAATCATGGAAGCAGAGTAAACAGAAGCACCAGCCTCGCTTACAATAACACGAGGTGGAACCTTGCCCTTGAACTTTACAGCCATTTCGGAGCAGAAAGCATCCGTTTCGCGGCTGGCGGTACCGTTACCAATGGCAATAAGGTCTACCTTATACTTGTCAATAAGCTGCATCAGGTAAACGGCGGCTCCGGCCTTGTCGTTGTGAGGTTCGTGGGGCTTAATAATGCCGTGGTCCATGAACTTGCCGTTTTCGTCAAGCACAGCCACCTTGCAACCGGTACGGAAACCAGGGTCCAGAGCCAGCACAGCCTTGTGGCCAGCGGGAGCAGCCAAAAGCACATCCCGAAGGTTCTTGCTGAATACCTTGAAAGCTTCTTCTTCGGCAGCATCTTTCAAAATAAGGCGCACCTCGCTTTCCATGCTTGGCTTAAGAAGGCGTTCCCAGGCATCCTTGCACATGTCATCCAGGTAATTTTTCCAAATGGAATCACCCTTGATAAATTTACCTTGCAAATAAGAGACCATGGAAGTGTCTTCCACTTCAATAGAAAGGCGGAGCACCTTTTCTTTTTCGCCACGGCGAAGAGCCAGCATGCGGTGGCTTGGAATTTTAGACACCGGTTCAGAAAAGTCGTAGTAATCCTTGAACTTGGTTTCTTGCTTTTCAAATTCCTTTTTCACCTTGGAAACCATCACGCCAGTCTTTTCAACCTGAGTGCGAAGATACTGGCGGAATTCGGCATTGTCGGCCACTTCTTCTGCCAAAATATCGCAGGCACCACGAATGGCAGCCTTGGGGTCGGACAGGCCCTTTTCTTCGGAAAGGTAGATGCGTGCAATTTCTTCGGCTGTGTTGGTGGAAGGTTCCTGAGCCTCCATAAGGCGGGCCAGGGGTTCCAGACCAAAATCTTTGGCAATGGTGGCGCGAGTGCGCTTCTTTGGCTTGTAGGGAGCGTAAATGTCTTCAAGAATGGTCTTGTCTTTACAAGCTTCAATCTGGGCCTTCAGCTCAGGAGTGAGCTTGCCCTGTTCCTCAATGCTCTTCAAGATGGTTTCCTTGCGGTCCATCAGTTCCTGCAAATACTCTTTTCGGTGAGAAATATCCCGAAGCTGAATTTCATCCAGGGTACCCGTCTGGTCTTTGCGGTAGCGGGCGATAAATGGGACCGTGCCCCCCTGTTCCATCAGTTCCAGCGCCTTTTGAACGCGCCATACTTCAATACTCAGTTCTTCAGCAATAACAGCAGAAAAATCCATATATCTATTCCATTTTTTTGTGGCCGCCCGAAAGCAGCCTGAATCGTTACTGTACAGGGCTTTTACACCCTTCACCTTGGCCGAACTATGTAATAGTTACGGCAAATGTGAGTTCTTAATTTAACAATTATTTTTTGACAAAAGCATGTCAGTAAAGGGAAATATTCAAAATTTTGTATATTATATGTATGTCTGATTGTTTATTTTGCAAAATTGCAAAGGGTGAAATCCCTTCTAAAAAAATCTACGAAGACGACGATGTGTTCGCTTTTTACGACATCGCCCCCCAGGCCCCAGTCCATTTTTTGGTAATCCCCAAAAAACACATTTCCAGCCTAATGGAAATGGAGGCATCCCATTGTGAATTAATGGGTAAAATGCTCTACCAGGGCCAACGCATTGCCAAGGAACTGGGCCTCGAAGAATCTGGCGCCCGCTTTGTGTTCAACTGCAAGGAAGATGCCGGCCAAACCGTGTTTCACATCCACCTCCACGTGGTGGGCGGGCAAAAACTAGGCTGGCCACCCTTTCCTAAAGAATAATCCAGCCACCAAGCCTTGATTAAAACAGCTGCCATTGTACTGCATCGCTATAGTTACAGCGATTCATCATGGATTGTGAGAGTTTTAACGCAATCCAACGGGCTGTTGTCGTTTATTCTTAAGGGGGGCAAGCAGGAAAAGTCGGCCTTCAAGGGGGTTCTCGACCCTCTTTCCCTCTGCGAAATTGTATATAGAGATAGGCCCAATGCGGAATTGCTGTTTGTAAAAGAAGCCACCCTTATTTCATGGCATTCCCATGTACGTGAAAATTTGGAGTCGCTGGCCTGTGCTCTGGTGATGGCCGAAATGGTAATGAAGTACGCCCCAGCAGGCATTCCCCTGGAAAACGAATTTATGCTCCTTCGTGAAGCCTTGGCCCAAATGGATGAGGCAAACCCCTCCAACACTATTTTTTCTAAATGGCTCCACGCCGCCTGCGACTTGTGGGGTTACCAACTTGATTTAGAAACATGCACCACTTGCGGAGCCCCAATGACAGGCCCCGCGGCTGATTTTCACCCAGAAAGCGGTGGCGTAATCTGCCACAACTGCCTAGGTACAAAAGAGCCCAGAGCCAGGCAATCCACCTTGGAAGACTTTTGGAACTTGGCCAAGGGAAACGAACTGTGTAATAAAACAGGTGTGGAAAACGCCCTTATCAGTTACTTGAGAAACCACATTGGATACCTAAAAGAGCTAAATTCTCTCTCGTGGTTACAAGAGGTTAGAAAACTATGCTATCCCCAGAACAAATAAAAGAAAAAAAGACTGCTGGAAAAAAAATTTCAATGATTACAGCCTACGACTTCGCCTTTGCACAAATGGCCGAAAACGCAGGCATTGATCAGATTCTTGTAGGCGATTCTTTAGCAAACACCATGTTGGGCTATAAAAAAACAAGCGATATTGGCATGGAAGAAATGCTCATTTTTGTGGGAGCCGTATGTAGAGGCGCCCCCAACACCCACGTGGTAGCCGACATGCCCTTCCTGAGTGACAAAGACCCACAAACCGCCTACGACAACGCCCGACGTTTTATGGACCTGGGCGCCTCATCGGTAAAAATCGAGGGCAACCCGGTGGGCGTACGGGAATTTTTGATTTCAAAGGGAATACCGGTGTGCGCCCACCACGGGCTTCTACCCCAAACGGCAAAAGACTTTCACCAAAAAGGAAAAACAGAGGAAGAAGCCCGTAATATTGTCGCCGACGCTAAGGCTAGCGACAATATGGGTTGCTTTGAAATAGTGCTGGAGCACATTCCCGAAAGTCTAGGAACACTGATTACCAACCAAGTATCTGCAGCCACCATTGGCATTGGAGGCGGAAAATTTACAGACGGGCAAGTGTTGGTTATGCACGATGCCTTAGGCATGCATTTAGGGAAAAACCCACCCTTCGCCACAAAGTTTGCCAACATTTATGATGCTGCAGTAGAAGGTTTTCGCAAGTACATTGAGGCCGTAAACGAGAAACTTTAAAATCGTTAAACTATTAATACTTATAGAGTTATGCTTTTAAAAGCCTTGATAATTTTACGGTTCTAGATAAACTTTTTTGAGCCAATAGTTCACAAATCACGCATAAATTACACACAAATTAACATTTAATTTTTTAAAGGGTTAAAAGACTGCAAAAAATCCTTGTCAAGACCCTTTTAAAAAAAAATGAAAAATTTTTTAAAAAAGTGTTGATTATTTGTGAAAAAAGAGTTATTTTATAGTCATCAAAACATTAACCCTCAAAAAAGGAAGAAAAAAAATGGCTACAACAAAGAAACCTGCTGCTAAGAAGCCTGCTGCTGCCAAGAAGCCAGCCGCTGCCAAGAAGCCTGCTGCTGCTAAGAAGCCAGCTGCTGCTAAGAAGCCAGCTGCTGCCAAGAAGCCAGCTGCTGCCAAGAAGCCAGTTGCTGCTAAGAAGCCAGCTGCTGCTAAGAAGCCAGTTGCTGCTAAGAAGCCAGCTGCTGCTAAGAAGCCAGCTGCCGCCAAGAAGCCAGCTGCTGCTAAGAAGCCTGCTGCTAAGAAAGCTCCTGCCAAGAAGTAATTCTTTCAAAGCTTTTCAAGGAAACCTGCCAATTCGTTGGCGGGTTTCTTTTTTTGGAGCCACTCCAACCTCAAGCTAACCCAAGCCCCACAAAAAATTCTAAATTCAGCCTATGATTTCAGAAAAAGACCTTGCCGATTTGGAAAAAGTTCCTTTTGAGGAACGAGTTGCCCGCATCGAAAAAATGGTGGAAGGCAAAGAAAAACCTAGCGCCTTTGAACTGGGCTTACTTTTGGCCGTAAAAATGGGCCAAGAGATTCGCGAGAAAAAGCCCCTAGGTTCCGACACCGAAAATTTGGTTGCCAGTTGGAGTGGAAAGCACCCCGATTCTGTTGTGGAAGAAGCCATTGCCTTTGCCAAGGAATTTTTGACACACCCTGGCAACCTGGCCAGCAAACTAAAAGAACAAATGTTAAAACCAAAGACCGAATCCATCCAAGGCGAAGCCCAGTCTAACGAAGCCCAGCCTGGCGAAAATCAATCTGGCGAAGTTTCAAACCCCGCAGACAACGGTTCTGCAACAAGCCACAACTAAAACGCAGGCTAACATGGACAATAAACTTTTAGCCACCATCGACATAGGAAGCCACAGTTGCATTCTACTCATTGCGGCCTTTGAAAAAATTTCCGACGAAGCCAAAGAAACCTTAGTTCCCAAGCTTCAAAAGGTAGAAGTCTGCCGTTTGGGCGAAGACATTTACGAACATGGAGCCATTACCCCGGAACGTATTCAGGAACTTTCCAGAATTATGGTTAAATTCCGCCAGGATGTTCATGCGCTGGGAGCCTCCCTAAAAGAAGTGCTCATGACAGAAGCCATGCGCCGTGCAGAAAACCCCGACGAAGTGATTGAGGCGGTGGAAAAGGCGGTTTGGGTAAAGCCTCGGGTAATAACCGGCGAAGAAGAAGCCAAGCTCACCTTCCGCTCCGTAAAAGAATGGCACGACGAAGACATTGTGACCATTGACATTGGCGGCGGTTCCACGGAACTTTCCAACGGACAGAATTCCATTTCGATTCCGGTGGGAGCCCTAAAGATGTTCAAGCAGATGGGCCCCATTCCAGGCCCCGAATACAAAAAATTCACTAAAGAGATTTTTAAGGAAGTAAGCTTTAAGGGCCTTACCAAGCACCAAGTATATTTAATTGGCGGCACAGGCACGGCCCTGGCAATGGTGTTTTTGAACAAACAAAAATTTGACTACAAGTCTATTGAAGGCCTAGAAATGAACCTGGGGGATTTGGAACAAGTGACCACCCGCATTTCAAACCTTTCCAAGGAACTTCGCGCCATGTTGCCAGGCCTAGAAAACGGGCGGCACGAAGTGATTATCTGCGGCCTATTTTGGCTTAAATCCCTACTAGAAAAATTGAGGGTAGACTGTTTTAAGATTAGCACCGCCGGCATTCGTTTTGGCGTTTTGTACCCACCTCTGCCCGAAGAACCAGCCAAGCCCAAAGAAAAGAAACTTCCACCATGGCTTAAGAAAAGCTCCACAGAAGGCGAAAATGAGAATTAACAAATTTATTTCACTTTGTGGGGCCGCCAGCCGAAGGTCTGCCGACATTTTGGTTGCCGAAGGCAAAGTGATGGTGAACGGCAAAATAATTACCGACCTTGGTCATCAAATTGACGAAGACAAGGATCAGGTTTTGGTGGATGGTAAAAAGCTGAAGCTTCCCACCAAGACAAAAACTATTTTGTTCCACAAACCTCCTGGATGCGTGTGCACCAAAGAAGACCCTCAGGGACGGCAGACGGTTTACGATTTTCTGCCCCCCGGATTCCAGACTTTGAAATATGTGGGTCGGCTTGATTTGCAAAGCCGGGGGCTACTTTTGTTTACCGACGATGGAGAACTTTTACACCGCCTCACCCACCCCAGTTACGAAATACCTCGCAGTTACTTTGTGTGGACTACCAAGCTGCTGTCTGAAGCCGCTGCACAAAAGCTGGTAGATGGAGTAGATATTGCAGACTACGAAAACGGCGACAAGGAAGAAGAAATAGCCTTTGCCACCGACATCTATTTGGAAAATGGATACGCCGAACTGGTGCTCATCGAAGGCAAGAACCGTGAAATTCGCCGCATGATGCGGGCTGTGGGCTACGAAATTAAAGATTTAAAGCGAGTAACCTACTGCAACATAGAACTTGGAGATTTGCCTGCCGGCGAATACCGGGAACTAACAAGTGGTGAGCTGCGGGAACTCCGCGAGGCCGTTGGTCTATGAGTCGCACGCTTTACATTGGCGATATTCACGGCTGTGCCGACGAACTGGAGCGCATTGTAGATGCTTTTGGTTTTGTAAAAGGCAAGGACACCCTCTACCAAACTGGCGATATTATCAATAAGGGCCCCGATATGATTCGGGCCATGAAATTTATTCAGGACAACGGCATTCTCACAGTGCGCGGCAACCACGAGGAACACCTGATTCGAATGATGGAAGTGCCACAAACCGAGTGGACGGAAAAGCAGCGGGGGCGTTTTGCCCGACTTAGTTTGGAGGAATGGACTTGGATTCGAAACATTGTGAAGGATTGGCCCCTGTGGCGGGACACTCCTCACGCTCTTTTGGTACACGCCGGCTTAGAGCCCGGAAAAAGCAAACTAGAAGACATGGATCCAAAGGTACTTCTCTCGGTTCGCTTGTGGAACGATATTCCCTGGTTTGAACAAGTGAAGTGGCACAAGACGGTGGTTTTTGGCCACTGGGCTAAAAAAGGCTTTGTTAATATTCCGGGATTCATCGGTTTAGATTCAGGATGCGTCTACGGAAAAAAATTGACGGCTTGGTGCCCCGAAGAAGATAAGTTCTATGAAATTCCAGCCGCCCGAGAATACAGCCCCGTAAAAGACAAGACCAAAGTGGCCTTGGAAGCCCCCTGCAAGGTTCCAGGCGACAAGCTGCCCTATAGCCAAAGGCCCAAGTCTTTTGAAGATATTAAAGCCTGTATTAAAAGTGGGGATATCGCTCTAGCAGACTCTAGCGAAGAAGCTGAAAAAATTCGAAAGGCAAGTCCCAGCATTGCCGCCGAATGGGCTGGGTATTAACTACGGCTCATCCAGAGGTTGTTCATTTTCCACAGAATCTTCCGGTGCCGTTTCTCCTGCAGCACTTTCTGAAACTGTTTCCTCTGTCACCGTTTCTTCTGGCATATTTTCTTCAGTTTCGTCTTTTACCACATCATCCTGTGTGGCGTTCTCTTCAATTTCTTCTTTTAGTTCTTCCTTGGAAGCGTTTCTGTTGTAACCTTTTTCCTTGGCAATTTCATCTGGAGTCTTATCGGTGCCAAATTGATATTTAACATACAAAATATTTGTGGTAAAGCTGGATTTGCCAGCATAATCGTAACCCACAACAGGATGGAAACTAGAGCCAAGCTGGAAGGCAACTTCTAGGCCAAACTTAAAGCCATTGTTTCCCTTTACAGATATGTCAGGATTAATTTCCCTCCCATTAAACCCTTCATCGTGAGAAACCAAATGGCCTGAGGATTTCATTTCGGCGCTTTGGTAGCCTAAAGTGAGCATCACTTCTACAAGGCTGATGGGGCGGTATCCTATCACCACATCAAAGGTCAAGGCAGAAACATCTAAATCCAATTGTCCCTCGTATTTGTCAGGCTGGTATCCAATGCTGCTGGAGTTGTAGCCAAAAACAAGGCTTACGTCTAAAGGTTGTGCTGCAGCAGGGAGCATGTACTGAAAGAAGTGTCCAAAGCTGTATTGCAAACCAAAACCCATAAGGCTGAACCCTTTAAGGTTGCTAACGGATGGTAAATACATTCCACGCAAAATGGCACGAGCGTGGTAAAAGCCGACACCTATTTGTAGGTAGGGGTAGGTAAAAACCCCAAGACCGTTCAACGTTTCGTTTCCATATATTATACCATCATAGATAGGAGCTCCATCGGGGCCACGCTGTGCGTGGGTTCCAAAGATGGTGGGAACTTCCAGGCCATTTTCCTTAAAAGTTTGATCGTCACTGCCTATGGGAATTAGAGCCACAGGAAGCCCCACTTCAAAGGAAGGGTGTGCCGGAACGCTGGAACTTACATACCAGTTGCTGTTCAGCACGTTTCCCAGATTGTTGATAATAGGCTTCACATAGCCTGGGCGATTGCCGTAAACAGGAATTTTAGAATCGAATGCGGCAATGGATTCGTAAGTGGAGGCCCAACCATTTTCGTCCATTGCAAAAAGGGTTGTTGCCAAAAGGGAGAACAAAACCAATAACTTTTTCATGAGCCCAAATTTAGAAATTATTTATAAGACTTGCTCTAAAAATAAATTTTTAGAGGTGCCCTAAAACTGAAAATGGAGGTTCATCTCAACAGACACAAAGGTTTGCCAAATATTGCTGCTTAAATCGCAAGTTCCACCCTTGTCGGTATAAATGGTATGGAACCAGGCTTCGTATATCTTGATTGCCGGTACCAAGGCAAAATTGTCGCTAATATAGTAACGCATGTTCAAGACAATATTAAACGCAGACCCCATCAATTCGGAATTGCTACGATTGGCTTCACTGTCAAATACATTGTTGGTTGTTTTTATATTGTAGTAGGAGTAGCCTAACCCAGCACCCGCTTGGAAAAAATCGGGAAAAAAGAAATTATAGATAACATTAAAACCCACCCGAAGCATTCTCACTTCGTCTTCCACATCTTCTGTGGGAAATCCACCAAGTAGTTCCACGTACTGCCAATACATAAAGTTGGCCTCTAAAGAAAATTGGGCAATGTTGGCACCAAGTGCCAAATTGGGCGAACCCATAAGATTCAAGGCTGCCGGATGAACCGTTTCCTTTTCTCCATCCTCCGACTTGAGTTTCAAAATTCGCTCACTCATGTCACCTTTGGAGGCCGTCATGCCCATACCCAGTTCTGCATAGTAAGATTTGGGCCAATAGCCCTCCATGGAACCATCCTTGGCAGCAAAAACAGAACTAATCAAAACAGCCAGCATCAGCAAAAAAACATTTTTTTTCATACAAATTCACCTAATTTTTTTATTAATCCATCTCACTCATGGTCTCTGCCAAATTAGAGTCTACAGGCCTGCATAGTAGAACATGGCGTCGATGCACTTCTTGGCCTTTACCCGAACTTCTTCGTCAAGTTCCACGCGGGATGCCTTTTCGGGGTTTCTCAAGGTTTCAAGAATGTTGTCCAGGGAGTTGCTCTTCATGTACTTGCACATGCTGCAGCTACCCACAAAATGCTTGTCGGGGTGCTCGTACTGCATGCGGGCCACCAGGCCACATTCCGTAAGGAGCAGCACATCACTTTCGGCAGGCAGGCTCTTGATGTAGCTTACCATTTGCCCGGTGCTTCCCACATAGTCGCTGAGGAGCGCCACTTCGCTCACGCATTCTGGATGACTCACCACCTTCAAGTTGGGGTTCTGTGATTTAAAGAACTGGATCAGTTCCGGGTCGTACTGCTTGTGAACGTAGCAGGCGCCATCGCAGAGGGCAATGTCTTTTTTTACACCGCAAGATTCCATTTCGTTGATGATGTTTTTACCCATCAGTTGGTCGGGAACAAAGAGTATTTTGTCGTTGTTGATGCTCTTCACAATCTTCATCACGTTTCCGCTGGTCACGCACACGTCGCAGGCGGCTTTTACGTCGGCGGTGGTATTGATGTAGCAGACCACCGTGTAGTCCGGATACTGTTCCTTGAGCTTTAGCACCTGCTCGCCAGTGATGGAATCAGCCAGGCTGCAGCCGGTGAGGGGGCCTGGAATGTACACGTTCTTTTCGGGGTTCAATATTTTGGCGGTCTCTCCCATGAAACGCACGGCAGAGAACACGATGTTTTTGGCTTTTACCTGGGTTGCATCCTGGCTCAGCTTAAAGCTGTCGCCGCTAAAGTCGGCAACACCCAAAATGATTTCGGGGGCCACGTAGCTGTGGGCGAGAATCACTGCATCCCGCTCTTTTTTAAGCTCGTTGATTTCGTTGATTTTGGGCAATATGCTTTCGCAAAATTCGTAGGAATAGTTGCAGAGGACACTGCCGGGTTTTACCGACTGTAGGCGATTAAATAAATCTTGTGCGTTCATGGGGCAAAAAATAGCAAATTTGCCAACCCCAAAGGAGGGGAAAAGCATCTTTCTCGGCCTACTGCATTCAATTTTACTAAATTTTCCAATGCTCATGAAGCGGTTTTTCTTCAAAAAGAAGGCATAAAATGATTACTTTTCTAATTGGCGTAGCCATTCTCGTTGGAGGCTACTTTACCTATGGCAAGTTTATAGAAAAAATCTTTGGGCCTGATGACCGAAAGACCCCAGCTTTATCTAACCCCGACGGTGTAGACCGCATGGTGCTTCCCCATTGGAAAAACACCCTGATTCAACTTTTAAACATTGCAGGAATCGGCCCCGTAATTGGAGTGATTCTAGGCATCAAGTTTGGAGCAATTGTATTTATTTTACTCCCCATCGGAAACGTTTTGGGCGGAGCCGTACATGACTACTTCAGCGGGATGGTCAGCATTCGAAACAATGGAGCCAACGTGCCTGCCCTAGCCCAAAAATTTTTAGGCAAGGGCCCAGCCAAACTGGTAATGCTCCTTATTGCAGTAGCACTAATATTTGTAGGAGCCGTATTCACAAACACCCCAGCAGCCTTGGTCAACACCCCTATTCTCGTGGGCAATAATGTATCCCCACAACTTTTCTGGATAGCAGTTGTCCTTATTTTTGTCTACTATTTTTTAAGCACCTTCTTCCCCATCGATAAAATTATCGGACGCATTTATCCCGTGTTTGGTGGGCTTCTTATTATTGCCTCCGTAGCCATTTTCATAGGCATTGTTCCAAACCTGGCCTGCCTAGACAACATTTCCATTACTAATCTTGCCTCCAACTTCACCCAACATCCTACTGGCCAGCCCGTATTTCCAATGCTCTTTGTAACCATTGCTTGTGGCATCATTAGCGGATTCCACAGCACCCAGAGCCCCATCGTGGCCCGCACCGAGAAAACAGAAAAAACAGGCCGTCAAACCTTCTACGGCATGATGATTCTTGAAGGACTCATTGGCATGATTTGGGCCGCCGGAGGCATGTTTATCTACAAGCAAATGCCAGAACTCATCTCTGGTGCTAGCGGTGTAAAAGTTTTAAGCCAACTGGTCTCCACAGTCATTCCATTCCAAGCGGTTTCTGTTGTAGTTGTTATAGGAGTTATCATTCTCGCCATTACCAGTGGCGATACATCCCTCAGAAGCTTACGTCTCATTATTGCCGAACTTTTAGACTTTGATCAAAAATCGGCAAAGAACCGTCTTTTACTAACCATTCCTATATTCGGTATTTGTGCCATCTTGATTTTCTGGAGCAACATGAGCCCGGAAGGTTTTAACATTTTGTGGAATTACTTTAGCTGGAGCAACCAGGTGATGGCCGTATGCAGCCTCTGTGTGACCGTAGTATACCTACGCAGTAAAAAGAAAAACTATCTGGTGGCCCTGCTTCCCTGCATGTTCATGATTTTCATTGTTAGCGCCTACATACTATGGGTAAGCCCAACCAATTTGAAAGGTGCCCCAGTAGGCTTTGGATTGCCCTACAACACAGCCCTGGCTTTAGCCACCATGTGTTCCATTGCCATTGGATTTTTACTTTGCACTCGGGGAAAAGCCCTAACAAAGATGAAAAACTTTGACGCCGACTTATGGGACTTTAGCAAGGATCCTGAACAGAAGAAAAAGTAAAATCGAATGATTGAAGGAGGGCTGGTGGTTATCTGTTATCGGCTAACGATAGCTGTAATTGACTGATTTTATATAAGGAGAAGAAAATGATTTGTACCCCAACTAGACTTTTTTGCTTACTCAGCTTGCTTTTATGTTATTGTAGTGATTCTTCTTTGGATAGCCATAACGGTACACCCTTGTCACCAAACGAGGAAGAAGCCTTACCAGAAGATATGGTTAAAGTGTTGTCTTCTGGGAAAAGTGTTTTGCTAGGAACCAATGATTCCAATGCCAAAAGTATGGAAAAACCTTCCATGAAAGTTGTTTTTTCCTACGATTTTTTCATAGAAAAAAATGAGGTAACATGTGGCGAATTTAACACCCTAATGAAAAAAGAAACAGGATTACAGATAAATTGCAAAAATCCTCTTTTACCAGCCACCGAAATAACCTATTACGACGCGGTACTCTATGCCAACGCCCGTAGTAAGGCAGAAAAAAAAGACACTGCCTACACTTATTCTAGAGCCATATTCAACGATGCCAAAAACTGCACCTCATTGGAAGGGTTCAACCTACAAATGGATAAAGAAGCTTATCGGTTACCTACTGAAGCAGAGTGGACGCTGGTTGCTACAGAAGGATGGGATCCTGAAAACGGATGGAATGCAGCTAACTCCAATTACACCCCCCAGCCCGTATGTACCGAAGCTCTAAAATTAAGCAGTGGTATTTGCGATATGGCCGGCAACGTAATGGAATGGGTAAACGATTGGCTTGGACATTTTCGCGACACAACCCTCAGCAACTATGTTGGTGCCCCCGATGGAGGTAGCCTTGGAGAACGTGTGGTAAAGGGAGGCAGTTTTCGCAATAAAGCCTCAGCAGTTAATTTATACGCTCGCGGAGACGTCTACACAGTAACATCGTCCACAAAAGCCAATTATGTCGGTTTTCGTCTTGCCTATGGGCGTATTCCAAACCCTGTGTGGATTAGCTCAAACGGGTTTGTTTCAGAGAGCCGAATTCTTCCTCTTGCCAACTCTAGCACAGTTGCCTCAAAAATAGGCTCCTACAATACAAAATTGGTTTTTCGCAAAGATGCCACAGGAAACTTAGCCTACATAGATTATTCCAGTGGCGTTCCATCTGTTGTCGAAATTCACGACACCCTAGAAGCATACCACCCCGACATTTCTCCTGATGGAAACCGGGTGGCTTTTTGCACCAAAATTGAGGGGG
>JABUUT010000052.1:0-7916 GCA_021443045.1 Fibrobacteraceae bacterium
GGATAAAAGTGGTGAACGATAGTTCGTGGTTGGTAATCAGTTATCAGTGGTTGGTATTTATATGGACATTCTACTGGATCCCTCACGGCGTGTGCCGTTCGGGATGACAAGGCATTAATCATTAAACATTAATAATTGATACCACATTCCCTGGATCCTTCAGGGCAACGCCCTTCAGGATGACACCGCTGATGGCTGACTACTGATAAGATTCCACAAAAAAAACTCCTGGATATTTCCGGGAGTTTTTTGAATTTGCAAGTTCGCAAACGAATCGGAATCGATTAGCGCTTGGAGAACTGGAAGCGCTTACGAGCCTTCTTGCGGCCGAACTTCTTACGTTCAACAGCACGAGAATCGCGAGTCATGAGGCCTTCATGCTTGAGGGCTGGCTTGGATTCTGCATCGTTAGCTACGAGAGCGCGAGCAATACCGAGACGTACAGCACCCATCTGGCCAGCGATACCACCGCCACGGGCTGTTACTTCTACATCCCATTCTTCTGCATTGCCGAGAACAGCAAATGGAAGATTGGCAATCATGTTCTGCACTTCAGAATGGAAGTAATCTTTAAAATCACGACCATTGATCATGCGCTTGCCAGAACCTGGCTTCAAAATCACAGCAGCGATGGCATTCTTGCGACGGCCTGTGCCACGGTAGATCTTTTTGGATTTTGCGGTAGCGATAGATTTATCCTCCGTTCTTATTTGATTTCGTATGTTTCAAGTTTCTGTGCGGCGTGAGGTTGTTCAGCACCAGCATAGATTTTGAGTTTCTTAGCCATCTTGTGACCGAGAGCGCTGTGAGGGAGCATGCCCCAAATAGCAGCTTCGAGAGGAGCAGTTGGATTCTTGGCCAAGAGGTCTGCAAAGTTAATCCAGCGTTCACCAGCAATGTGGCCAGTGTGGTGGAAGTATTCCTTCTTGAGCATCTTGTTGCCAGTAACTGCAACCTTGCCAGCGTTGATAACAACAACGAAGTCGCCTGTATCAACGTTTGGAGAGTAGATAGCCTTATGCTTACCCATGAGGAGGCGAGCAACTTCGCTTGCAACGCGACCGAGGGATTTGTCTGCAGCATCAACAAGATACCACTTGCGAGCAACGGACTTTGGGTTTACTGTAATAGTTCTCATGTAAATCCTTTACATTAATTCCGGAACACCTGCGTTCCTAGAAAAGCGAGACTAAATTTAGAAGATATTCAGCACCCTTGCAAGGGATAAAATATATGATTTCTGAAAAAAAGTGCATAGTTTTCGGTTTTTTCACTCTATCAATTCTATCAATTATCTTAATTAATAGAATATTTTTTACAAATGGAAAAGAAAAACTATTTTTTGCAGTCCGAAGGTCTGACTTTTACACAAGCGCTATCTCGTTTTGTGCCATCCTTAAAAAAGCAGTATTCCACATAATTCATGTATCGCATCATGTTGCCTGCGGACACACAGAACAAGGTGGCCATATACTCTTGGGCCGCAGCACCTCGGTTTTGAACCTCATCAAAGGAACGATCGTCTACGGAATTAAAGGCAAAGGCAGCTCCATTCCGTTTAGAACAACGCTCCCCCTTAAACCCAGCAGGGCTTTCGCAAAAAAGAGGCATCAGATAGCCTTTTACAAACCCATCCTGAAAAAGGTTGTTGGAACCCACCATTTGGGAAACATTCTTGCAGGAATTTTTGTTCAAATTAAAAGAGGCCACCACAGCGCCAGACATATCCACGTACTGGTAATCCACCCCACTGAGCACATCCACCATTTTATAGAACTTTTTCTTGGACTCCGAAGAATCCAGGCAGTTGGCCAGCTTTACATACTCCACATACTGAGCGTTCTGAAAGCGCTTTAAGGCAAGGCTATCATTAATTTTCATGGTCACCACCAAGCCATTGCCCCTGACCCCTCCAATGTCTACGGCAGAAATTTCAAAATAACGCTGTTTTACACCAACTAGTTTGGTACGAATGGTAGGTAAAAGTTCCAGCAACTGGGAAGAGGACAGTTCTTTTACAGGCTCCTCTTGAGGTTCAGCCATTTCGGACTGCCCCACAAAAGGAACCACCGCCGTTATTACAAGCACAAAAACAACGCTTACCGAAACTAACCACATTCTCATTTTCATTTGCGTCTCTCCTTTTTCATGCTGGCCAAGGCCTTTGATTTTTTCCGAGCCTGTTCCTGCAAGTCTACAGCCTCGTCAAACTCATCCACAATTTCCCGTCCTAAAATTTCTTCTAGTACATCTTCCAAGCTTACAATACCAGCAATGGCACCCCATTCATCAACAACCCCCACCATGTGGCCCCGCTGTTTTAAAAAACGCATCAACAGTTTGTCTATGGTAAGGCTATCGGGAATCAGTTGCAGAGGGCGCATCAACTGGCGAAGCTTTATTTCACGGTGGCCCTCGGCCAACTTGTTGTAGGCATCCCGGCGAAGTACCACGCCAATCCACTGGTCTTTTTCCTTGTCGTATAGGGGCACCCGGGAAAAAGGCCAATTGCCTCGTTCCTCTACAGTTTCGCCAATGGTGTTGTTGGCACAAAGAGAAAATACCACCTGGCGAGGGGTCATCACTTTGCGCACCGAAATAGATTTTAAAGACAAAATATTTTTTATCACCACAGACTGCTGGCGGTCAATAACATCTTCCCTAAGGCCCAGGCTCACCAAGCTGTGTATGTCATCGATACTCACTTCTTTTTTTTCTTCGTCTTCACGAGTCCAATGTTTAGTTAGAGTAAGACAAAGCCATATTAAACCGGTGCAACCTAGCACAATGGTGATGTAGTAAAACGGAACCGCCACTAGGGGAGCCACAATTTTAGCTTGTTTAACGCCCAATGTTTTAGGAGTAATTTCACCAAAAAGAAGAATGAGTACCGTGAGTATAATAGGAATGAGCATTTGGCCCGTAGTAGACAAACGCTGTACAGCCAAGGCTGTTGCCAGGGAGGCACCCACCGTGTTGGCAATGGTGTTTACAATCAGTACCGAAGCAATGTATCGATCTATGTTTTCTTTTACATGGGTCATGTACTTGGCAGTAAACCTTTTTTGTCGCACCAAGTTTTCAATTGTCGATGGAGGAATACTGTAAAAAGAAGCTTCCGTAATGGAGCAAAAGGCCGACACCGCCAAACAAGAAAGAACTGTTACTATTATTGCCAGCATAATAATTTTAAAACTATTCTAAGCCCCACAGAGAAGGTTCCACGGCCCAAAGCTGAATTTTACCCCATTCACCTAGGTAATCTACAAAAGACTTTGCCGACAAACTAGGAATTACAAAACCGTTATCCGTGTTGATTTGCACCAACCGTACATCAGTTCGGCTGTTTATTCCCGCCCTATATTTAGCCTCGGCTATGGCATCATCCAAATTACCCAATTGGTGAACCAAGCCTATTTTCTGAGCGTCGTAGCCCACCATAACACGACCGCCGCCGTAGGCAGAATCTACAACAGTCTGGGGAATTCCCGTAGCTTTAGCAACCACCCCAGTAAAGCGGTTGTAAAAGTCATCCATGTACTCTTGCAAAGCCTTTTTTTCTACATCGGAAAAAGGCCTCATAAAACTTTCGGCATCGGCATGTTCATGGGTCTTTACCACTTCACTGCGAAGGCCCACTTTAGCCATTAAGCCAGAAACGTCTACTTTGCCTCCATAAATACCGATGCTTCCCACCAAAGAAAAGGGCTCTGCAAAAATTTTATCGGCACCGCAAGCAATATAGTAGCCTCCAGAAGCCCCCACGCTTCCAATGCTAGCTACAACAGGAATTCCCAAATTGCTTATATGCCGAAGTGCCGCCCAAATTTTATCGGAAGCTATGGCGCTACCACCAGGAGAAGAAATTCGCACAATCAAAGCCTTGGCTCCGGATTCCGGGAAATGACGCAGAGATTCCAACACTGATTTTTCCATTCTAGAATCAATGGAACCATCAATATTCAAAAGAGCAATAGTTGCTCTCGGTCTCCAGTTTTCATCAAAGATTTTTTTATCCATGGGGTTCCAAGTTACATAGCGGGCATAGTCTACCTTTAAGCCAAAGAAGGTTTCCAAACCATAAGCAGGAACCTGATCCATATACAAAACGGTATCAATGATTCCCACACTTTTTGCACCCGTAGCAGTAACAATAGGATTGTTGGCCACAGAATCCAGCACATGATAGGCTTGTTCTAAATCCCCATTGTAATGCATTTTAACATGATTGGCAGAATATAGACGAATCCATTTCCACATATTTTTGTACAAATTTTCACGATCTTCGCGGGCCTCTACAGACATGGAATCCATGGTATATGGTTCCACTGCCGATTTGTACTGTCCATGGCGTAAAAATTCTACCTTCACACCCAACTTGTCGAACAATCCTTTATAAAAAATGGAGGAGCCTCCCAACCCTCTCCAATTTAAATGGGAAGAGGGTTCTGCCACAATGCGATCGGCAGAAGAAGCAGCCACCATAATAGCAGGGCGAATATCATCGGTATAGGCTATTACTTTGCCACCTCGAGCCTTGTATTTGTTAATGCACACGTTAATTTCACTGGAGACACCCAAGTTTCCTTTGTATCCCGAAAAATCAAGTATCAGCATGCCGGCAGCAAGGTCGCGGTACAAGTGTTCAAACAAATTACGCACCTTAAGAATGCCAATGTTCCGCTTGCTAAAAAAGGAAAAATCATCTTCGACTTCTGCAATTTCGGCACCTAGAGGAATCCGAATAATTTTGGCGAATGTGGATGCATTAGGATTGCGGGAGGAATGATAGCTCCACGCCCAGTGTTTTGGAAGATAATCATCAAAGAAGGTAATGCCCACATCGCTGTATGAACCAATAGAGGTGGTTAAAGAAAGGGTGTATTCATCATCATTACCAAACAAGGGCATTTTAAAGCCCAAGCGGGTTCCATACAAATTAAATTCCAAGAGAAGACGCTGGGTATTGGTATCAAAATTTTGATTAAAATCAATGTCGTAGCTGGTACTAAAAATCGAGCCCAATCGAAGGGTACCACCAAAGCTGTACATTCGGTCTTGATTCTGGGGGCCCCAATAGACCAAATTTTTTGTAGCAGCCCCTAAAGACAAAAAAGTAAAGGGACGGAGTAAAAAACCAGGATCCCAGGACCATTCTGTACCACGAAATTCACTGCTACGCAAAGCTTCCAGCCGCGATCCCCAAAAAAGGTTTCGGCCAAAGAGACTAAAAGAGTGCACCACATTCCAACGGGCTTCGTTGTAGTCTTGGTCCATCCACTGGTAATGAAAACCTGCAGCCAAATGGTCCAGGTTTGCTCCTATGCGAAAATCAGAAATTCCATCATCCAACTGATAGTCCAACAAGGCTCCCTTGGTATCAATAGACGATACACCTGCCGGGTTGCCAAATATACCATGGTCACCATCTAAGGATACAAACCGAGATTCCCCCGGGATGTATCCAAAAGAAAAAGCGGTTAAAACCAAGACCACCGCAAAAAACACACGGAATGGACTAGCAGTCAAAAACTTCATTTTTTTCCCGATTAGAACACAAAGGTTAGCAAACCAATGGCTGCCGTGCCAGCAGCAATGCCGTAGAAAATATTTCGATTCAGCTGACGCTCATCAATTTGGTCTTGAGCCATTTTGTATCGGGAATAAGTTTTTTTTGCGTTAGGAAGGTCATTAAACTGGTCTGCATCTTCCTGAGCCTTGTAATTTTCAAATATGCCAGCACCCACTAAAGTGGCTGTGGCCACAACGGAAGCAACACGAACCCAGGCACGCCAAGACCAGCTGGCAATTCCAGAGGACTGGGGCACCACGTTGGAAGCCGCCACAGAGGCGGAATCTTGAGCGGGAGTTGGAGAAGCCACAATAGAATCGGATGCAGCTTGAATGTTTGCAGTTTCTGTGGCAGGAGTGGCGGGAGCGGCAGCTTCGGCCACTGGCGCTGTTGAATCGGCTACCGGAGTTTGTGCTACGGGAACCGCGGAATCGGAAACAACCGTTTGAACCACTGGATCCGCTGAATCGGAAACTGTGGGAGCGACTTCGGTAACAGCAGGAGCGGCTTCGGTAACAGCGGAAGCGGTAACGGCTGAGTCAGAAACAGCAGGAGTGGCGGCAGCTTCGGCCACATTCGCTATAGAATCAACTGTTGCTGGATTTTGAGCAGAGGCAAGTGCAGCAAACACACCTACAACCATGATAAAAACTTTTTTCATAATAAAATCCCTTTTTAAGGTAACCCTTTCCCCAATATAATAATATATTTGAACTATGAAGAAAATTATCACATACGGTACTTTTGATTTGTTACACTATGGCCACATTAACTTGCTCAAGCGAGCCAAAGCCCTAGGCGATTATCTTATTGTTGCGCTTTCTACCGATGAATTTAACTGGAATCAAAAGCAAAAAAAATGCTACTTCAGCTACGAAAAAAGAAAACAGCTGTTGGAAGCCATTCGCTATGTAGATTTGGTAATTCCCGAAGAAAATTGGGACCAGAAGAAGACTGATGTAAAGGAATACCACGTTGACACCTTTGTGATGGGCGACGATTGGAAGGGCAAATTCGATTTTCTTAAAGATGAATGTGAAGTGGTATACTTGCCTCGCACTCCCGAAGTCAGCACCACCCAAATTAAAAAAGACTTAGAAGCCCAAAATAAATAGTTGATGTTCAAAATCCATCTGCTGTTATTTTCCATTTTAACTTTTACCCTAGCTTCTTGCGACATTTGGAGCCAAGGTTCTCAAGGAGAGTGGGATTCAGAATACTTGCCTCTAAACGATGCGGAATACCCCTACGCCGAGCTCCCTCGGTTGGTTATTGAAACAAAAAATTTTTCCCACATTAAAGACAAAGAAACAAAAATTTCGGCCCATTTGCAGGTGTATGGGAAAGCAGAACCTATCAGTTCCATAAAGGAACTCACCATTAAAGGCCGGGGCAACTCTTCTTTTGAAATGACCAAGTATGGATACAAACTGAAATTTTTTAACAAGGTGCCCTTGCTGGGAATGCCCAAAGACAAGGAATGGGACCTGGTACCCAATTTTCGGGACAAGTCCATGGTTCGAAACTACGTAACCTACCAACTGGCGGGAATTTTAGGCGACGAGTACAACCCCAAATGCCAATTTGTGGAGCTTTATCTCAACCGCCAATACCTTGGAATTTTTCTGGTGGTGGAACACGTGAAAGTGGCTGAGCATCGTGTAAACATACCCAAGAACGACTCCAGTTTTCTCTTTGAAAAAACTTCCTTTACATCTACCGATGGGCAAATGTTCACCTCGTCTATGGGCTACATTTTTAAATTTTGCTCACCCAAGGAACCTTCGCAAGAATCGGTCTCCCTTTTGGAAAATCACATCAACGACTTTGAACATTTTTTACAGACAAAAAATATATACAAATTAGATTCCATACGCAGCTGGATTGATGTTGAAGATTTTGTACGCTACTACTGGATTCAGGAATTTTCCAAAAATTTAGATGGATATCGTCGAAGTATTTTTATCACGTGGGTTAAAAACGCTTCAGGTCCTACCCCATTAAAAATGGGGCCCATTTGGGATTTTGATCTCACCTATGGAGCATCCAGTTCTAACAAAGTAAGCGCCGAAGGATGGTTCATTCGTAATTATGGCTGGGACCGTTTCTTATTTAAAAACAAGGATTATAAAGCATTGGTAAAAGACTATTGGAGAAAGAACCGTAGCACATTTGTAAGTATTTTAGATTCCATAGACAGCAAGTCTGAAGAATTACAAAATGCAGCCCACAACGAATTTAAGAAATGGCCCACACTCCAAAAAGACGATGCATGGCCCTTCATTGAAAGCTACGACAGCTACGAAGAGGCGGTGGACACCCTGAAAAGCTGGATTGAACGGCG
>JABUUT010000052.1:9697-10993 GCA_021443045.1 Fibrobacteraceae bacterium
TCATCTCATTTACCGCAATCCTTGTTTCCAGCCTTTTCATTTTCCTACCCCTGTCTCACGGGACAAAAGCTCACGCCATCATACGAAACCGCAAGAATTTCAATTTAGACTGCACGGCATTTCAAAAATTCAGCCTCTATGCAGTTCCCTTTTACACCGTCTATGCGGAACTGAACTTGATGTCTTCGGGAATGCGGACTTTCGATTCCGCCGACTACATCACTAAAGAAAACATCATCGCATACGTACCTGCAATGTTCTTTGCAAGTTTATTCAAAGAAGAGAACATCCAGCTTACAGAAAAAGACATTGCAGACCCTTATTTTCAATCCGTTTTCAATCCACAAACGCCCCCTACGAAAGCCTCAAAGAATTTAATTATCATCATGATGGAAAGTTTCGAAAGTTGGCTCATCGACAACAGCCCCAAATTCGGAAATTCCATGCCCAACTTTTCAAAATTCATTCAGGGCGACCACATTCTCTACGCATCTAAAGTCACTTCCCAGGCAAAATACGGCGTTTCCGGCGACGGCCAGATGATTGTCAATTCAGGCCTATTGCCTATTTCAGAAAAAGCGGCCTGCATCGCCTACGGCAACAACAAATACCCCGGCCTTGGAGAGTTCTACGACAATTCGGCACTCATCAACCCTTGCCCCACCAACGTCTGGAATCAAAGGCAGATGACAAAAAACTACGGGTACAAAAAACAAATTCAAACCGACGAGGAAGAAGATCGTTCCGTTTTCAGAGCCTTGGCGAACTACGTTGACACAGCAAAAACGCCATTCATTGCCATGGGCATATCCATCGACACCCACCTTCCCTTCGAGAAATACAGCGGCACAAAAGTCAACCTTCCCCAAGGCACTCCGAACGTTATCAGCAACTTCATAAAAACCTATTCCCATACCGATTCCACTTTCGGCATATTCCTGGAAAAATTCAATAGCGATTCCACTTTGCAGAATTCCACCATCGTCATCGTAGGTGACCACACCATTTTAAAAAACGATAACTTAAGAGACCTGCAAAATTTCGCCACAGAAAACCAGCTGGATTTTGACGGGAAAAACTACGTCCCCCTCATCATCCATGACCCTGAAATCCAAGGGAACATCCACCTCGACGAGGTGGTTTACCAAATGGATATTTTCCCGACCCTTTTGCATTTATTGGGGCAGGAAAATTACTACTTCAAGGGGTTTGGCGTAAACCTGCTGGACAGTGCCGCAAGAAATTCAAGGTACTACCCGGAAAAAACGGCTTACGAAATTTCCGAAAAAATAATCA
>JABUUT010000052.1:13557-18775 GCA_021443045.1 Fibrobacteraceae bacterium
CGGCTCAATTATGGAGAAGCTTGCTTGGCCGCAATACTCGCCTTACGGAATTGTGGCCATTTTGGATGCCTACGGCATCAGCTCTGCATCTTGCATGGTTATTCTCGGTGTCGACGGGGTTATTGTTCTACAAGAGTGAAATATACAAAAATTGAATTACGGTGGTTGGTGGCTGGTGGCTAGTGGTTGGTATTCGCCTATGGACCCTAGCTGTCCTTCGGACAGTTCCGCCTGCGGCTCGGTTATGGGCCTGCAAGCAGTCCCGCAACACTCGCCCTTTGGCGTAATCGCTCCACTACGTTCCGTTTCAGGGTGACAGAGGATAAGCATACTCACTGGATTGCCGCGTCGCTTCGCTCCTCGCAATGACATTCTATCGTCTATTAGTGGACCCTATTGGTCGCGATGCCCCCTAAAAAAATCATTTTCAGGGTTAGCCTTTTGCAAATGGTACCATAAAAAATGGTATCTTTACATTATGTTAAAGACTGCAAAACGTTTTTTTTGTTTGGAGGGCATCGACGGCTCGGGTAAGAGTACCCAGCTGGATTTGCTCAAGTCGGCTTTAGAAGAAAGGGGTTTCTCCTGCCTCAAGATTCGTGAACCGGGCGGTGTGGAAATTTCCGAAAGGATTCGCGGCCTGCTTCTGGACCCTGCTTTTAAGGGCCGCATGAGCGACAAGGCGGAACTTTTGCTGTACAATGCAGCTCGTGCCCAGTTGATTCATGAGGTTATTGAGCCTGCTTTGGCAGAGGGCAAAGTGGTTTTGGCAGACCGTTTTAGCTGGAGCACCTATGCTTACCAGGGTTTTGGTCGTAGCCTTGGGGCAGAGGAAGTGCAGCACCTTACCGAAATTACCTGTGGCGGCTGCTTGCCTGAGCTCACTTTGGTTATGGATATTGACGTGGCCCGAGGGCGTGCTCGCATGGAAAAGCGTGGCGGGGAGCCAGACCGTTTGGAACAAGAGAAGGCGGACTTCTTTGAAAGGGTCCGCCAGGGTTACCTGGAAGCTTCCCGAAAATACCCTGAAGCGGTGGTGGCCATAGATGCCGACCGCACTCCAGAGGATATTCAGAGAGAGGTTCTCCAGCTCGTGTTATCGAGACTCACTTAGTTTTTTATGCGTTTTGCAGCACGGAAAGAACTAAGATAAGCACCAGTCCAACGGAGAGGGCTATTTCCATGTTTTTCATATAAGCTCCTTTTGGTCACCTCAAAAAATTCATTTGACCAATCCTGCCTAAGGCTAGCGTCGCGGTACTGCTTGCAGGCCCATGACCTGGCCGTAGCAGGATGCACTTTAGTGCAAAGCAATTTTTAGAGGAGCCCTTGTTTTTGTTTTCGTTCTCCTATATGCAAAAGCTGTGCCAATTTTTGGAGTGTCCGCAAAAATTCCCAAAAAAAAGTTTTAGCGTCCCCTTTTATAGTATGGTCATTCAAAAAGAAACGGAGGATGTTGCACTACTGAAACACAAAGTGTGTCTTTTTTCTACATTGTACTTATGGGCGCAAATCCCTGCGTTTTGAGGTCTTTTATGCCAAAAAATTTATACGAAGGCAGCATACTTAAAAATATTTGGATTTTTTCCATCCCTTTTCTTCTGTCTAATTTTTTACAGACCTTTTACGGCATGGCCGATTTGTTTATTGTGGGCCAATGGACGGATGCTGCCGGCATTACGGCGGTGGCGGTTGGAAGCCAGGTAATGCATTTTATTACAGTTATTCTAGTAGGCTTAGCCATGGGAACTACTGTTCTTATTGGTCAGGGGGTTGGATCCCATCGGGAACGGAGCATAGGGAAAATATTAGGAAACACCGCAGTGCTTTTTATTGGGGTTTCTCTAGTGGGTATGGCCTTACTGCTTTTGCTCTGCCCTCAAATGGTAAGTGTGCTTGAAACTCCCAAAGAGGCTGTCGCCGAAACAAAAAGCTACCTGACTATCTGTTTTTTAGGCATTCCCTTTATTACAGCCTACAATGTGATTGCGGCGGCCTTTCGCGGTCTTGGAGATTCTAAGAGCCCCATGTTTTTTGTGGCTTTGGCTTGCGTGCTGAATATTGCCCTTGATTTTGCTTTGGTAGGTGGCTTTAACATGGGTGCCGCTGGTGCTGCCTTTGCCACTGTACTGTCGCAAGCGTTTAGCGTTGTGGCTGCGTTGTGGGCCATACGCTATTCTAAATGGGTGAACTTTGGTATTCAGTTAAGAAGGCGGGATTTTCGCCTTAACAAAAGCATACTCAAGGCCCTTGCTTTTATAGGCATCCCTGTGGCTTGCCAAGATGGCTTTATTCAGGTTTCTTTTTTGTTTATTACAGCCATAGCCAATTCCCGTGGGCTAGAAATCGCGGCTGCTGTGGGCATTGTGGAAAAAATTATATGTTTTTTATTCTTGGTGCCTTCGGCAATGCTTTCGACGGTTTCGGCCATCAGTGCCCAGAATATTGGGGCGGGGCGGTATGACCGAGCAAAAAAAACTTTGGCTTGCGGCATTGGTATTGCGGCTGGTTTCGGCCTTTTGGTGTCGGTGCTGTTCCAGTTTGTTTCGGAGCCAGTGCTGGCTTGGTTTACCAACGATTTAAGGGTGATTACTTTTGGGGCGCAGTACCTGCGGGCCTATGTTTTTGACTGTCTGGTAGCAGGGATTCATTTTTGCTTTAGCGGTTATTTTTGTGCCTGTGGCCTTTCTTTTATTTCTTTTATTCACAATGCCTTGTCTATTGTGTGCATGCGAGTTCCCGGGGCTTATCTGGCATCAGTGTGGTACCCCGACAATCTGTTTCCCATGGGTGTTGCAACCATGTCGGGGTCTGCTTTGTCGGTGGTTATTTGTGTTTGCGTATTTGGGGTTATGGAAAAAAGACGCCTCCGGAACAAAGTCTAGCGGCGGCCTGGAAAACTTTCGGTGCCCAGATGTTTTAATCCAGTTTCCCTTGATACAGTTCTAGTAGTTTGCGTGAAAGCAGGCTTGTGTATTTGGCTTGCGTTAAAGTGATGCGGGCGTTTTCCAAACTATTTTTTTGGGATAGGTAGTCGGTATAGGTTAGGGCTCCTGCATTGCGCTGTTCTTCGGCTACGCTTAATGCTTCAGTTTCGGCTTGTACTTGAAGAATGGCGGCTTTCCACTTAAGGTCGGCGGCCTGGGCATCTAGCAAAAGCTTTTCCAAGTTGTTTTGCAAGTTCTTTGAGGTCTCTTGCAGAGCTATTTGGCTAGACTGTTCACTAATTTGGGCGGAGAGAATTTTATTTTCGGTGGCTCCAGCGTCAATAATGGGAATGTTGATACCCAGGGTTACGGAATGGTTGTATCCATTTTTGAGTTGCCTTCCGTAGCGGTCCGATTCCCAGGCTTGAAAACCAGTTTGGGCATTGGCACCCAAGGTAACGCTGATGGAGTTGTTCTTGCCTGCCAGCTTTGTGTTTTTTTGGGCGGCTGCCACGGACAAACTGTCGGATTTGAGACCGGCATGAGTTCGCTCTGCCTCTCTGGAAAGTTCTTCAAGAGTGGGCAGGGCTGGCAGGGAATCGGGAGAAACAAAGCTGGTTTCGGGTGCGGTTACAGAGAACTCTTGATTTTGGTCTAGTTCCAGCAGTTGCCGCATACTGGTGGTGGTGGTGTTCAGGGTTTGTTCTGCCGTTAGCAGCGATACCTGTTTTTGAAGCACATTGGATTGGGATTGGGTAAGGTCTTTTTTGGTGATGGATCCGGCTTCGTACAGTTTGCCGTAATGTTCAAATTCGGCCTGGGCCAATTCTACGGAGGACTGGGCTATGCGGATGTTTTCCATGGAGGCCAACATGGACATGTAAATGTTAATGACATTTTCTTGGACATTCCGTTCGGTTTGCTTGGTGGCCATTTGGCTAGCCTGCTTGGAAAGCTGGTTGGCTTCTACAGAAAGACTGGTGGCGCCGCCGTTCCAAAGAACCATTGAACCGGAGAGACCGGCCTGAAAACGGTAGTGGTCCTGCGGGCCTGGTGCAAAGGGGCTGTCGTAGAGGGTGTTGTTGATGTGGGCACTCACCGTGGGGTAGTCCCCAATTTTGGCCTGTCTTATATTTACTTCGGCCTGTTGCTCTCTCAATTTTGCGGTGGTGAGCTGTAGGCTTTCTTTTTTAGCCTGGTTCAGGCAGTCTTCCAATGTCCAGGCTCCGCCTGCGAGGGCTAGGGAGGTACTTGCCAAAATTGCCAAAATAACAGTTCGTGTTTTTTTCATGCCCTTTTGATGCCTAGAGAGGCTTTTGAGTTGCTTATGTGTATAAAAAATAAAAAAACTCCCACCTAAAAAGGCAGGAGCGCTTAGTGGACATTACAGGATTCGAACCTGTGACCTCTACCGTGTGAAGGTAGCGCTCTAAACCAACTGAGCTAAATGTCCAATGTGAGCACAAATATATAAAAAAATTCATGCTCTGTAAAGAGATTACAAGTACTTATCTTCGGCGCTGCGGAGAATTGTTAAAAACTCGGCAGGGGTGGTGGAAGCAATAAGATCCTTGCGAACGCCTCCATCGGCCAACAGACGGCTAACGGACGAAAGCGCCTTAAGGTGCGGGCCTACCGTATTTCCTGGGCTTACAATAAGGATAATCAGATAAACGGGTTCACCGTCAAAAGACTGAAAATCAAGGCCCTTTTCTACTGTGGCTGCCACCATGCACATGCGATCCACATAATCTATTTTAGTGTGGGGAACTGCCAAGCCACAACCGATACCGGTGGAACGGCTCTGTTCTCGCTGCCAAACTGCATCGAAAATTTCATCCCGATGTTCCAGCTTGTAGGCACTGCAGAGTGTGTCTACCATTTCGTTGAGAATGGCTTCTTTCGTCTCACTTGCAGAATTAATAAGAATGCAGTTGTCGACGAATCTTTCAGAAAGACGCATAGTTTTCCTCTTTATTATGAAAAACAACTTACAGACTCTGGGAGCCTACAAATTGTTTATTGGCTCTATTTTAGAAAAAAATAGTGGCTTTTGGGAGGGTTTTAGGGGTTTTTAAGTAAAAAAAGAAGGTTTTAATAACATCTAGGCAAAAAAATGAGCTTTAAAGGCAAAAGAGGTCGCGACGATGTCGCTTTGGGGAGTGGGGTAGTTCCTGTCATTGCGCTTGACTCTGGGCCTCAGCAATAAAAACAATCAAGCTTGTTTTTGCAGCATTCGGCCTGCGTGTCATTCTGGAGGCTCGAAGAGCCGATTACGCCCCAAGGCGAGA
>JABUUT010000052.1:19024-38720 GCA_021443045.1 Fibrobacteraceae bacterium
TGAGTGATGAGCTCAAGCCTCATACCTCTAGGAGGCAAAGCCTCCGAACCTGATTGGTTGTCAGTGGTCAGTAGTCGGTTATCAGTGATTGGTATTTATATGGACATTCTGTGGATCCTTCAGGGCTATGCCCTTCAGGATGACAAGGCCTTAACCATTAATAATCGATATCACATTCCCTGGATCCTTCACGGTGTGTGCCGTTCAGGATGACAAGGCCTTAACCATTAATAATCGATACCACATTCTCTGGATCCTTCACGGCGTATGCCGTTCAGGATGACACATTTCTTATTTCTTGTTCATTTTGGAACGCATTTCCAATACATTCATTTGGCCGGGGGCTACCGTTTTTTCGATGGCTCCATAGGTAAGGTTGGCACCTGCATTTAAAGAGTTTATTCGAGATGTCTTTCCTGCTTCTCCCATGCCGAAGGCGGCAAAGTACTTAAATTGGGAAGCGTATTTTTGAATAAACTGGTAGAGCCTCTGGTTATCGCTTTCACAGTGGCTCATGGCCGCAATTTTTAGCCCTTGGGCCTGGATGTTTAATAATTTATCTGCAAAAAGGTTCAGTTCTTTTGTGGAGGGAACTTCCTTAAAGTTATGCTTGGATATAATGATGGTGGAACGGCCTTTTGCAATTTGTTTTAAATCTTCGTAGTCTTCAAGGAAGTCCTCCTCAAGGTCGATGATTTCGGGAATGTTGCTGCAAAGGCTGCCAGAGGAATCTTTTGGGTTGGCGCCCGCAGCGTCAAAAATATTCTTCCACAGTTGCAGACGCTGCCCGGCACGTTCCGTTGGAAAAGTGCCGCCATCGCTTTTTAAACGGATGGTGCCGATTTGCATAGCGTGGGGTGCCAATCCCCGAATTTTGCTGGACAGACTCTTCCACTGGGGTTCCTCAAAAAAATCGTAGCGGATTTCCAGAATGTCACAGACTTTTACACCCTCCGGCATGGCCCCAGATAGAACTTTGGGGCTCACAAGGCCCACCAATTTTTTTGAATTCCCGTTTTGCATGGGTAAAAGATACCAAATTACATTAACCCCATTTGAATTTTCTAAATTAATAGGGAACGAATAAAGGATACTTTATGGCAGAAAAGAAAGAAACTAAAGAAGAAAAAACTCCAGATTTTATGAAAAGAGCCGAAGAATACCTGGCTTCCAAACGCCGTGTTTTTCTTTGGGGCCCAGTGGATGACGATAGCGCCCACGCCATTGTGGAACAACTTCTGTATCTCGATTCCTTGAATCATGAAGACATTGTGTTTTTTATAAACAGCCCCGGTGGTGTTATTAGCAGCGGTCTTGCCATTTATGATTGCATGAATGCCATTAAGAGCGATGTGATTACCGTGTGCTGCGGTCAGGCCGCTTCTATGGGAGCGGTGCTTTTAACTGCAGGCACTAAGGGCAAGCGGTTTGCTTGGCCTAACGCCCGCATCATGATCCACCAACCTCTGATTCATGGCGAAATTGTGGCGCCTGCTTCCGACATTCAGATTCAGGCCGAAGAAATGCTCCGCATTCGTGGTATTACGGGAAAAATTTTGGCCGAGGGTTCGGGCAAAACCATAGAGCAGATTGACCAGGATACCGAACGGGACAATTTTATGAGTGCCGACGAGGCTGTGTCTTACGGCCTTATTGACAAAGTAGAGAGCTACACCTAATATGGGTTTATTTTCGGCAATAAAGAGCGGCCTTGCCAAAACCCGCGACGCCTTGATGGGCGAATTGAGAGGCATTGTTGGTGCCGGCGAAATAACCGACGACACCTTGGAAGAGTTGGAAGAACATCTCATTAAGGCCGATGTGGGTGTTGATGCCGCCTTTCTTTTAACCGATGCTCTTCGCGAAAATGCTTTGGGCAAGTCCTTGACCACAGAGCAAGTGCTTGCCATTATGAGAAACGAGGCGGAGCGTTTGCTCAAGGACCCTCCCCCCTTTGAATTGAAGGGCAGGCCTCATGTGGTGCTTGTCATTGGGGTAAACGGCGCTGGTAAAACCACCACTATTGGTAAGCTGGCAGCCAAACTGATAGGCGAAGGTAAAAAGGTGATGATTGCTGCCTGCGATACCTTCCGTGCTGCGGCCATTGACCAGTTGGAAACATGGGCTCTGCGTTCTGGTGCGGAGTTTGTAAAACACCAGGAAGGCGCCGACCCGGCTTCTGTGGCCTACGATGCTTGTGAAGCGGCGGTGGCCCGCGGTTGTGATGTGGTTTTGGTAGACACTGCAGGCCGTCTGCACAACAAAGATTACCTAATGGAAGAACTGAAGAAAATTGTTCGGGTAATGAAAAAGGTGAACCCGGAATTTCCTCAGGACTTGTGGTTGGTTATTGATGGGAATACGGGCCAGAATACCATTAACCAAACGAAAATTTTTAACCAAAGTTTTCCTCTGACAGGCCTTGTGGTAACTAAGCTGGATGGAACAGCTCGGGGTGGTGCGGTGCTTACCATTGCAAGCTCCCTGCAGATTCCTATTCGCTTTATTGGCGTAGGCGAACAGATTGACCAGCTTGTTCCCTTTAACAAGGCAGAGTATGTGGAAGGTTTGTTTGAAGACGCCTTAGAAGAAGGGGCTCGTTAAAATGTTTCGGAGCTTGGCGTCTTTGGTAACCTGGGCTTTGCCGGTGGTGGCGTTGCTGTTGGGTTGTTCCAAAGAGCCTAAGCCTGTTGATATTCGTTTTCTCGACACCTATATTGATCTTCGTGAGGTGGAACTGCGGTTGGGTGGAAATACTACTGCGGCCCAAATGGAACGGGGTGCAGTTCTTAAAAAGAGGGGATACACTCTTGAAGGCTTTATGAAGGAAGCCAACGAAATAATGAGCGATCCGGAACGCTGGGTTCCTTTTCAAAAGGCGGTGGTGGAACGCATTGATACCTTGGTCACTGTAAAGAAGGGGGCGGAGTGATGAGCCGGATTTTTGTGGCTTTGGCTGCCGTTCTTTTGTGCGCCTCTTTAGGTTGGTCTGCCAAGATGGCTCCGTCTGAGGTGCGGTGGATGGACTATTCCAAGGCTTTGGATACAGCCAAGGTAACGCCAAAATTGATTTTGGTCAGTTTGTATGCGGATTGGTGCATTCCCTGCCTGGTGATGGAAAAAACGGTGTACTCCGATGCCTCTGTTGTGGGGCTTTTAAATTCCCGTTTTTACCCGGTGCGTTTGAATGCGGAATCTCAAGATTCTATAATTTGTGATGGCCATAAAAAAACGGTAAATAGGTGCTTCTTTGATGTTTGGGAACTCAATGCCCTGCCAGCATTTGTTTTAGTGGCGCCTAAGGGAATGTCCATACTCACTGTGGTAGATTCCATGTCGCCCGATGAGATGCAACTTTTGCTTTACCAGTTTATAGAAAAACAAAAGGAGTGGTTTGAACGATGAGTGCTGAATTTCTTTTTTATGTGCAGCTAGTATTCTGGATTCTGCTATTTCTTTTTATCCACTGTTACTTGCTTTTCCCTGTTTCGTTACCATTTGTAAGCGAACTTTTTAAACGTCGCAACAAGGTGGAAAAAGGTGATGCGGAATTACCTACTGTTTCTATTTTAATTTCGGCCTACAACGAAGAAGGAGTGATTGAAAAGAAGATTCATAATCTTTTGGAAATTGACTACCCCAAAGACAAGTTGGAAATACTGATAGGGGATGATGGCTCTGTTGACCGTACTGCCGAAATTGTGGCTGGCTATGGCGACAAGGGAATTACCTTGGTAAAAGCCCCCAAGAATGCAGGCAAGGCTGCCATGCTAAACCGGTTGCACAAAGTGGCAAAGAACGAAATACTTCTTCTCTGTGATGCCAATACCATGTTTTTCCCCAATGTGGTTCGCAAATTGGTGAATCCTTTTCAGGACAAGAAAATTGGCTGTACCTGTGGGCACTTGATTCTTTCGGATAAAAGTGGAAGTGTTCTGGGGCGCGGTGAAAGTTCTTATTGGGATTTGGAATCGGAAATAAAAAAGTTTGAAGGTGTTCTGGACCGGCTTGTGGGCGGAAACGGCGCTCTTTATGCCATTCGAAAAAGCCTTTATACGGAACTTCCTGTGCGCAAAAGCGTGATGGACGACTTTTTTATTACCACCAAGATTTTGCAAAAGGGGTACTACTGCACCTTTGTTACTAGTGCCATTGGCACTGAACAGACATCGAAGGAATCCATTGGGGAATATAGAAGAAAGGTTCGCATTGGGCGTGCTAACTTTAACTACCTGTTGTCCTATTTACCTTTGTTGAATCCGTTGCGCCCAGTGCTTGCATACTTGTTCTTTTCCCATAAAATTTTGCGGTGGTTTTCACCCCATATTATGATACTTTTGTTTATTGCCAATGCACTGCTTTTAACCAGCGGCGTTGTTTACCAGGTTTCCTTTGCCTGCTATTGTCTGGTGCTTCTGCTTTGCGTTACCAAGGTGGTTCCTAGTGCTTACTACTTCTTAACGATGAATGCGGCGTTAATGAAGGGTTTTATTCTTTCCTTTGCTCCAGAAAAAGGTGGCGGCTGGGCCCGTGAAGCCCGCAGCGACGAAGAAACTGCCTAATAACCATAGAGGATATTTGCATGAGAAAACTGGCTCTGATTTTGTTTGCGGCAACAATGCTTTTTACCCCTACTCCATCACGGGCTTTTACCATGGATGCTCAAGGTGGCATTGTTAATCCTGTAAATGACATTATGCAGTTCAACATGAGCTTTTATGGCCATTTGTGGTATCCCATAGACCAGATGCTGTTTGTGGGCCTTGGGGGTGGCTATCAAGAAATTGATAATGTAGGTGGTATTCCCGTTTCGGGTAGCGTATGGGTTCGGCTTCCCATTGGTAGCCAAATTTTGCCTGTGGGCACAGGAGATTTTGGATACATGTTTGGAGATAATGGGCAAATGTTTTGGCGGGCCGGCGGCGGTTTTGACATAAAGAACGGAGACTATTCCTCCGTATTGCTCATGGGCGGTTACCAGTTCTTAAATGACGATGGTCGCGGCTACGTGTATTTGCACGCCGGCATTTTAATCGAAATATAAAAGAACCAAATATAAGAGAACCTCATCCGTTGGCAATCATGCCCATTAATTCAGAATCCAAACGATCTGGATTGTTGTATTGAGGTAGATCGTTGTGCAGACTTTCGCCTTTCGAAATTAAACCAAAGTCCAGGTTCTTGTAGTTCCAGTAGCTATAGCCAACATCCGCTTCTCGGAGAATGTCCAAAAAGTCTCGCATCCAGGCTATTTGGTACTGGCGGGCCACTTGAACATACACGCCAAATTCGTTGCAGGCCACTGGCAAATCATACTTGGCGCGAAAATCCAGGGCGTTTTGAATGGAAGCCTGAAGGCGGTCTTTATCCCATTTGCCAAATTCAACGTCGAGCCGTGTGGTGCTCCCTTGTTCGGGGGCGGCGTAGTCACCTGGCCAAGGCCGCTTTATTTTAAAGAATGGGTCGCTAATCCATGCGGCTCCCTGGTGTGTGAATGTCACTGGGGTGTAGGTATGGAAACTGTAAATAACATTGTCGTCATCTACAGGAGTTAGCTTGTCAAATTCTCGGGGGCTGTTCCACTTGTTGCTGCCAATAACAATGGTGTTCTTTGGAGCGTGCTTGCGGATGGACCAAAAGAGTTCGTCTTTTACCTTATCCCACACCAGGGAATCTTGACCGGCAGGCTCGTTTAGAAGCTCCATCATAATGCGGTTGTCACCGGCATAGCGTTCGGCCATGAATGCCCACACATCGCAGGCTCCCTTGCGGGCGGCAGGGTCTGTAAAGAAGGGTTGTTCTACGGAGCATCCCAAGTGAAAGTCGTGGCCAGGGCACTTGTGCAAATCTAGAATAACATCCAGGTCGGCTTCTTGAATTTCTTTAAGGGCCTTGTCTAGGAGGAGGAACACTTCTTCTTTGGGCTTTAAAGTGTCGGTTTCGAATAAATTAAAATAGTCCACCGGGAGGCGCACATGGTTGAACCCCGCCTGGCGGATGCGGCTAAAATCCTTTACTTCAAGAAAGGTTCGGATATGCTCCAGAACGCCTGGAAAACCTTCTGGATCCTTTTCTTGAATGCAATCTACCTGACTAAACCAGCCACCTAAATTAACGCCACGCAGCCTTTCTTTTTTCATAAAATCATCCCATCCATCGGTAGAGGACGGCCCTAAAAAACCGTCCTGTTTTTTAGTCGCTCGTAATATTCAGATCTTCTTCTGCAATATTCAAGCCCATAATCACTTCCATGTCATCTGGAAGGTCATGGAAGTCCACTACTAAACCAACTTTCTTTTCTTCGTCCTTTTGTTTTTCAAAATGGACTACATCGAAGATTTTCATTTTAACTACAGCTTCCTGTGTCACTGGAATTTCCAGGGTCATTCCCTTAACGATAGGCCCTTCGATAATCTTTCCTTTAAACACCAAGCTGGTCTGGTCTTCACCAAGGGAAGTTTTTTTTACGTGAAATACAGCCATTATTCCTTAGCCATTATTTTTTTGTTTTTCGTTCATTTTTCCATATGGCTCGCAAATTAGCCACTGGGTAAAAATTAACTTTTTTACATGAGGTTACGTGTTGGTCGAATCCCTTTTTTGGTCTGTGCGCCCTTCTTCTTTGATTTTCTGGGTCGAGAAGGGTGTTTCCCTGACGTTGATTTTGTGGATGGTCCTCCCAGTGACCATTGCAAGGGCTTAAAAAATGGTTCCATCCACCTGTCGCCGGCGTCTTCCATCACCTTTGCCCAAAAGCCTGGGGCCTTTGTGCTTTCACCTGAACTTTGTACATCCTGTTCCTTTGAGGTGCGCTCTGTAAAGCTGTTTTCCAAGTTTCCCGTGGAAAAGTTGGGTGGAAGGAAAGTGCTCATGTCGTTTCAGAGCCAAACCTCGGTGGCTCTAGTCCGCATTCTTCTGGAGTGTCGCTTTGGAATACGCCCAGATTACAAGGAAGTTTTGCCTGGCGTCGCTAGTCGAATCTTAAACGATTTTACGTTGTATGGCAATTCTTTTGAAGAAGTGGATGCCTGTGTTTTAATAGGGGACCACGCCCTAGAAGAAAACCAGCGCCATCGTTTTGAATTTAGCTATGATTTGGGCTCTCTGTGGCAAGAGTGGCAGGGGCTGCCCTTTGTTTTTGGTGCCTGGATTATTGCCAAGGAAGCCCTTGTTCCGGAGCTTCGCCCCACCTTGGTTGAGTATATGGAAAACACCAGGAGGAGTATTGAAAAGTTTAGGTTAAACCCATCGGCGGCGTTGGACCGCTGGCTTGCCAAATATCCGGTTTGTTTGCCCCGTTCTGTGGTAGAAGACTACTATGGAGTGTTGGATTACCACTTTACGGAAGACCGAAAACAGTCGCTTTCGCTGTTCTTTGAATATGCGAAAAAACTGGGACTTGTTGAAATTTCGCCAAAAATTGAGTTTTTATAGTTTTCCAGCTCCCGGTGTGACGCTGTTCAATTTAAGAATCTGGGGGTATAGCATTTTTGCCTAAATTAGTATAGATTTAGAGCATGGTTGAAGAGAAAATTCTAATTGTGGACGACAGCAGTGAAGTTCTCGATAAAATGAAGAATCTTCTTGAGCTTGTTGGCTATAGTGTGGTTACAAGTGCTTCTGGAGAAGAAGCTTTGGACTACCTAGATAGGTCCCATGTGGATCTAGTTCTTTTAGATATTAATATGCCCAGTCTTAATGGTTACGAAGTTTGTTTGCGCATACGCCAAAGCTTTGCCCTCGACAATCTTCCCATTATCTTTTTAACCAACCGCGAAGACGTGGACAGCGTTTCAAAGGGTTTTCATGCGGGAGCCTCAGACTTTGTTAGTAAAAATGCTCCTGACGATATTTTGCTTGCCCGGGTGAATGTGCACATTCGCCTTTCCCGTTCCCTTCGCTTTTTGCGCGATGTTTCCTTGACCGACGATTTAACCAAGTGTTACAACCGCCGCCATGCCATGTATTCATTGAGGGAATGGTTCTCCCGCAGCAAACGGTATGGCACTCCCTTTGCCATGATTTATTTTGACCTGAATGGGTTAAAACGTATAAATGATAACTATGGGCATCAGGCCGGCGACTTGTTGTTGCGCTCTGTGGTGGGGGCTGTAAGAAATTTGCTTAGAGAATCGGACATGCTTTTCCGCATGGGTGGCGACGAATTCATGGTACTCTGCCCGGATACCGATAAGCATGGTGCTGTAATTTGCGCCGAGCGTATGCAAAAAGCCATTTATGATATTGTTATTGTAGACCAAAAAGTTTCTTTTGCCTTTGGCATTGTTCATTCTTCAGAAGACTACAAAGATATGGACGATATGCTTCATCAGGCCGATACCCTGATGTATGAGTGTAAAAGAAAAATGCGGGCCTCAAGATAATTCCAAAGCTATTGTTGCTCTCTCTAAAGACAATAAAGACCCCCGCCCTTTGGGGCGGGGGTTCTTTGTTTAAACACCTTTAGTGTGACGGCCAGTTTAATTAGAGCGTTTACTTAATGGAATTGAGTAGTGCTTCTAAATTACTTTGTATTAAATTCCATTGGCTATTCTGCATTTTTGTTACGTTAAAAATGCTTGCTCCGAAAGAAATCAGGTTGGCGCCTGAGTTTAAGTATTCCTTGGCGTTTTGTGCGTTGACGCCGCCACAGGCCATAAGAGGGATGTCGCGGAAGGGCCCTCGGAGGGCTTTGATGTATTCGGGGCCCCCAACGCAGTTCACGGGGAAAATTTTAACGGCAGTTGCGCCCAAGTCGTAAGCTTTTTGCACCTCGGTGGGGGTTAGGGCTCCTGGAATGATGGGAATGCCGGCTGTGGCTGCTGTGCGGATGATTTCGTGTCGGGTGTTGGGGGTGACGATGAACTGGGCTCCGGCCGCAAGAGCCTGGTCTAAATCTTTACTGTGGCGGACGGTGCCAGCCCCTACGGCTATGCCGTAGGGCTCTGCGGCGGCCTTCATGGCCTTTATAATATCAGTTGCCTCCGCAGTGTTCATCGTCACTTCGATGGCTTTTAGACCACAGGCTGCAGACACTTGCACCACTTGGTTCGCATCCTTCAGTGGAACGTCCCGCAGGATTCCCACCACAGGTTTATCAGAAAGAAATTCAAGTAAATTCATAAAAAAAATATAATCAATTTGGTGCTTATATGCAAAATTATGTGTATGGTAAAACTGGGTTTTAGTTATAAGCCATCAGCAGACCGCTATCGGCAGGGGCGTCCCATACCGGTTTTACTTCGGGCTTGTCACCCTGAACGGCATGCGTCGTGAAAGATCCACAGAAAGGTTTCTACTCGAATGTGTCATCCTGAAGGGCATAGCCCTGAAGGATCCACAGAATATCCACACAAGTACCAACCACTGATAACCGATAACTGATAACCAATAACCAACCACGTTTTTTACTCAAACCGCAATGCTTCAATGGGATCTAGACGGCTGGCTTTTCGTGCCGGATACCATCCAAAAAAAACTCCAGTGGCAAAGCAAACTCCAAAACTCACAAGCACGCTGGCTATGGAAACGCTCATGGGCCAATTCATTGCATTCTTTACTATTTCGGAAGCGACAATGCCAATGCAAATTCCTATGAGCCCTCCCAGCAGACTAATAAGAACGGACTCAAAGAGAAATTGTAGCAGAATGTCTTTTCCCCGAGCCCCAATGGCCATACGAAGTCCTATTTCTTTGGTGCGCTCCGTAACGGAAACATACATGATGTTCATGATTCCTATGCCACCTACAAATAAACTAATGCCCGCAATGGCCGTTAGCACCAAAGATAAAAGGTCCGATGTGCTGGTGACCATTTTAATCATTTCTTCCTGGGTGTGAACTCGGAAGGGGTCGGTGGGCTTTGTCCAACTGCGGCGTTCCTTGAGAATGGTCATAATTTCTTCGGAAGCTTTTTCGGCATAGCCTTCGCCAATGGAATTGGCGTAGATGGTGCGAATGTCGGTGGAGGCGTTAAATCGTTTCATTACGGTTTGGTAGGGGGCTAAAATTACGTTGTCTTGGTCTTGGCCAAAGTCGCTGGAACCTTTGGCCTTTAGAACCCCAATCACTTTAAGCGGAATATTTTTAAATCGAATGTTCTTGCCAATGGGGTCGGTGTTGGCAAAGAGGTTGCTTGCCACGGTTTTCCCAATGACGCATACTTTTGCCATGCGATCTTCCTGGTCATTAAACATAACGCCGTCTTCCATTTCGTAGTTCCTAATTTTTAGGTAGTCTTCGGACACTCCAGAAAGGGAGGCGGGCCAGTTGCTGTTACCCACAATGGCTTGGCCGTTTGAAGAAATAAGAGGAGACACGGCGTTAATGTATTGGGCTTGATTTTTTAAGGCTTCCAGGTCTTCTTCATCGAGAACTTCGTTGGAACTGCTGGCATCCATCTGAACGCCACCCCTTCGTGAAAAGTTGGGCATAATGGTAATGGCGTTGGTGCCCATTTGGGTCATTTGTTCTTTGATGGATTTTTTGGAACCTTCGCCCATGGCCACCATGGTAATAACAGCGGCTACGCCAATAACGATTCCCAGCACCGAAAGAAAGGTGCGCATGCGGTTTCGAAAAAGGGCCCGCACAGCAATTTTTGCAAGGGTGAATGGGCTCATGGTCTATTCCTCGTCAAAGGTTTCGGGAGGGGGTAAAAGTTCTAGGGCGTGGCGGGCGCTCTGGATGTTTTCATTGAGGGTATCCTTTTTGAGCAGTCCGTCACGCAGCGTAATGGTGCGGCCCGAAAAGGTGGAAATGTCAGGCTCGTGGGTTACAAAGGCGATGGTTTTTCCTTGGGCGTGGAGTTCCTGGAAAAGGGACATGATTTCGTAACTGGTTCGAGTGTCCAAGTTTCCGGTGGCTTCATCGGCCAAAATGATAACGGGGTCATTAACTAGGGCTCGGGCGATGGCAACGCGTTGCTGCTGACCGCCGGACAGTTGGTTGGGAACATGGTTCATGCGGTCTGCGAGGCCCACCCGTTCAAGGGCCTCCATCGCCCGTTTCCGCCGCTCCATGGAGGAAACCCTTGAATTGTACAGCAGGGGTAGCTCCACATTTTCGATAGCCGTGGTTCGGCTGAGCAAATTGTAACTTTGAAAGACGAATCCTATTTTGCGGCTCCGTATGTGGGCAAGGGCATCCCGGCTCATTTTTTCGGTATGCTCTCCATCTAGCACATAGTGGCCGGCAGTAGGGCGATCCATGCAGCCGAGAATGTTTAGCATGGTTGTTTTCCCTGAACCGCTGGTGCCCATGATGGTGACGAATTCGCCTGGGTGTATGTTAAAACTAACCCCCCGAAGGGCGTGCACAATTTCGCTACCCATTTTAAAGTCGCGTCGGAGATTTTGTATAGAAAGAATCGGTTCCATGCTGTTCATACGTTATTTTGATGAATAAAACTAGAAAAAGGTTGCTTTAAAGCCTAAAATGGAATAAAATAAAGGGGCTTTTTGCTGTTTAAACTGTATACAAAGTTCTAGGAACTCCAAAACATTTTTATCTTTGTACAAAATTTTTGATGTACGGAGCATACCTGTGAATACACCTAAAAAAGACAAGGCTAACCAGTCGGTAGAAGAGATTGATATTCTTGAAATTCTTACCTACCTGAAGGCCAAATGGAAATTCCTTTCGCTGTTCCTAATTTTGGGGGTGATTGCTGGCGGCTTGGTGGCTATGTGGATGCGCCCAGCCTTTAAGAGCGATATTTTGCTTCAGGTAGACATTAAGGGTAACAAGTCTGCCATGGCTTTTGGTGAAATGGGGGCCCTTTTGGATGTGGCCACCCCATCTACCGCTGAAATTGAATTGATTAGAAGCCGAATGGTGCTCTCACAGGTGGTGGAAAATGAACGTTTGTGCTTTAATGCCGTTCCTATAAATAAGCTGGACCGTCTTATACATAAGGAAGGCCGTCTTGATTTGGATACCTTGAAAATACCAAAGGCCATTGTTGAAGCCAAGATGAATGTGTTTGCTGTGGTAACCAAGGATTCTTCGGATTACGACGTTGTGGATGAAGATGGTCAGGTGATTCTTTCTGGCTGTGTAGGAGAAACATACCGCCATCCATTAGCTGGAGATTCCCTTGTGATTACGGTGGGTTCGCTGGAGGCTGTGGTTGGGCAAAAGTTTATACTGTCTGCCCAAGATAGGCAACTGGCTTTGGCCGATTTGCTAAAGTCCCTAAGTGTTTCTGAGGAAGGTAAAAATTCTGGCATTATTCGCGTTTCTATGGAACACCGCTATGCCGATAGGGTGTCTGAAATTTTAAACAGCATTGGTAACACCTACGTTCGCCAAAATGTGGAAATGCGCAGTGAAGAAGCCAAGAAAACCCTGGCCTTTTTGAACGAACAGCTGCCGGGCGTTAAGGCTAAATTGGATAGTGCCGAACAGAAACTGACTGCATTCCGCCACACCAATGGAACTATTGACCTTACTGGAGAAACGCGGGTTCACTTGGAAAAAGATGTGACCCTGCAACAGCAATTGCTGGAGTTGGAACAGAAAAAACAAGAGGCCCTCCGCTTGTTCCAGGCTGAACATCCAACGGTTCGCACCATTGAACAGCAACAGCAAAAGTTGCGTGCTGAAATCGCCAAGCAGAATCGGGCTGCAGCTTCTCTTCCTCTGGTTCAGCAAGAAGTGATGAGCCTCCAGGAAGAAGTGGAAGTGAACAACAAGCTTTATACAAACCTCTTGAACAACATCCAACAGTTGAGCGTGGTTCAGGCTGGCGAAGTGGGTAACGTGCGAATTGTGGACCATGCCTTTGCCCCTTTAAAACCATCTAAACCAAACCGTAAGTTGATTTTTGCAGGCTGTGTGTTTGCCTTCTTGCTCCTTGGGTGTGCCATTGTTCTTGTTCGCAGAATGACAAAGAATGGCGTTACAAGCAGCAGCGAATTGGAACAGACCACGGGTATTGGTGTATACGGCAAATTGCCCATGCTGGCCAAGGGCACCCAGAACGATGTTCGCAATCCTTTTGTAAAGGCTAACCCCGATGATCCTTTTGCCGAAGGGGTTCGCGCTCTTCGTACCGCTTTGGAATTTTCCATTTTTTCAGATACCAAGAAGATTCTGCTTGTGTCGGGCCTTGTGGAAAGTGTGGGTAAGTCTTTTGTATCTACCAACTTGGCGGCTTCTTTTGCCATGTCGGGCAAGAAGGTGTTGCTCGTTGACATGGACCTTCGTCGAGGCCATTTCTTTAAGCAGAGCCAGAAGGGTTTGTGCGAAATGCTGAAAACCGAAGATTATTCTGACAAGTACATTGTTCATGTTACAGACACTTTTGATGTTCTTGGTTCTGGTGCCCGTATGGTAAACCCCGGTGACCTTTTGAACGGTCGCCGCTTTGTGGATTTCTTAAATGCCTATCGGGACAAGTATGATTTGATTGTGCTGGATTCTCCCCCTATTTTCCAGTGCAGTGATGCACTTTTAATTGAAAAGCATGCGGACTACCTGCTTTGTGTGCTGAAGCATGCCGCGCACTCCATGGATAGCATTCAAGAGGCGATAACTACATTTGACCGCAGTGTGGAAAATCCTTTGCAGAAGGCGTTTGTATTTAACAAGTGTGAATCCCATGGTCATGGCTACGGTTACGGAAGCTATGGCTATTACGGGTACAGTAAAAAATACTAGGGATGTAATTTAACTAACAAACAAGAAGGAATAGAAAAGTGAAAAAGTTAATTACGGGTATGCTCGTTATGGCTGTGGCTTCCATGGCTCAAACGGGTTTAATGGGTGGCTCTGAGGGTATTCACCAGCAGAGCGCAAAAACTTTAGGCCAGTGGATAATTTCTGTCGGAACTGGTGGCGACATTGCCAGCGACAGCTGGGCGTTGTCTCGCAATGGCCAGTTCACCGACGAAAATGGAACCCACCACTATAAGGAATCGGTAGCTTCTTTGGCTGGTAACTTTAATGCAGCCTTGGGCCTTACCAACTTTATGGATGCGGGTATCAGCTTGCCGTTGTACTATGACCATGCTGCTTCTACCGATAGCGAAAATGCTGGTGGTGACCACAACATGTGGAAGGCTAGCCGTGGTGACTTGAATGGCTGGCTAAAAATTCGCTTGCCACTAGATACCAATGCTATCTTTAACGTGGCTGCCTTGTACAATGTATTCTTGCCCTGCGGTGAAGCCTCTGCAGGTGTGCGACCTCGCCATGTATGGTATTTGAGTTCCGGGCCCGACGAAGAAACCCACCCTTACACTGCCGATTACTGGGCTATGTCTGGCGTGTTTGTAATGTCTTTGAACCTTCTTCCATTGGGAGTTCCCGTTCATTGGAATGCTCACCTTGGCTATGTAGGAGTTTTCACTGGCGGAACCAATTCTATTGTTTATGGCACTGGTGTAAACTTTATTCCAAACACATGGATGAACGTATTCCTGGAATTCTCGGGTGAAATGCGTGTTGAAAAAACAGACTATCCTCGTGATCCTCTGATTGATCCAATGCTCCTCACTCCTGGTTTGCGTTTCCATCTTCCATTCAACATAGACTTTGCCATGGGTATGGATGTTGCCGTTCGCTGGTTTAAGAACCCTGGCTTTGACAAGAAGACTGAACTGGACGATGCCAGAAATCATCAACTTCGCTTTTTGGATGAAGATGGCAAGGTATCTTACTATGGCTATACTTCTACTCCACTTTTTGCTCCTACTGCAGCTATTACCATTCACGTGGATTCCAAGCCCTTTATTGATTCTGACTACGATGGTGTTCCAGATGACAAGGATTTGTGTGCCCACACTTCCCGCAAGGCTAAGGTGGACTCTACAGGTTGCCCTCTGGATTCTGACCATGATGGTGTTCCTGACTTTAAGGACCGTTGCAAGGATTCCCCTGCGGGCTTCAAGGTGGACAAGCGTGGTTGCACCGTAGATTCTGACCGCGATGGATACGCGGACCATGAGGATAAGTGCCCCAACTCTATGCCTGGCCAGCCTGTGGATACAACAGGTTGTGAATTGGATACCGACATGGATGGCGTTTCTGATGTTAGAGACCGTTGCCCCAATACAAAGCCAGGCATTATTGTTGACTTGGTGGGTTGCCCTGCTGATACCGACCGCGATGGTATTTTAGATTCCTACGACAAGTGCCCCAACACTCCAAAGAGTTTCCGTGTAGATTCTACAGGTTGCCCTCTAGACCAGGACAATGACGGTGTTCCTGATGAAAAGGATTTGTGCCCATACACTAAGCTTGGGTACGCTGTAGATTCTGTAGGTTGCGCCATTGACACCGACAAGGATGGTGTTCCTAATGTAACCGACAAGTGCCCAGATACTCCGTTTGGTACCTTTGTGGATCCTAGCACTGGTTGTGAACCTGTGGATGCCAAGGCTGCTTCTGACTCTGCCAAGAAGACTCCTTCCCAGACGGATTCTTTGGCAATGCCACAAACTGCCCCTCAAATTGCTCCGGAGACTGTGGCTCCTGAGGCTTCAGCAGATTCTGTAAAGAGCACGGAGGTAAAGCCGGTTCAGGATTCTACTTCGGTTCAACCTGAGGTAAAGCCAGAGGCAAAACCCGAAGCAAAGCCTGAAGCCGCTCCAGCTGCCGCCACTGCGCAGCCCGAAAAGAATGCTGAAATGCAGCCCGCTTCCAAACCAGCAGAAGCGGCTCCAGCAGCGAAAACACCCAACAAAAAGTAATTTTTATTAAACAAAACAATAAAAATCTTTGAAATAGCCCCCGTTACGGGGGCTAATTTTTTTTGAAAGAACTCTGTTAAAAAAAAATGTTATCTTATGCTAAAAGTGTAAAACTCTAAAGGAGTCGTAATGAAAAAACTAATTGCACTGTCCCTGATGACAGTTGGGTTTGCCTTTGCACAATCGGGTCTTGCTGGTGGGTCTGATGGCTTGCACCAGCATAATGCAAAAACTTTGGGCCAGTGGAATGTTCATTTTGGAACCGGTGGTGATATAGCCAGTGACAACTGGGCACTGGCCCGTGGTGGGTATTTTGATGATGAAAATGGCAGACAGTATTTCCATGAATCGGTGGCTTCTTTGTCTGGCAATATCAATATGGCTGTTGGCTTGGCAGACTTTATAGATTTGGGTGTTAGCATGCCTCTCTATTATGACCACGCTAACGACGATTCTGGCGATGCGGCAGAATACAATATGTGGAAGGCATCTCGCGGTGATTTGGAAACATGGCTCAAAGTGCGCCTCCCTATTGATTCTAACGCTGTATTTAATATGGCTGCCCTGTACACCTTCTATTTCCCCACAGGAGAACAGGGTGCAGGTGTTCGCCCTCGCCATGCTTGGTATCTGGGCGAAGGCCCCAACAAGGCTACGCACCCCTACACTAGCGATAAGTGGGCCATGTCTGGCATTTGGGCCATGACTTTAGATTTGACCAAGGTGGGTGTTCCTGTCCGCTGGAACGTTCATGGTGGCTATGTGTATGTGCTAGAAGGAGGTACCGATGCCGTTGTTTATGGTACTGGTTTGAATATTATTCCTTCGAAATACGTAGACATTTTTGCTGAATTCTCCGGTGAAATGCGAGTGCAAAAGACCGCTTACCCACGGGACCCTATGGTAGATCCCATGCTCCTGACTCCTGGTCTTCGTTTCCACCTGCCTTACAATATAGATTTGGCAATGGGCCTGGATGTAGCTGTTCGCTGGTTTAAGAATCCTGGCTTTGACTATGACAAGGAAATGGAAAAGTGCGGCGAATTTACACTTTATTATGTGGATGAAAAGGGCCGTAAGGCAACTTACTGCTATGCCTCCACTCCTATTTTTGCTCCTACGGCTTCTCTGTCTTGGCACTTTGATGCAAAAACTGACAAGGATGAAGACGGTGATGGCGTTGTAGATGAAAAAGACCAGTGCGCCCACACCCCTCAAGGTGCTAAGATTGATGAAAACGGCTGCCCCATTGATAGCGACAAGGATGGCGTATTTGATGGCTTGGATCAGTGCACCAACACACCAGAAGGGGCTCCTGTAGATTCTTTGGGTTGCCCATTGGATAGCGATAAGGATGGCGTGTTTGATTACATGGACAAGTGCCCCAATTCTACTCCAGGAGGCTCTGTAAATTTGGAAGGCTGCGAAAGCGATTTTGACAAGGATGGTATTCCTGATGTTATTGACCGCTGCCCCAACACCCAGTCTGGCATTGCTGTAGATTCTACAGGTTGCCCGGCCGATGCTGATAAGGATGGTGTTTTGGATGCCTTTGATAAGTGTCCCAACACCCCTGCTGGTTTGCCTGTTGACTTGACTGGATGCCCTGCAGATGCCGACAAGGATGGCATTGCAGATGCTGTGGACAAGTGCCCCAACACTCCTGCTGGTTTGCCTGTGGATAGCACGGGTTGCCCTGCTGACGGTGATAAGGATGGTGTACCCGATGCTATGGATAAGTGCCCCAACACCAAGGCTGGCGCTTCTGTAAACTACGAAGGTTGCGAAGGTGACTTTGACGGTGATGGTGTACCCGATGCTATGGATAAGTGCCCCAACACCAAGAAAGGTTACCCTGTAGATAGTACGGGTTGTCCAGTGGATGCCGACAAGGATGGTATTCCTGACGCTCTCGACAAGTGCCCTAATACAGCTGCTGGTACATCGGTAGACAGTACAGGTTGCCCCATGGACTTTGACAAGGATGGCATTCCAGATGACCACGACCGTTGCCCCAACACTCCAAAGGGCTTGGTGGTAGATTCTCTGGGTTGCCCTGCTGATGGAGATAAGGATGGCGTGCCTGATGGTGTGGATAAGTGCCCCACCACCGAAAAGGGCATTTCTGTAGACTCCGTAGGATGCCCATTGGATACGGACCACGACGGTGTTGCCGACCACTTGGACAAGTGCCCCTACACACTGACTGGAGTTAAGATTGATTCCAAGGGTTGCCCCACTAACAAGAAGGAAGACCTGAACAAGCTGAAACAGGGAATTCAGTTCCAGCCTAATTCCGTGAAGTTTACCAAGAACAGCTACGGCACCTTGAAGGACATTGCTGCCTTGATGAAAAAAATTCCAGAAGCCAAGTTGGAAGTGCAGGGCCATACCGACAATGTGGGTAAGGAAAGCAAGAATAAGGAACTTTCTCAGAAGCGGGCTCAGGCTGTGGTTGACTATTTGGTTGACAAGGGCAATGTAAACCCGACACGGCTCCGTGCTGTGGGTTACGGCTCTGAAAAGCCTATTGCAAGCAATGGTTCCAAGAAGGGCCGCAAGCAGAACCGCCGTGTGGAACTGGTTCCATTTGAATAATCGGTTTTGCCGCAAAATTATATTAAAAAAGGGTGCCTTTAAAAAGGCTCCCTTTTTTGTTTGTAGAAAATTCTAAATTGTGAATTGCCCTTGCAATAAAAAGGTGGAGTTCATGAGCAAAAAAATTTTAGTAACGGGTGCTGCAGGCTTTATAGGATGTGAAGTTTCCCTGATTCTTCTTTCTAAAGGCTACCAGGTGGTGGGTATAGACAACATGAATTCCTACTACCAGGTATCGCTTAAGGAAAATCGTTTAAAGCGCTTGGCTTCTTGCAATGGTGCTTCTAATTTTAGTTTCGAAAAAATGGACTTGGCAAACGGGGCCACTATTTCGGCACTTTTTGAAAAGGAACATTTTGATGGCGTGGTTCATTTGGGCGCACAGGCTGGGGTTCGCTACAGCTTAGAAAACCCTCAAGCCTACATCGACAGCAACATTACCGGTTTTTTAAATATTCTGGAAGGTTGCCGCAGGTTTCCCGTGCAGCAGCTGGTATATGCTTCCAGCAGCAGCGTGTATGGCCGCAATACCAAAACTCCATTCTGCACCACCGATCCTGTGTGCTCGCCCTCTAGCCTTTACGCCTCCACCAAACGCAGTAACGAACTGATGGCTGAAACATACCGCCACTTGTTTAAGGTTAATTCTGTTGGGCTTCGCTTTTTTACCGTGTATGGCCCCTGGGGCCGCCCCGACATGGCTCCATGGCTTTTTGCTGATGCTATTTTGCACAACCGTCCCATTAAAATTTTTAACAACGGCCACATGATGCGGGACTTTACCTACATTGCCGACATTGCCGAAGGGGTTGTAAAAATTTTTGAAACTGGGATGGCGCGAGTTTTAGCCGGAGGTGCCGATTCGGAGCACAGGCTGTACAACATTGGTCACGGAGAGCCGGTGAACTTGCTGGATTTTGTGAAGACGTTGGAAAATCACTTGGGAAAAGAAGCGGAAAAAATTTATCTGCCTATGCAGCCAGGAGACGTGGAAGTGACTTGGGCCGATACCAAAGCTTTGGAAGCGGACTGTGGCTACACGGCCGATACCACCCTAGATGCTGGCATCAGGGCTTTTGCAGAGTGGTTTAAGGAATATAACGCCTAAGATTTTTCGGGTCACCAGTAAAATCCTATGAAAATGGTGGTTGGTAAACGGTGGCTGGTAAACGGTGGCTGGTAAACGGTGGCTGGTTATTGGTGTTTGCATATTTGTATGGATATTCCCTGGATCCCTCCCCTATCGCGCTGCTCCAGGGCTAAAGGCCAGCTCGGAATGACAAAATGTTAATCACTAATCATTAACAATTAAACATTTCACTGGATTCTTCACGGCGTGTGCCATTCGGGATGACTCTCTCAAGGTTCATAAAGTTGATTTTTATTGATACCCTCTTTCGTCT
>JABUUT010000053.1 GCA_021443045.1 Fibrobacteraceae bacterium
TTTGCCTTCTGCACCATGGCAGCGGAAAGGATTCGAACGTTGTCGGCCGCTTTAGTAACAATAGCGTCTTGCACTTTAAACCTCTCTTTAATTTTGTGCCCAAATTTAGTTTTTTCTTGAAATATCTCAAGGGATTTTAACCAAAACACAAGAGAGAAAGAATATTTTATATTTTAATCAAGGCGGTTTTTATGAAGATAAAAGACTATATCTTACCATTACTCAAGAACTTAGCACATCCAGCAGGCATTGTGGGGCTATTTTTTGCCCTTGCCATTCCTTTTGCCGTTTACTTGGCCCCAAACTATAGCGAACAGGGTAAAGAAGTCCTTCGGGTGTTAGACCTGGGGCTCCCCCTACCCCTGTTTTTCATTCAGCTTGTCTGGGTTGTTTCGTTCTCCCTTTTACTGTTCAATGATTTTACAGGATGGGTAAAAAATACCATTCCAGCCAGAACCGTCACTATGCTGGCCATCATCTTCGCCATTGTGGCCACCGTGTTTGCAGCAACCCAAATTGAAGCCCGCCATCGAGTGCAAAGCGACGAAAGCATTTTTCTGTCCGTGGCACAAAGTATGTATTACAACCAGCAAAGCGGCACCTGCAACCAAGGGGAATTTACCAACGGAACACTAAACTGCTTTGCCACCTCCAACAGTTTTAAAACCAAGGGGCTGGCCTTCCTTTACCTGCTAGGCATGCCCCTCTTTGGCACCGACCTCCATTGGGTATTCAACGCCGAACTGCTTCTGCTGCCCCTATCCCTCATCCTACTCTTCCTCGCCATTGCCGCCTGGACAAAGCAACCCTTGCTGGCATTCTTTGCCACACTTTTAATGGGGCTGCAGCCCACTATACTTTTCCAGTACCGCTCCATGTCGGTGGAACCCCTCTACATATTCCTGTCGGCCCTTTCCCTGCTCATTTTCAAATGGGCCTGCGATAGAAACACCATCAGGCACTGGATTATGCTCGCTTTGGTACTGGCGTTTTTTGCCCAAACCAGGCAAGAAACAGTGTTCTGTTTTCTCCCCTTCATCTTTTACGCCCTTCCAAAAATCCTTGACAAAAAAGATTCAAAAGCACCTGTATTCTTTGTAGTTCTCTCCATTTTCTCCGTTCCCGTTTTAATCACCATCAGCTACTTCCAGGGCTTTGGCTTTCAGGGTGGCGAATTCGATGCCCATGGCCACTTTTTTGAAGACCTGATTAAAAACTGGGAAGTGATGACCACACCGCTCAAAAGCAATGGAGACCTTGCAAACCCATTCCTCACCTACTTTAACTACATGTTTGCACTGGGCCTCGCCTACCTTATTTTCCGAGCCCTTCGCGACACCATCAAAGGAAACAAGTTCTATCTCAAAGTTCTAGTATTTCTGGCACTGTACCATATTCAGAGCTACATGATTCTAGAAAATGTGTCTGGCGACTTTTCCATTGAAATAAACCAGCGCTACAGCCTGGTAATGCTCCCCTCCATGGCATTTTTGGCAGCACTACCCCTAACACACTTTATACAGTGGCTGGCAAACGCCACCGCCGCAGAAACATCCAAAAACAAGGGCAGTTCCAGCAGGGCCACAGCACTCACCCTAATATTTACCTTAATAGCCACCCTTATCTTCACAGGCTGGACCTTCCACTACAAAGAGTGTTTTAACAAAAACATCATGTACAACCGAAACCACCTTACCCTAGAAGAACACGCTCTGCTAGGCTGGCTCAAGGAACAACCCAAAACAGAAAAATTCTTTATCTACGGCCGCCCATGGCACTTTGTGGGCTACGGAATTTCTTCCATCCACTACAACAAAGCCCGCACCATGAAAGATGGCGAAATTAAGCAGCTTATAGAAAAATACAATGGTGAAGTGTATTATGTACGCGGGCTAGACTGCTGGGACAGCCAAACCTACCACAAAAAAGCCGTGGAACACCGCATTGCCACCACCTGCGATGTCTTTGAAAAGGAATTTGAATTGGAAGGTGTAAAAAACTTCCTCATCACCAACAACTACTGGGTGCAAATTGCCAAATTAAAAGGCCGCCGCGACTACAACCCTCAGGGCGTCATTACGCCCATGACCACATCCACAGATTCAAGCGGCAACACATTATACCTGCGCTACCAACTTAGGGAAAAAAGCGAAACCACCAAGAACTGGAGCGTAAGCATAAACATTAACGACTCCACCTTCAAAAGCCACCCCTACCGCACAGGCACCGGAACTTTGGCCGTTCTCGATTCCCTCGTTATTCCAGGCTTTAACAAAATCCAATACCTTGTTACAGACAGTATTAAGAACAAAGTAATTGCCAGCATTACCGACTTTTATTTTTCCGAAAAAAATGGGGCCACGCTCTTAACCTCCATGAGCTACACCCAGCACCAACAAGGGTGGGGTTCATTCCATACAAACGAAACCATTGAAGGCAACACATTCAAAATAGACGGTATGCCATACAAAACCGGCCTAGGAACCCACGCCCCCTCCACCACAACCTACAACATTGGCAAAAAATACTCCACATTCAAGGTATCCGTAGGCCTCGACGACGAATCCCTCTGCAGCGATGGTGTAACCATACAAATCGAAGGTGATGGTCAGGTACTGGCGCAAACAGAAGGCTTTAAGGTAGGCTATAAAATTGACATTGAAGCCAATGTAAAAGACATTGAAAACCTAACCCTCAAATCCATTCTTGTTGGCGGTATAGACTGCAGCCATGTAGACTTCATCAACCCCGTTCTAATCCAGTAACTTCAAGTCACTAAAAAAATATTTATCATGAAGAACAAACTTTTTGTAATGAGTTCCGCCAGCGGAGCCGGCAAATCCACCTTGCAAAAGATGGTGCTCCCCGATTTTCCCGATATTAAGTATTCCATTTCCGCCACAACCCGCGCCCCTCGGGAGGGTGAAGTGGATGGAGTTCACTATTTCTTTAAAACAAAAGAAGAATTCGAAAAGATGATAGCTGAAGATGCCTTGGTAGAATACAACTACGTTCATGGAAACTACTATGGCACCCCCAAGAGTTTTGTAGAAAAAACATTGGCCCAAGGGAAGCGAGTTTTATTCGACCTAGATGTTTTTGGAAAGACCAACTTTGACAAAGTCTACCCCGAAGCCACAGGCATTTTAATTTTACCTCCAAGCGGAGAAGAACTGGAACGCCGCCTACGCGGTCGTGGAACCGATAGCGAAGAGGTGATTCAGCTGCGCCTTAAAAACGCCGTTGCCGAAATGGATTACGCCAAAACAAAGGGCAAGTACGAGTACACCATTGTTAACGACAATGTGGAACGCGCCGCCGACGAGCTTCGCAAAATTTTAAAAGGACAACTCTAAAGTTATAATCCTTTTTAGCACAAATTAATAAAAGCTTCCTTCAATTCGCGGGCAGCCTGCTCAGGGTTTTCTGCTTTCATAATGGCAGACACCGCACAAACACCACTAATGCCGGAACCTTTTAGCACATGAATGTTATCCTTGTTAAGGCCTCCAATGGCATTCACATTAATGGGAACCGCCTTCACAATATCTTTTAGGGTATCCACGCTGGTTAAAATTGTTACCACTTTAGTGGTGGTGGGGTAAATCGCCCCCACGCCCAAGTAGTCTGCCCCCTGTTCATAAGCCTCCAACGCTTGAGGAACCGTCTTGGTTGTTGCACCCACAATTTTTCCCGGCCCCATTAGTTTGCGAGCCAAAGCCACCGGCATATCCGTTTGCCCCACATGAACCCCCTCGGCACCAATAGCCAGAGCCACATCCACCCGGTCGTCAATAATCAAAGGCACGTTATAACGGCAGGTCACCTGGTGTGTGGCCTTGGCCAATTCCATATATTCCCTAGTGGAGCGATTCTTTTCGCGAAGCTGAACCAAAGAGGCACCACCTTTACAAGCCCCTTCCACCACACTTAAAAAACAATCCTCAGAGACCGTTGTACTGTCGGTAATAAAATAAAGAGAAGAATCTAATTTCATACCCCATATTTAGAATTTTTTTGTAAAAAATCACTCTGAACAACCAAGGTTAGACAGTCATTCTGAGGGGCGCAAGCCTCAAAGAGACAACGTCGAATGAGTCATTCTGAGGGCATAGCCCGAAGAATCCACAGGAAAGGTGACTGATTAGACAGTCATTCTGGAGCCGGCCTTTAGCCTTGGAGCCGCCTTTAGCCCTAGAGCTTTGCGATAGGGGATAGAATCCATATAAACTGTGGCCCCTATCACTCGCAATGCTCGCTCTAGGGTGACAACAACGAATGTGTCATTCTAAGGGGCGCAAGCCTCGATAGAATCCACAGGAAAGGTGACAATTCTAAACAGGACACTTTCGTTTATACAAAAGAATCCCGGTAAACCGGGATTTTTTAATGCATGGTCAAGCCCATTTAACTTAAAAAGACATAATTTCCTCAATCGAGAAACCAGCCCTCTTAGCGAGGTCCTTTATTTCGTTTAAACCATAAAGATATTAAAAGCCCCGTGTGGCGTCTAGCAATTCCATAAAATAATAGATTTTATTTCTTTTTCGATCGCTGGCGCATAGAATTTGCTTTTTCTCCAACGTTTCTAGGTAACGTTTTGCCTGACCAACAGTAACTCCCAAGCAATCTGCCAAGGCCTTGGATGTAAGAACAGGCTGTTTAAAAAGGCATTCCATGATTGAATCAAATTTAGGACTGTTCACAGATTCTCTTACGGCAATACGAGTTTTTTCATATAAACTATTTAACAAATCGATGTAGTGGATGTTTTTTTTTGCCTGAACAATCACTTTTTTTAAAAAGTAAGATATCCATTCGTCATAACTGTTTTTTCTAGAACTATCTAATTTATTATAATAGATGGTTTTATCTTGACCAATAGCTTCACTTAAATAAAAGTATGGAAGATGGATTAATCCAGCCCTATAAAAATATAAACTTATCAGTACACGGCCTACCCGACCATTGCCTTCTTCGAAAGGATGTATGAATTCAAATTGAGCATGCACAATGGCCGCCTTTATAAGAGGATTTAATCCATCGTTCTTGTTGTTCATATACCGAATGAGTTCATCCATATATTTTTTTGTTTCTAAATAGGATGGCGGCTCGAAGACAATTTTTCCAAACGAATTTACAATGCGGTTGTCTTTCTGTTTATATTTGCCAACAGTGAATTTTGGAGTTTCAATTGCATTCAAAAGTATTAATCGGTGCACAAGACAAATAAACGAATTTGTAAAACCATTCACTTTCAAATAATCTTCCCCAAACTGTAGAGTGGAAATGTGGTTATAAAATTCAATATACGCTTTTGTACGAGAAGAACTTGTTGCAATTTTATTTTCAAGAACATCAGTAATTGTTGTTTGCACGCCTTCTATGTACATCGAAGCGATAGCGTCTTTGCAATGGAGCATGGTCATTAAAACACTATTAAATTTGCATTCGCCGATTTTGGTTTCAAGCATACCTAACAACATGGATGCTTCAACCAAGTCGTTAACGAATAAGTTCGCATTAAAATCATTCAATCGATCCTTTAGAAAAGCTAGCATAAAAAAAACCTTAAATTAGATATGTAAGCAGTATTCTATATGTTTCCGCCATGACGTGGAGCCACTCCTCCTTCAACTTCCAATTTCTTACGTTCTATTTTTTTCCCGGAATGCTTTGTACGTTCGAAGCGGATTGGTAATGTAAAAGTTGTATATCCATCGGATTTGTTAAACGTCCATCTTGAAATTCTTTTTATTAAATCATTATCAAAGGTTTTGTTTCCTGTTGTAGATGATTCTATATAAAGTATTCCCACATTTCCCTTATTGTTAACCTCTATTTTGAAAATTATTTCTCCTTCAAAATAAGAGGAATCATTAGAATCCTTTCTCATGTTCTTTATGTAAGTTTCATACATTTCTTCAACATTGGTATGTTTCCAGCCTTTCAAAATTCCAGCAAAAACATCCAAGTCGGAAAGCGACGAACCTTCAGATATATCAGCATCCTCAAAAAAAGTTTCGAAGGTTGGGTAAACAACATCGCAGTATCCCGGAACATAATTGGTACAGTTCAAATAAATTGTATTGGTAAACACTGGATATTTTTCTTTTGGAATATTTTGCACAGGTATGCTCCAAGAAGACACAAATAAAGTAAGGATGACTATTATTATTTTTTTGCAATTCATAAAAAAGTTCCTATTTATTTGCTTTATTGAACATGTTCGCGGTACATATCCACTAAAGCATTTAGGTTTGATAAGATATTCGATCTTTTTTTCATTACAATCTTACCTGTTTGAATATCCATCCAGGCCTTGTCCATGTTGTCTAAATCATTATCGTATTTAGAAAATAGGTTCATATAGGCATTATACATTGAATCGCTCATAGAATGAAGATTATTTTGTCTACGCCATTCATGATCTTTCGCAATCATCTGACGGGTAGATATGATAGCCTGATGGGACAATTCATGAAGTTCTACATCTTTTATAAAATCTAAAGCCCATTCCCTAGCAAGATAGGTGGTTGAATTGGGCTTTATGTATGGTTTGTTTAAATCATCATGCCAGGAATTTTGCGTTGTGCATCCAAAATACCGTCCCGTCTGACTGGACGAGACAATATCACTGCAATCATTATTTATTCCCTCCTTTTGGTCTAAAACAAGATTGTCGTTTATTGAATTGAATTCGACTTTCTGTTCATCTAATTTTTTTGCAATAGGACGAAACTGTTCTGTAATTTGAGCAAGAAGCTGTTCCCATTGCTGATTTATGATGTAATCGCGGTCGTCTACATAATTTTCAAGGGGATTGTTTTGCACACGATAAGATTCTTCCGCTCCAAATACATTGTATCCGTAATAGTCGTAAATATTGTCGGAGAGGGTGTTTTCAGCATTGTTTTTGTAAGGCATTCCCACATCCTTTTTTATGTTAACGGGTGCTGAACTGCATTTAACGATTCACGTAAATGCATGTTTTTTTTATAATATACATTTATTTTCTATTTTTTGCAATTATAAACGCATCTTTTTTACAAAAATGCAGTTATAAAGAAATTGTCTGAATCTAAACCAACCCCATGGGCATTGTGTACAAGTACGTGAACCATCCTTCGCAGGCCTGCTGGAACCAGGTGATGACCCCTGAATACTTTGGAAGCAGAACAAGCCACCAATTCTTTGTGAACTTTCTGAAGAAGGAATTTTTCGTTTAAACTAAGACCATTTCACTCTAAACCCTATAATCGGGCCCTAGAGTATCAAAAAAAAATCAATGTTTTTTTAGGAGTGCTTTTGGGCTTTTTAACAGCCTCTATTCGCCGTCTTTTTTCTTGGTAAATTTATTGACCACATCGGGTACAATATCCATCACCTTAGAAACTAGGGAACTATCTTTGGTTATGGGCATAATGCGAACATCATCGCCACGAATTATCAAAAAGGCCACAGGTTCTACAGAGGCTCCGCCGCCCGATGCAGAAATTTCACCTTTGTTGGCATGTCCACCCACACCAAAGCCCACAGACACGCGGCTTACGGGCACAATGGTGGATTCTCCAGCCTGAATAGGTTTGCCAATAACCGTTTCTGCTTGAGTGATAAAACGAAGTTTTTCTAAAAGGGTTTCTGCAAGTTTTTCTATAGCCATGGTTGTAATATATAAATTTTTTTAGCCAAGGGCACCTTATCTCTTACAAGGTATAAAAAAAATGAGTTAAAACCGGGCCTCATAGATGCGGTTTGCCGCCACATGGAACTTTTCTATCAGGTCTTGCCAGCTCAGGTAGCCCCAGGCACAGGCCACACGACCTCCAGCCAACCGAGTGACAACACCATTGGAGCCATTCCCCGCCGTAAAGTAATATTCATCCCAACTGGTTTCAACCCCCACAGGCTCCACCAAATGCAGCTGTTTCACCCATTTATCAAAGCTTTCACTAGAAACGCCCTCCCAACTGCGGGCCACATTCCATTCCAAATTATTATCCCTATAACTCTGGAGTATCACAGGGAATTCCGCCCTTATTCCCAAAAAATACTTAGTCTGTATCGATGTGCGTCCGTTTTTTCTGTGCTCAAAAGGAAGACTTAGAAATTCTTGAGGAGAGCCACCCCTGTACCCGGGAAAAACCTGCACAAACTGTTCCAAGTCGGTGCGGGGGTACCTCCGAAAATGGTCGTGGCTAAAAATAAAAATCTTGGATCCCGAGCGAATACTTTGTTCTAAATTATCGCCACGCAAAATAGGAGCGCTCCCTTGAAAGCGTCCGCTATTCATGTAGTAGTCCATGGCATACACATCGCTGAGGAATTCCAGAATTCGAATGTTCAAAGTGTCTTCTACTGCAGGAGAATAGCGAAGAGAAACCTGCTTTACCATGGCCTTTACCTTTTGTTGGCTAGAGTCCACCACCACACTAAAAGGTTTCATGTTATTGTAACGGATGTTGGAATAATCTACAACCAGTTCCTGTTTTTCACAGGAACAGATTAGCAGCACCAGCAATAGCCCAAAAATAAATTTCACCGGCAATGGCCTCCGTAGCTACAATGTATGTAAAGTGGGCAGGTTTTGCAACAAGATGTGTGCTCCCGGCACATAAAATCAGACACCCCCTCTTCTAAAAAGAATTGCAGGGCATGGGCCACTTCATAAGGGTTTTCGGGCATTACTTTCTTATAAAAATCCGTTGCCATTTTCTGCTTATCAACAGGAGACAAGCTGGCAAAACCAGTATCTTTAGCAGGGCCCAGAATTGCCAGAAAGCGGCGAGCCCCCATAGTCAATGGTAGCGACGGCAACATTCCCTTTTGGTGGTTCAAGCCAAGCCCCAAGGGAGAAACCGCAATTAAGCGGTAAATGGCAGCACAAGCCTTAGGCCGCGACGCGGACTTTCCCATGTAGTAAATTTCACCAAGATCCCGCCAAATTTCCTCTGGCGTTCGGCTTTTTACCCACCCTTCCAAGTCATCATGGTGGCGCACAAAAAGGCCTACACTCCAAAAAATGCCCGGAGTTTCCTTAGTCAACGACCAATGGTTGTGGGTAAAGGTTTTTTGTATAACTTTACTGATTCTGGAGCCGCCAGGCACAGGAAGAGCCCACAGTTTGTCATCGGGAAATTCCTGGCTTAAATTTTCCAGTAATTTTTTTATTTCTATGTAGGTGCGTTGCTGATACAGAGCACTTCCCAAAAGCACCCAGGCAATTTTTCCCTGTAAGGTAGGCTGTTTGCAAGCCACCGACAAAACGGGATCTGCCACATTTTTAAAAAGAGCTACAAATTCACCAGTCGCCTTAATCACTACAGAGCTTCACCCATCTTTACCGTTTGACCCACACGGTTCTTGAACAAATCGGGGTGGCGTTCCCGAATTTTCTTATCCACTACAAGAATCACAGTGCTGCCCATTTCAAAGCGGCCCAATTCACCACCCTTTTCTACAAATACAGGTTCTTTAGGAACCCAGTCAAAACGCTTTGTATCGGTAGGCAACTTGCCGGCATTAGTCAAAAGGTCCTGGGTATAAGAAACTCCTATGCGACCTACGTTGGTGGCTCCCACTTTTACCACCAGCACTTCGGAGCCATCGTCCATGCGGATGTGACTTGTAAGGCGCTCGTTAATGCAAAAAAGCCCTTCTACCCGTTCAACGCTGCCCACGTTTACTGGCCACAATGTGCCTGGGCAGTAGCTGGCATCTAAAACCTGGCCCTTAACGGGGCTGTGTATGCGATGGTAGTTAAATGGGGCCAAATAAATGGTAGCAAAGGCGCCGCCCTCAAAGCGGGCTGCCATTTCAGGGTTACGCAAAAGGTCCTTAAGAGTGTAGGTTTTGCCTTTGGCCTGAATCAGTTCCTGGTTTTTATCAAAAGTTGCCGTTTGAGAAAGCACTCCATCCACAGGGCTAACCACTTCGGATTCGGCAATGGGGCGGGCACCTGGTTTAAGGCGGCGGATAAAAAGTTCGCCGATGTTGGCATAGTGCGAAAGCGGAAATTCCGATTCGGCCATGTTCAGCTTGTAATAGCTACAGAACAGGTTTCGGGCCACCTTGCTAAAGAGGGGCAAACGCAAACGGGTAATGGTGCCAAAAGCACGGCTAGCCGCATTTTTTGGCAACAACTTCATAAAAACATAAAAAGCAGTATTCATAATGAGTAATGTAGTAAAAAAGCTGGCTGGTGGTTGCAGCGGAGCTGCCAACTCTTGCGACTTGGAAGTGGGTCTGCAAGCAGTCCCGTTTCACAAGTCTTGGCGAGTTGTGGTGGCTGGTTATCAGTTATCAGTTATCGGTTGTCAGTGGTTGGTACTTGTGTGGATATTCTGTGGATCCTTC
>JABUUT010000054.1 GCA_021443045.1 Fibrobacteraceae bacterium
AATTCAACGCATTATTTTCATCTCATGGGCACCACCCTAAAGACTACTGCACAAATGTATAAAATCCAAAATCAGTTGTCAAGAGGTTTTTACAAAAAATACCCTTCAATTAAATGCCATTTTATTGATTACCAGCGAATTTGTTGATATGCACTTTAAAATATTCCTCTCGACTTATAGCCAAATTTTGGCTATGTATAGAGTAATGGCAAAACATTCGGTTGAATGGAACATTAACAATCGAGGTCTATTATGTTGGCAGTCGTGAAGGTGCCCCTATGCCAGGCACTATATTTCTTCTAAACAGTTCTAATTTAAACAAATCTTTCATATAAATTTATTCCATACATTTCAAAATCCATCTCATTGTTGAATCATAATTTTAATTATTTTCCGCTGGAAACGTAGGCATTTGAATATTGAGCAAGTTATTGCAGAAGGCTCTCACTAACAAAGCTTCAACGGAATCTATCATGCCCTTTTCAACCTCATAAGCACTAAAGTATTTTGCAATATCGTATAAATATACTGTTTTTGTTTTTGGCCTTTTTGTGTTGTCGATAGCCTGAGTAAACAAAGTGTTTCTTTCCGAGTGAGAAACTGTTTTCATTGTCTGTCTTGGTTGGTTTTGATTACGATCCCTTGCTTTCACCGATTTGATTTCTTCAAGCAATGTTTGTTCTTTTGCTTTCCCAGCATATAACGCTTTCCCTATTGAATCATAAAAGATATATACACCATTCATGCTTTTAAGCATTTCCTGCATACCTATGTCATGAGTTGTTTTTCTTTCTAGTCTTTCCAACGGAGCGAATTCAACTATTGGTTTTATTGATTGAATGCAGGTGTTTGCTTGTGCTGTTTTTTTTGTTTTCTGTACAACTTTCGAAATGAAATCAGCAAGACGTTGTGCATCGGCATTCTCGTCTTGCATATTTGTTAAAGCTGTTGCAGAATAACCTATTTTAGAGGCTAATTGCGATAGATTTTCGCACTGCATTTTCTCCATTAGTCTGCTTAACAAGGCTCTCATTTGCATATTTTATCTCCGGGGTTTGAATAAGTGAACTTATACTTCTACGCCTTATATGGATTCGAATGATCATCTGCCACCATTCCTACAATGCAAGGAATTTCGTAGATTAAAGATTTGTCTTCGCCTAGCAAGCTCAATCCGACTGATTCAGGATTCTCGTATGGCTTGTACCACTCATCATCACGATCGTCAACATGGCGGTATTCCACATTAATGGCTTTAAAGTGTTGTTGGGCGCATATAATCTTGCGGGCTTCGTTGGTATGTGGAAGTTTTCTTAAATCCTCCGTTCCCTTTGTTTCTCTTACAACAGAAATGGACGAACCATTCGCGTCATTACGAACAATGGCCCAGTCTGGATTATAGTTGCCGATAATCTTGGGCATGGCAATCTTGTATTTTGGAGGAAATTTGAAATACAGTTGCACTTTCCCTGATTTTTGGTTGCCCACATTCAAACGTTGAATTACAAAATTGCGTTCCACACTGGAATCCACTTGAATTTTATTGTAGATTGAAACAGACTCATTGGCAGTTTCGACTTCATTCTCTGGCAGTTTTTTACTTTGTGGGAATAGTTCTTCAGGGTTCTCCCAAACATCCATTTGGCCACCGGTACTGGAATATCTGATTTTTCTAGCGATGTGATCTGAGACCAGTTCCTTGAGTATTGCTATAAACTGTCCTGCAAATCCTTCGGGATTTTTCAAGAACTCTACTTGAGATTTTGTGGAAAGGTTCTTAAAGATACGTAGAATCGTCTTGCGGGTTAAATTTGTTTCTTTGGCAGTTCTTGCTAGCAAATCAAATTTTGGAATGTCGGGCATTTCAAAATTTTCTTCAACGGTTGAGGCCACTCGTCCAGTTTCAGAAGAAAATTCCCACTTGCTCCCTTTTGAAAGGGGTTCTTCGCAACCATCAAATTGAATCGTTGAATATTCTAGATGTTTTTCATTGAATTCAATTTTGATGGCCTTTGCATTTTCCAAGGGCGTTAAGTCATCGGCACGATTTGAATAAAGAACTAGTTCATTGTTCACCGCTTTGGCCAAAGTCATTTTTTCTTTCAGCGTAATTTTGGTTTCTATTTTATCGCCTTCACTATTTTCGATTTTGAGAGAACAGGTAACGTTACCGCTTGAGGTGAAGTTTTCAACTTCTAGAACATAGCGTGTAACGACAAAACGCCCCTTGGTTGTTGTAATTTTCGCTGGTTCAAAATGCATGGCATCCAAACGTTTCTTGGCCTCATCGATCAACTCGTCTGAATCAATTCTGATTTCATACTCTGTTTGACGGCATACATTTTCCCAAAGATTTTTGAAGTGTTGCCCACCAAAATTTTTGTTACGAACAACATTTACATTCTTGCGAGCGTTGGTAGTGTTAATTCCACCAGTAGATGCACCGCATTCGGCATTTTCTAGTTGCAACTTTGCGGCATAACTTTCGTAACTTTCATTTGCAATCACTGTGAGCACGTTGAGTTCTGGATTGTGGAGCCGTTCTCCATTTTGATTGACTGGCAAACGTAAGCCTCGTCCGATTGTTTGTCGGCGGCTATTTTCGGTTGAAATTTCACGCAAAGCGCAAATCTGGAACACATTGGGGTTGTCCCAACCTTCACGAAGTGCTGAATGTGCGAAAATGAAGCAAACTTTTTCCGTTTTTGAGAGAAGAACTTCTTTTTTTCGCATGATTAAGTCAAAGGCTTTCTTTTGGGCTTCTTTGTCATCGGCTGAACAATCTTCGTCAATATCAAAAGCCTCTTCTACCTTGGTCTTCTTATTGACCTTTTGTGCAAAGTAGGCTTCGCGAACATCTTTTGGCTCTAACCTTGCTAAATCAGAATCCTGCGATTTTAAAGCATTAAATTCTTCATCAAAAATATTCTTGATGATTGGGTTTTCTCCATTGTAGCTGGCCACACGGTCCACAAAGAAAAGCGAAAGAACCTTTACGTCTCCACAGCCTTCTTGCTCCAAGAAACGTTTTCTCTCTATGTGTGTTTGAATGGTGTCTCGAATCAACTTTCTGAAGATTTGTTCCTTGGTAAGAGAAGCACAACTTTCCTCATCATTTGCAAATACCAGACCGTTTGAAAATTCAACGTATTTTTGATTTTCTTCGGCAGAAAGATTTTTTATTTTCAGGTCCCCATATTTCTCATTCTTCGTTTTTTTTGAAAGGACATCACCGTTTTTTAAGACCATTTTTTCAAGGTGCAGTTTGCCAGCTCTATATACCTGTAGTTGCAATTCTGCAACCACATTTTTCTTTTCTACCCGAACATCGATGACCTTGAAATAGTCTTCCTGTTCCACCCCAGACTGGTTTTCTTCGGAGCCGAGGATGGCAATGCGTTTTACAAGATTCATTTGCAGGGCATCAAAGGGACTCAAACGATACAGTTCGTTGGGTGGATTTTTTCCCGGTGTGGCTGAATATCGGATAGCAAAAAGAGGCTTTAAAGTTCGTAATGCCTTCTTCGCTTTATCGGTGCCATATTTTTGTGATTCATCAAGAATTAAAATGGGGCGAGTCTTTTGAATGTAATGTATTGGCAATAGAGATGAACCCGGCAACTTATCGGTTTGTTTGAAAATGGTATTTTTAGCCTTGTTGAAAGAATCTATTGTGGTAAGTAGAATTTGTGGTGTGGTGCTGGTGGCAAAATTCTTGCACATTTCTGGATGTTCGCCATCATACTCAATGATTTTGGTAGGAATTGCACCTTGGCTGAATAGGGGAAGAAAATGATTGCGAGTGGCCTTGAAGGTGTTTAGAACCCCTTCGTAAATGGCGATACTGGGCACAACGATGATAAACTTGCGAAATCCGTATTTTTCGAAGAGACTATAGATGGTGCGTAGATAGACGTATGTTTTACCTGTGCCCGTTTCCATATCGATGGTAAATTCCGGGTAGGACCAAAAGTCAAAAGAATCGATGAGATCTCCATCATTTTTTTCTGATAAACACATGAGGGAGTTAAGGTGGTTTAAGGCTCTAACCCTATTTACGTTTTCCAGAAGGACATCATCGGTAAAAATCGAATCAGTATCGATATTGGGAACGATGTCGTCTTCTTCAAAGGCGACATCTCTAAAAAGTCGTTCTTCCAATTCGTATTTGGATAGACCGTCAAGGACAGAAACGACGGAATTGACGGCATCCAACTGGTAATTTTGATTGGCATCGAATTTTATTTGGACGGAACTCATATTGTTTCAATCCTCCCCTTGTCGGCAAGCTGTGCTTTGAATTGGTCACTGATGGCAGAATCCAGGCAGATGAATTTTTCGCCGTCGTTTAAATGCAATTCTTTGGGGGTCTGGGTGGAAAGTTTTTCATCAAGACAGACGAACATTCTATGAGTTTCATCATCATCGGAACGACGGGAATCTACGACTTCGTACACTTCATTTTGAGTGAATGTTTTGCTGATTGAAATTTTTGCATCGAGGGCGAATCCTTGCTGAAGAAGAATTTCTGTAAGAACAGATTCCTTGCAAGTTTGCCAGCCATCCTCTAAGGGAGATGCTTCAAGTTCACGGAAAAGATTTGGAAGGGCATCTTCTGCGGTACCCTTGACATTGTTGAATTTTTTGAAGTTTGACTTTGCTAGGCGATATACTTTGAAACCAGTGTCAAGAGTTCCCTTTGCCTCTGGGTGTTCTTCCAACAATTTAGTTCCTGCACGACGAATGCGTTCCTTACCGATTTCACAGATGTTGTGAGGCTTGTTGATGGATGTAAGAAATTCGACGGCATTTTTGCCTTCATCTTCTTTATCACAATTAACAGGAAGCTGAATCATAATCATTTTCCTATTCAAACCATCAATATTTTGGCGAATTAAGGCATGAGCTGTCGTTGCAGAACCTGAAAAGAAATCAAGTATAATATCATTTTCTGAGGTTGTTAACGCTATTAAAGATTGGATGAAACCAACATTTTTGGGGAATGGGAATACATTATTCATTTGCAGTTTATTTAAATCTTCACTACCTCTTTTATTTTCAAGAAACATAGATGATATCTTTTCATTAGTACTCTTTTTTATGTAGGGCATAAATCTATCGCCATCGAAATATATTTCTTCAATTATCCCATTTATTTTGGCTTTAGTCGGTTGGCAGTTATTGGAAAAAAAGTTTCGCATATCATTAGAACTTCTCCAGCGAGCCCTCAATTGAATATCATTGGCCAGCCTTCCGTTTTTCACTTCAATTTGTGTCAAATTTTCAATATTTTCGCGACTACCCGTTATTTGCCTTGTTTTTTGATAGATGCCATCAGCAATGTTCAAACATTTTAATCCCTTCGGAAATTTTATCACTGGTTGTGTTTGATTTTCGTTACCAACGGTGCCTCTAGAAATTGTGTATTTTGATGTATCACCAAGACCTATTTGTCCAATACTTTTTGAATAACATAGGCAATATTCATGTTTTGAAACAGTATAGCTTGATGCAATTTCACTAGTTCTGTTTACAACTTGGAGAATGACTAAATTCTCTTCACCAAAGATTTCATCACAGAGTAGTTTTAAATTGGAAACTTCATGGTCGTCGATACTGATAAAAATAACCCCATCATCCTTCAGCAATTCCCATGCCAATTTCAAACGTGGGTACATCATGTTCAGCCAGTTACGGTGGTAACGGCCATTACTTCTAGGGTTAGCGACTAAAGTTTTCCCCTTGTCGTCCATCTGACCTGTAAAACGGAGATAATCCTCCACAGATTCTTCATAGTTGTCGGGATAAATAAAATCCTTGCCCGTATTGTAGGGTGGATCAATATAAATCATCTTTACCCGATCTTTGTAACTATTTTTCAGAACTCGTAAGACTTCTAGATTATCCCCTTCAATGTAAATATTGTTTGTTTCCTTCTCATTTTTTCCATCACCAAGAACTGGCTCCAGCGTTCCTTCCGCTTTTTTACCGGCCATCTTTTTAGCTTCAGATTTTCCAGGCCAATACAAGCCATAGTTGTTCTCGTTGGCACCAAGGGGTTCAACTCCGCAAACCTCCTTCAGGGCATCCACATTTATGTTTCCATCGCTAAAAATTTCAGGATACAAATCCTTCAACTGTTCCAATCTTTCATCTCTTGCTTCTGTTCCAAAAGCCATCTTCTCAATGCTCATTGTAGTTCTCCTTATAAATTATCTTCAATAAAGGTTTCGTTTGTGTCCTGTGCAGCCTGCATATATTTCATCATGGCATTGCGTTTAGCCCCACTGGATTCCATCACATACTGTCTGTAACTTGCGCACGAAAAACGGACATCGCAGTTTCTGCACACATGAGTTCCAAAGGCCGATGTTGCACCGGGCTGTTTTTCTTTCAATCTCGAAACTGTTGGGGGATTAAACTTGCGATTCTCAATTTTCTCCACTACAGCCCCAAACTGTTCAATCATATCAGCCACTTCATTTTCATCATATCCAAGAGGAATGATAGGTTCCCATTTTTCCATTTCCTTTTCAAAATTTCTTCGATACGAAGCATCCCCATTCTCCATTTTTTCTAGTGCTTCGTCTAACGCTTTGGGAATCGGGGTTGCAATAATGGCGGTATCATCCAAGCGGTGCTTTTGCAGATTCTTCCAAATATGAGCATACACAAAAAGCTGAGCCCGATAGGGTGTCAAGTTTTCACGTATTCTTTCTGGGTCGTGGGTTTTCAAATCGTAGAGAAGCACCTTTTCCCCTTCTTCCACAATGTCCACAACTCCTTCAATGGAATAGGGTATTTTTTCCTGTGGTGTGATTTGTTGTGGCAGAGTCAGCTTGATTTCGCTGTCTGTGATGCGATCCATCAATTCACGATTTTTCTTATAATAACAGCGAACTTGATTTAACGCTTTTTTAAGCATACCACGGTCAATTGTGTGACCGCCACTTTGCTTTAGAAACTGGTAGTTATCTTCAAAATATTCGTCTATTTTGGAGGCAATCTCTTTTTCGGTAAGTTTCGCCATTATTCAGCCTCCTTTTGTGAATTAATCAGTTGCTGCAAATCATCTATAGTCTGGTGAACCAGAGAACCAAAAATCATAGTTTGACTACGAGAAGGCACAAAACCATATTTATGGAATATCATATAGTTGCGGGGGCAATTCAGATAGGGCAAATAGTCTGCCGTATAGCTATACACCTTGGGTATGTCATCAAAAGAACTCCCCGCAACAGGCAAATCAGAAACTCTAAGTTTCTTCAAATCGGGGATTTCAACATTGTCAAAAAGCTTCTTAAACGAGTCCGAGGTCGCTTGACCACGTCCTGTGAATTGTGTCAGTACTAACAAATTCTTTGCCCTAGATAAAGCAACGTAGAACATACGCATCGTATCAAAAGAATCCATGCGGTCAAGAGGTTCGCCATCCTGTGTCTTACGTAGTTTACGAACCATCACATCTAATGGCCTTGCATCGTGTTTATTTCGGCGAACACTTCCAAGAACAACAACTGGGAATTCCAATCCCTTTGATTGATGAACGGTCAAAAAAGGAATTCTTCCTTTGGGGAAAGGGTCGTCTGCATCTTCATATTCCGAAACACCCTGGCTCAATAAAGAATACAGAAAGCTGTTCCAAAATTGATGTACAAAGCCATCCTCAATAAAACTAGAACCGCTCAAAATGGGGTTATGAGTCTCATTAAACTTTGCCAGGTATTGGGTAATCATCCCCAAGTTAAACATAGGACCTTCATCTTGACCGGTTTCTGCATTTTCAAACATCGGCAAGAAATATTCAAAGCAGTTTAACTGATAGAATAAGTCAAGAATGGTCCAGTCAAGTGCAGTTACTCGGCTGAGAACATATCCCACCGATACAGGGCGATTCTGCTTTGCACGACCGATAATGAAGTTATTGAGTTTGGCTCCAATTAGAGTTCTTTTTACACTATCAGAAATCGTCCTCACTTGTGACAGATTTTTTGTAATTTCGGGAGTGGCGATGTGTGATTTACCAAGGCCCAATTCTTCACACTTTTTTAAGAGTGCCTTATAATTTTTCTTACTCTCGGCAATTTGGGTCTTCTTTTCTTCTATAAAATCATTAAGAAGAACATCTTCTTCAATAATTTCGGATGCTTTTGAATGGCAGTCCTTCAACCACTGTTCAAAATTCTCCATGTGGGGGCCGACAGCGTTTCTTATTTTTGGTTCAAAAATGCGTGACATCAGTCCGAAAACAGCTAAACACTCTTCCGTGTAGAAGAAATTCTTTGCACGGGGAGCGTAATAGGGAATGCTAGCTGCGTCCATTGCCTCCATAAACAAAGCTACTGCCTTGCTCGTAAGGGATGGAAAAAGAAAGGCACACTGATTGTAGTCTGTTATTTTTCCCTGCCGTCGAAGGCACTTTACCATCTTGATGATGGATTCAACCGTAGAATCCTTATCTCCGCTTGCCAGAAATACAGAAGACTCATTATCCCGACTATGAGCCTTGATATTCTTATTCTGGATTCTATAAAACTTTTGTTTATTCTTTGCGTCTTGCCAATTTTCGCATTCAATATACTTTGTGTACACATCAACAATATTTTTCCGCGAACGATAGTTGATGTTCAAGTCGACACGTTCGGGTTCCCTTCCCAAGTATACTTGGCAACGGGATGCAAAATCTACAAGATTTTCTACTGTAGCACCACGAAAACGATATAGAGCTTGGTCATCATCGCCAACAACACAAATGTTGCAAGTTTTCTTTGCCAACTTGAAATAAATTTTTTCTTGAATGGTATTAGTATCCTGATACTCATCAACAATCACATACTTGATGTAGTCTTCAATGTTTGGGCAATTGTTCAAATAGTTCAATGCTTTTTGTTGCAGGAGAGCTAAATCCACACGATTAACATCATCTTGATTCAGCATTTTCTTGTAATACTTGTACATTTTGAACAAACTCTTTTCAGTCGAATTGGAACTTTTCAATTCCTCATCTTGCATATCTTCTTCACTAAGCCGGTTGAAAAGAGCGATGACATTTTTGACAGCTTCTGTTCTTGATTGTCCTTTGGCCCCCATAGTGTTGTTAATGGATTCATTAATCACAAGACTATCTGCGGAAGCCCATTTGCCAGCCTCAATGAGTTCATCCCAGTGTTGACGATTATAGACGAACTGGTATTGATCCAGAGCATCCATTAGAATGGGTCTGCGAACACGTTCTTTTGAGGGATTGAAGTTCCTATCTGATAAGATTTTTTGGCATAGGGAATGCAGAGTACCGATATACATTCTACCAATGTCATAAGGTTGACCATTCATGGTAGAAACCTCAGACAACATACTCTGCAGCCCTTGTTTAAGTTGCAAGGCGGCCTTTTCGGTAAAGGTGGCCAGGAAAATTTCTTCGGGTTTTACATCGTGAAAAACGATGAGGTTCAAAGTTCTCCAAAGGATGACGCGAGTCTTTCCCGAACCAGGGCCAGCTGTGAGGAATAGGGGTCCGTCAATATTCTGAATTGCCTTTAATTGTGGATCGTTTGGTTTAAACTTGAAACATTTAAACAAGTCTTCCAAAGAAAAAGCAGATGCTTTTCGGACCATATATCAAAACCTCATATAAGAAACCGGAGTTTTCTCTCACTCAAGTTTTACGTACGCAGGTTTTTGATATAAAAAAGGGCGTAGGCTGAACTTACGCTAGTCAGAGGCTCGGCAAAGCCATACACATACATAAGCAATCAGCCCACGTCCCAATGGGGGCGTGAGTTGAATCGCTTATTCTCATGTGATTTTGAAATTTTGCCGATTTCTGACTAGAGAATAAGAGAAACTCTACAAATTCAAGCACATTTTGATTGTCCAAGCGGGTTGAACGCTAAGGGCAAAGAAAATGCTATGTCGCAGGGAATATAGGTAATTTTTGAGGGTAAAGACAAAGTTATTCGCAATAAGCGCGAGAAATGGGAATGTTTTTGCCTTCTGCGAGGAAAATGCTCCAAGGTGAATGCGGATTTCGTCCGCCAGAGGCGGTGGACCCTATCGCTCCACTGCGTTGCGCTCCAGGGTGACAGAGTGGGAGATTATTCACTGGATCGCCACACCTGCTTGCGCAGGCTCGCGATGACATTCGTTT
>JABUUT010000055.1:0-9953 GCA_021443045.1 Fibrobacteraceae bacterium
TGAAAGCGGCTGCCACCCAAAAGGCTAATGGTAAAGCCTGCGATAATGGCCGTGTAAAGCCCCTGTTCTGGACCTACACCCGAAGCAATGGCAAAGGCAATGGCCAAAGGCAAAGCCAAAATACCCACAATAAGACCCGACATAATATCTTGGGTGAAATTTTTCTTGGAGTACCCCCGCTTAAGGGTGCGGACAAGTTCCGGAGTAACAATAGATTTGATGTCAGAGAAATAATTCTGAACAGACTCTCTGGCTTTTTGAGTTGTCATTGATTAGGCTCTCCTTCAAAAAGGCAGCCCAAATTTAGAATGTTTCGCCCCTTATGTTAAGGGGGATAGTAAAAAATAATTATCAACGAGCAGAGAAGCCCAAAGGCCACCTTTAAAAACTACAACAACCCCTTGCGAGCACCGCGAAGCAAATTGCGAACATCTTTTTTGCTCATGGCAGGAACATCAGCATCTTGATCACGGCGGGACTTTGGGGCGCAGTCGTCGCAGAGATTCTTATAGACCACGCCAAAGCTGGCAGCACCATCTGTCATATCGGCCTGGCGGGAACGGTAACGCTTCACAAGAGCTTCCTTGTGACACTTGTCACAGATGCCCGTCTTAGGGGCGTTGTCCCTCTTCGCCTTTTCTTTTTTCTTGTCTTCATCAAGGGTGGCCCAAGCCCGGGCACTGGCTGCATTTTTTGAGGCGAAGGTGTTGTCAAAAAGGCTCATTTTTTACTCCTTTATATCTTTAATCTCTTTTAATATACATTCTTGAAGAAACAAAGCCAAAAGCATTGTGCAAATAGCGGTGGGTTTGCCCTCCTCTGTGTAGATGCTTCGGGCAAATTTACCCCTTTCTGCCTGCTTTTCCTTAAATTTGTCGGAATGAACAGCAAAATCAAAAACTTTTACCCGATCTGGATACTTTTGTTCCAAACCACGGATGGTTTCGTTGATAAAATTGAGCTGGGAAACCGATTCTGGAAACAAATCCACAGGGAGTGTAATAAAATTAAGCTTGGATTGGGTTTTTAAGACCAATTCTTCTGCCAAAGTTTGATAAGAAAGAGCCACCTTTTGCCCATCACCCTTAACATGCTTCAATTCCCTGAGGCCAAGCCCCACCACAATGCGTCCAGCCTTTTTACCAATAATGTCGGCAGAAGCCCTTGTGATTAGCTGGTCTATTGATTGAACTGCAGGGGCGTTGATGGAAAACTGCATGGGGCGGTTGGCCTCCCGACACAACAGAATTTCAGCGGCATGGTTGGCAGCTTCGCCCATGTCGCCAAAAAATTCATCACCTATAATTAGTATTCTGTTTTCCACTCTTATAATCTATTTTTTTGGTTCTTTCTTGACCACAGAAAAAGCCCAAAATCCCTCTTTTTTTTCACGTTTTTCCACAATATGACCATCGGCAACCAAAGCCAGCGGCACATTTTCCGACGGAGCCCCCTCGTCGAGCCAAATCTGCAATAGAAAATTTTCAGGGAGCCCCGCCAGCACAAGCCTGGAACGAACGGCATTGCCGGGGCAAGCCACCCCTCTTAAATCCAAAATTTGAGGCATATCCACCACCACCTGGGGCGGAAGATCCAAAGTTTTGGATTTTAGGCAAAAATCAACAATTTCATGGGCAAAAGCGGTGGCATTCGCACACCACCGGGCCACCTCATATTCCAAATTAGTTAAACAAACAAACCGGGACAAAGCCTCGTTGGGCTCCAGAAGCACGCCTCTGCAACGAAAGATCCACTCCCGGCAGGCAAATGACAAAAGCCGGCATAGCGACTCTTCAAAATGGGGGCTATTCCGATTTTCATCCACCCAACGAAAAAGAGGGGCCCGAGAATCCTGATTTTCGTCTTTTTGCTGATTTTCTTCGTTTTTTTTCATTAAAAAATCATTTTGTCAAGAGTTTACACAAATAAATAATCTAAAAAAAAATTTATAGTTGCGTAGGTTATTGTTTTTTGCGTAAAAAAAATGTGATGTATGTAGCAAACTTGGCTAATGGTTTCTATATTTGGCGCCAAGCATACAAAGTGCAAAAGGTTTTATATAATGACACTGAGTGTAAGTGATTTTCTGTTGGACTTAATGTTCGTGGTCTATGTAATTGCAGGCGTAGGCTTGGTTATCTATGGCTTCTCCTGTTACTACAGCATTTACCTTTTCCTCAAAAACAGCCGAAAAACTCGTCTTGGCGACCGCAAGGCCATTCTCCAGTTCTATAGAGAACACTCCATGGACGACCTTCCTGTTGTAACCACCCAACTTCCCGTATTTAATGAAGCCAACTGTGTAGAACGCCTTTTAGACGCCGTGTGTGCCATAGACTACCCCAAGAACAAGCACGAAATTCAGGTTTTGGACGACTCCACCGACGAATGCTATGAAGTTGCCAAGAAAAAAGTGGAAGAACTAGCTGCAAAAGGCTACGACATCAAGCTTATCCACCGTACCAACCGCGCCGAATTTAAGGCTGGTGCTTTGAAAGAAGCCATGGCCATTGCCAAGGGCGACTTTTTGGCCATTTTCGATGCCGACTTTGTTCCAGAAAAGGACTTCCTACTCAAGACCATTCCATACCTGGTCATGGACGAAAACGTTGGCTTGGTTCAAGGTCGATGGGGCCACTTGAACCGCACCGAATCTGGTTTGACCTTGGCTCAATCCATTGGTATCGATGGCCACTTTGTTATTGAACAGTCAGCCCGCAGCTGGGGAAAACTATTCATGAACTTCAATGGCACCGCAGGAGTTTGGCGCAAGCAGGCTATTTATGGCGGTGGCGGCTGGGAAGGCGACACCCTCACCGAAGATATGGACCTTTCTTACCGCAGCCAGTTGTCGGGCTGGCGCATGAAGTTTGTTTTTGATGTGATTGTTCCTGCAGAATTGCCTAACGACATTAATGCCTTCAAGGCCCAGCAGTTCCGTTGGGCCAAGGGTTCCATTCAAACGGCCATCAAAATCCTCCCCCGTGTTTTTAAAGCAAAGCTCCCCCTCCGCATTAAAATTGGCTCCCTGCTTCATATGACCCACTATTCGATCCACCCCTGCATGCTGTTTACCGCCCTTTGTGCTTGGCCTCTGCTGGCGTTCTTTGAACCAGTGGCCCATCTTCCAACCTGGGCCTACAGTGTGGGCTTTACCTTTATATTCCTAGCCGCCATTGCTCCATCTGTTCTTTATTTTGTTGCCCAGCGTTGTTCCGGCTATACCGGTTGGAAAATCCGTTTGTTGTCGCTCCCTATTCTTATGGCTCTAGGTGTCGGCATTGCTGTAAGCAATTCCCGCGCCGTTTTCTCTGCAGTTACCGGACGCAAGGGTAGCTTTGTCCGCACCCCCAAGAGCGGTGGCTCCAAGAAAAAAGCCAAGAGCCACTATGCCCAGAAGTTCCCGTGGATGGCCTTGATGGAATTGATTGTGGGCGTTTACTGCATTTTCGGTCTCTTGGAATACATTGGCGCCCAGAAGTTCATTATTGGACCATTCCTGGCTTTGTACTCCATCGGTTTTCTCTCTGTAAGCGTGCTTAGCTTTATGCACTACATTAACAACCTAAGCGAGATGCACCAATCCCGCAAGGCTGCCCGACTGGCAGCCAAGGAAGAAGCACAGAGTGCTGCCTAGTATCGGCTAAAATTGGTATCGCAACCGACAGAGCGTATCTGTCGGTTTATTTTTTTTAAAAGAGTATCGGACTCTGTTTGGTAATGTTGTAAAAGGCTGGCAGCCCCTTCACGGTACATACCGTAACAAGTAAAGGCGGTTGCAACCACTATTCCAGAAACAGCAACCGCCACCAGCAGTTCCATAAGTGTAAAGCCTTGCTTTTGATACTTTATCGGCAACGGACCACCCTCCATAGACGAAGATTATTTTTCTCCACTGCCACGGGAATTAATTTATCTGTATTTTTGCAATCAGGTGGATTTTTCACCACCTTTTCCATTTCATCTATAGCCTCCATAAGACTTTGTGCCTTACCCCTCTCTATGGCCCTTACATTTTCAAAGTAATCCATGTAGGCATTAATAGCCACAACCCCTATGCCCAACAAGGCCGAAGCCACCAGAACTTCCATTAGTGAAAACCCGTTGCAACCATTCTTTTTTGCCATACCACATTTTTTCCTTCTATGAACGAGGGTAGAAGAACCAAAGACGAATCCATGGCCAAACGCCCACCACTTAAAACCAAACTGGGATACAACACATTTCTATCCCTAAATTCCGCATGTTCACCAGCCACCACCACCCCTCTAAATTTCACGTTTTCACCAATACTTACCTCATTAACCCCAAACACCTCCAGCCAGCCAACAGGTTCACGTCCACGAATTACAACAGGCCCCAATCCATACAAACGCAAAGTGTCTAAAGGTTTGCTCAAAGTAATGGTGGTTGTTCCTTCCACATAAAAATTTAGGGAGGTAGAAACCCCATTGTGTTCCACAGTCAAGTCTCCATGGTGAATATGCTTTGCCACCATAGTATCCTGCAAATTAAAGTACCTGTGATTGCCATAGGCCCCATGAAGGGCGGGGTTTTGCAATATGTCGGCCTTTAATTTTCTCTGAATGGATTCCCCTAATTTTACCCCTTGGCTAAAAGGGAGCGACTCATATTTTTTTCCTAGCATCACTTGTAAATTTTGATGCATCATGGGCACTTCAACCTGAATCCGTTCCCACGGCCCCAGCATTTGTGAATTCACCTGGGGCAAGGGGCCAAAATAATCCGAAGGATACCCCTCCAAATACACCAACAAACTAGACTCCGCCCGATACAAATCACAAATTTTTTTTCTCGACAATTCCACCTGACGGCGCAAATTCCCCTGCAAGTTCAATAAAGCCGAAAAAAGCAAGGATAGGCAGAGCACCACCGCCAGCACAATATAAAGAGCCCCTCCTTTTTTATTCATAAGTGGTTTCCTATAATAAAGATTTCAGTTTTACACTCTAATGCCACTCGATCACGGCCAATGTTTTTTACAAAGTAAGTGTGAGTGCCATCAAAAAGAGAATCTCCAAAAGAAAAAATATTCTCCCTTTCTCGAATTTTAAAAAAGCGGCCATTCACAATGCCCTGCAAATGTACATTAGGCTTGGGGCAACTGTTTTTTTTTAAGGTTCCTTTGGGCGGCACTGTTTTTTGAACCTCAAAAGGTTCTCTTACTTCATGGTTCTCTTCAAAAATGGGTGGAGACAATTCAATAGCCATGGGTGATGGTAAAATGCCAAAATGCTGTGTACTGTAATTTACACAAAGCCACAAAAGAGCTACCACCACCATAAAGCACCCCAAGGTGGCCCATTTCCGTTTTTGGCAAGGTTTTAAACCGCTGCAACAATCCAAATCCTTTTTTTTCCAAAAAAAATCTACATGGGTCTCCACGGCGTTGTTAATTTGTATAAAATCCCCAAAAGAGCCTGTTGTAAACAAGTCATCCCTTTTTAAGAACTCCCTAACCAAATTCATTCGCTGCTCCACCAATTCCTTAAGTTTATCGCCATTTTTCTTTTCATAGCCTTCTTCCTCAGACCAGTGGCAAAGTCGTCCTTCCATAAAAATAAGCACATAGAGCCTATCTCTAAAGAATCCATAAAAAGCACCGTTTCCACTGTTCCCCTTATTTTCCCCTTTTTCCAGCATTTGTATAGCATCGTAATAAAACCCACGAGAATCAGGCAGTACTTTACGGTAGCGCTTTCGAAGTTCCTCTAAAAAGTGAATATTTTTTTCACACAAAGCCACCAAATACCGATGCTTTCGCCCTATAACAGAATTAAAAGAAACCAGCCTCCAAAATTGGGGTTTTGGTAAATGCAAGTCTTCTATTTTTTTGCAACTTTCTGGAAATTCCTCTTGGAACTGGCTTTCCAGCATTACTTGCGAAGGAGCTTCTTCAAAAGGAGTAACCACTTCCCAAGTAAAAAGCCGGGCTTCACAATTATAAACTTGGGGTAATAAAAATGGCCAATTCACTTTCTTCTTCCTCCTCCGAATCGTAGCTAAAGAGTTTACCAATTAAGGGGATACTTCCCAAAAAAGGAACCGCCGAGCGCACCTTGGATGTAGTCTTTCGAACTAAGCCTCCCAAGCATAAAGTTTCTCCGCTTTTTAAAACCACCATGGTCTTTAAATTGCGTGTGCTAATGTCACGAGGGCCATCTCCCGAACTTCGGCCTGCAGTTTTTATTTCTGGAGAAACCTCCAAAGTAATGCTCCCCTGTTGGGTTACCGAGGGGGTTAGCTCCAAAGAAATGCCGTCATTAAAGGAACGGTAATCGGTAATGGGGTATCCATCGCTGGTCACTTGGCTAACCAAGTAATAAACCGTATTGGTCACGTTCATTTCGGCCTTGTTGCCATTCAAGGTGGTAAGGCTTGGCCTTGCAAGAACCTTGGCCTCATTATTTTCTTCCATGGAAGCCAGTTCCATTTCAAAGCGGTCCGGAAGCACCCCTATTTTTCCAAAGGCTCCCGACTTGGTCCAATTTTTGTTTCTAAAGTCAAAGAAGCCCCTTGCCCCAATGTCAAACTCTCCCGTTTTTCTTTGAGAACCGCTATGCAGCCCCAATTCAAAAGATTTTCCCTTTTTAAATTCTACAATGATACAAGACAAAGTAACTTGCAAGGTGGCCATGTCTATTTGGGTTAAAAGTTCCTGAGCCTTTTTTATTTCTTCCGCCGAGCCGCTGAGAAGAAGGCCATTTTGCTCCTTAACCTCTGTGGCTAAAAAGTTGGGGCTCGGCGGGATTTTTAAAAGTTGCTGCAAGGCCTTTTCGGAGCTTATATGTTTAAGGGGGTAAAGCAAGGTGGAACTGAGCGCATTTTTTGCCCCACGCTCTGCGACGAAAAGGCCGGAACTATCAAAAACATAGGTGTAGCGGCTGCCCCGAAATAAACTTTCCACCAAAGTTTCCAAAGACATGTTTTCAAATTTTAAGTGGACATTTTCTTGAAGTTCCCCATAAACGGCCAAATTAAATTTTCCTTCTGCAGATAATTCCAAGAGCACCTTTTCCAAGGGTACGCCACTCCAATTGGCAGAGTACCCCTTTTCGCTTTGAAAGATTTTTACTCCTTCCTCACTTTTACCCACATCTTCTCTAGGGCCCACCCTAAGGCAATCCCTGTTTTTCCAAACTTTAAAGCTGTGGGCTTCCAAAAGTGCTCTAAAGGCTTTTTCGGCTTCCATGTTCCGCAAATTTCCAGAAATTTTACCAGAAACCTCCGGTGCAGCCAAAATATTCAACCCCGTATTGGCAGCAAATTCATCTACAAATTCTCGAATATCTTTATTCTTTAAACTAACCGTCACGCCACTGTCATTTTGAACAAAGTAATGTTCGCCACGGTCTACACTGGGCCTTATTTTTAACAACTTTCCCTCTTGAACCACCTGCAAGCCAAAGCCTTCGCACAAAGCCGAAAGCCCCTCCAAAAGGCCAAGGCCCTCCAAGTGAAATGTAACCTTGGGATTTAGGCTTCCGTCCACTAAAATGGGAGTGTCGTAAGCCAGCGACAAAGTGCGAGCCACATCCTGCAACGGGCTATCCACAAAATCTAGGGTAACGGTATTTTTTTGCTCCTCTTTTGCAACCTGTGCAGCCACAAGAAAGGGGGTAAAAGCCAGTGCCACCGCGGGAATAAAACACCCCAACTTGTGTTTTGGCATAAATCATCCTTGTAAGGGCAATGCCACGACGCTATGAATAGAATGGTAAAAGCCGCAGCCCCTGCCAGGGATATACAAAAAACGTGACTTTGCACGCTACCATTAATATACCAAATTAATGGTCCAAAAAACAACACCGTTTAAGGCATCTCTAAAAATTTATTTTTGAGAGGCCCCATCTACTTAAAAATAGCCTTGTACGCAGATTGAGGCGTTGGCGTAACCAATCTAGGGTTTTCCTTGGAACCATCCTCCCACCCAGCAAAAACTCCGGCTGTGGCTACAGCCTTTAAAAGCATTTTATTTCCGTCAAAGAAAACGCCTTCGTAATCTTCTTTGGGAAGCTTCATTCCGTCTATAGTCACATAGCCTCCCCCCACGGAACTGATGCGAACTGCCATGTCGCCCTCAAAACCAAACTCCGCACGAAAATCACTGCGAAGCGCTTCGTTTCGACCAATGGCATTCTTCAAAATATAGTCGCCTCGCCTATCAAAGCCGCAACCTAAGCCTTCATAAAAACCACAATAGTATTCCCTCGGGAACTTTGCCATATCCCGGTCAATTTCAGCGTCAGGAATTTGCTCATTGAGGGCGGCCACCGATTTGGCCAACCGTTCGTATGTTAGGTATTCATTGAGCATAACGGCCCCATGATTTGCAAAGAGCCTTCTAAAATCGGTATTTTTCATAAGCTTTATGTAGATATTTGCAAAATACCCTGGCCCTGTTCGGCCCTCGCCACGGTCGTTTTTCATCCAATTAAACATGTTGCTTCCATTAAGCATAAAATCGGAACTCACCCACTGCCAACCTAAACCCTGGTCTGCATCAAAGAGAATAAACTTGAAAGGTTGCCCTGGAGCACACCAGGCACGCACATTGTTGCTTGGCCAGTCGGCATTGGCAAGATAGAATTGAGCCGTAAGGTAGTCGGCATAGTTGCCCACATCCATCATATTTTGCAACTGTGCGTATGCCGCATTATTTTCACCAGAAAAATCATTGTTGGCCACAAAATTAAGAAGAGCCCTGTATTGGTCTCCCGTTCCTGCACTGGCCGTAATGGTGTCTTTTTTCTGTTTTATCATTTCCACAGTGTTGTTGTCAATGCCGTAGTTTGTTTCCACAAAATGCTCGTTGAGCCGTTCCCTAAGGTCGTGAATACCGTAATACTCTCCATTATAGAACACAACCACCTGGCGGCTGCGCTGGTAATCTACCGAAGAACCTTCCACAATGGCCGTCATGGCAGGGTCACCAATGTAATCTCCTACATAGCGGTTGCCGCTGTTGCGAAGGTTAAAACCACGAAACTTGTTTACCTCGGGCCGAGTGTAAAAAAGGGAATACTTAAGTTTCTTTTCTTGGTATTCCTTCTTTATTTTAATGGCAACGGGTTTTTTGGGATAGGTGCGGCTGTAATTACCCATAAGGGAAATACCGGCATCCACCTCCCAGCTTTTCTTTTCGCTGGAACTTCCTTTTTCAAAAAACTCCACATGAACAGGAGTTTCGGTTTCATTCATCAAGCCAGGACAATAGTAGGGATTTTGCCCCTCACACCGAGAGGTATTTACATAAACCGTTGCAAAAAAACTGGGAGCCACGCTAATGGCCACCACGGGCATATTCACGGTTTCACCAATAAAGTAAGTTTCGGTGGCCTTTCGTTTTATTTCGCTTTTAACAAATTCACCACAGCGAGCAACAGTATTCACGGTTACGACAAAGGGAGCCTCAAATTCAGGCGAAGTTTCACTAACATCGGAACCGTCAAAACTACACCGAATTATGCCGTTATACAGAGGCTGGGGAACGGGAATTTCTAGGCTTTGGTAAAAGCCAGCCGGCGGAAGAAGGGAGGGTACAGATACAACCTGCTCTAGGGAATCTTCATCTACCTTTAAGGTATCTTTAAAAACGTCGTCAGAAGCGTCGTCAGAAACATCATCCTTGTCATCAAACCATATATGGACGGAATCCTGATAATCGCTACTATCTAGCACTACCAGGGAATCCTTTGTATTCTCTGCTGAAACTTCATAATAATCCGATAGCGTAGCATCACTACAGGCCACCAGTGATACCATACCCATAAAAATAAGGAGAGTCTCAAAAAAAATTTTATCCAATTTCATTTGTCAAGCCTCTTGCGCAAATTTAGAAAATTTTAGGCAATAAATATCTCAACTTCCACTGTTTTTAACACTAAAAAAGCATTTTCAGAGTACGGTCAAAGGCCGGCACTTTTCATTGC
>JABUUT010000055.1:10916-13971 GCA_021443045.1 Fibrobacteraceae bacterium
GAATCCCAAAAATTGTACCGCACAAAAATTTTCAGCAAGGAAGCCATTTAACATATCATGGAAATGTTTCACGTCCATACGATGAACTGTTTCTGTAACACGTTGTTCAAGGCGTAATTTGCCTAAAATTGCAGCTCTGTTCTCGTCGATAAATTGAGCTAATTTATTGCCAAGACTGGGCAATATGTCTTTTTCAAGTTTTTCGCTTATTTTTTCAGAACTAATTACCTTATTGACCAATTCAGGCACTTTTTCTCTAATATAAGCTCTGAGGAAATTTTCGCCGCGAATTCTTATTTCACGGATTACATCTGCCAAGACCCTTTGACCATCTTCGTTCTTTATCCATGTCGTCATCTGGTCTGCATAATCGACCAGATTTTGCCGAAGTGTTTCCTGGGTTTCTTCATTAGCAAGCCAGCTATCTAGTTTAGATCGTCCTAAATTCAATATTTGTGGGAACTTTAAGTCCTTCATTTAGTTAACGATTTTGTAAAAATTACAAAGTTGAAATTTTTACCCCTAGTCTTAGGGGTGGTATTTGGGGGTATTTTTAGATTAAGGTTTTAAATAAATGGGATGAAAGATGAGCAAAAGATACCTCTTGAAAGCGGTCGCTTTGGGTGCGGCCCTCTCTTTAACTTACTGCGGAACAGAAGATTCCGTCAATTCCGCAAAAGATGAAACATTGGGCGATTTGCCTACAACCGAAATCTCGTCGGCAAGCGAAGAGCTGTTGCCCGTAGATTTAAGCAGCAGCGACATGAGCCAGGACACTGGCCTTGCGGTTTCTAGTAGCAGCATCGATTCTTCCAGCGGTGAAGCAGCTTTTTCTAGCAGCACAGACCTTGCTCCGGCTAGTAGCGCAAGCCTTTCTAGTAGTTCTGGCGATGTTCCTGTTGGTGCTGTGGCGGTCTCCAGCAGTGCGGTTTCATCTAGCAGTGTCGCACCTTCCAGCAGTAGCATAGCGACCTCAAGCAGCAGTGTGGCACCCTCTAGCAGTAGCGTTGCGATAACCGCATTCCTTGCTGGCGACAACTACTATGCCGATGGCCCCTTGGCAACAACCCGCGAAGAATCCACCGGGCCTGCGAAATTAGGCTGGCTGGTAAGCCCCAAGGACCTCACCAGCGATCCCAATAAAAAACATCCCGTGGTCATCTTTGGCCCCGGTGGCGGTGGAAAACCATCCGACATTGTCATGATTCTCACTCGCCTTGCGTCCCAGGGTTTTGTGGTGTACAGCGAACCCTCCACCTGGGAAGGTAACGAAATGTTTGCGGCCATTGACTGGCTCGAAAAACTGAACAACGACCCCAATAGCCGCTATTACAAAAAATTGATGCTGGATAAAATCGGAACCGCGGGCCATTCGCTGGGCGGCATCAGCGCCGAAAAAACTGCCGTTCAGGATCCCCGAGTTTTCACGGCCATTCTTTGCAATAGCGGAGCCTTTGGCCACGACGGCATGACAACCACATCAAAACCCATTGGCATAATCTATGGCCTCGAAGGAATGGAAAAGGACAACGCTGTTGGCGATTACAAAAATGCGCTGAACAAGAACCCGCGCTGGCTTGGCGGCATGGTGGGGGGTGGCCACGGTTCTGGCCCATGGGATGGTGCCGGTGCTGTAATTGCCTGGATGCGCTGGCTCATTGGTGGCGAAACCCACATTAGGGATATGTTCATTGGCTCCAATCCCAGCAATTTCAACTATGCAAAGGGCTGGGTTATTGAATCGGCGGGCTGGGAAAATTTTAAACAATAAAAAATAAAATGGGATGGTTAAAATGTTAAAACAAATTATTGCCGTATCTTTTTTTGCGGGCCTCGGTGCGGTAGCAAACGCTGCCACGGTCTCCAATCCGCTGATTTGGGCCGATGTGCCCGATATGTCCATTATGCGGGATGGCGAAAACTATTACATGGTGAGCACCACCATGCATTACAATCCGGGCGTGCCTATTATGAAGTCCACGGATTTGGCCAACTGGCGAATTGTGAACTACGCTTACGATGTTCTTGCCGACAACGACAAGATGAACTTGGCCAACGGACAAAACGCATACGGCAACGGTTCTTGGGCTTCCAGCGTTCGCAAGCACGGCGACACCTACTACATTTTAACTCCATCCTACACGACGGGCAAAACCCACCTGTACACCACCGACGATATTGAAAACGGCGACTGGAATGAAACCTTGCTGCCCTTCTATCATGACCCGTCGCTGTTCTTTGACGACGACGGCTCCGTATTTGTTTTTTACGGCACGGGCACCATTCGTTATGTGGAACTGAATGCCGATGCAAAATCCGTAAAGGCGGGGGGCCGCTCCGGCGTAATGAATCTGCCCATCGAAGCCACGGTGGGTAAAACGGGCCTTGCCGAAGGCTCCCACATGCACAAGGTAAACGGCTACTATTACCTCTTTATGATTACATGGCCCAGCAACAATTGCCGCACCGAAGTGGTGTTTAGGTCTAAAACATTGACGGGAAATTACGAGGGTAAAAAATTCCTGCAAAATAACGGGGTTGCCCAGGGCAGCATCTTTGACACTCCCGATGGCAAATGGTACAGCTACCTGTTCCGCGATAACGGCGGCGTGGGTCGCATTCCCTATTTGATGGAAGTGGAGTGGAAAGACAATTGGCCGGAGGTAAAAGGCGGTGCCGCTCCTGCCACATTGGAACTTGAAAATCCGGTGAACGATGGCTACAACATGGTGACTTCCGATGATTTCGATGGGGACGTATTTCCGCTGGAATGGCAGTGGAACCACAATCCCGACAATAAGAATTGGAGTCGCAAAGATGGAAAACTTCGCATTACCACAGGCCGCGTAGATAGCAAACTGATTACCGCAAAAAACACATTGACACAGCGCTCTTACGGCCCCAAGTGTTCTGGCCGCACGTTGGTTAACGGCAAGGGCATGAAAGACGGAGACTTGGCGGGCCTTGTGGCCTTGGCTGATTCATTGGGCTTTGTGGCTCTTGAAAAAACCAGCGGTGGCTACAATGTGGTTTATTATGAGCGAGAATTCCGCAT
>JABUUT010000055.1:14747-21925 GCA_021443045.1 Fibrobacteraceae bacterium
AATTTGTTGAACCCGGCAAGGAATCGGAAGCGGGGGAAAATGATAGCACCACGAATTTCTTTGCTGACCGTTACGCCGCACCAGTCAACATCAACGCCCAATCCATCCAGTATTACGATATGCAGGGCCACCGCTTAAACAAAAATGCGGCGTTGCGTGCCGGAGCCTACATCATGCGACTGCCCAATGGAAAAACGCTGGTAAGGCGTGTGGAAAAAAATCGATAACCGACTGGACGAAAATCCTCCTACCCATACCACGGAATCCATCGGGAAACTGATGGATTCCTTTTATTTTAGAGTTGGGCTAAAGCGCAATTTTTATAAAAATTAAACATCATTGTAAAAATGACAATGATGTTTTGTTCTGTGCTGCTCGTTTAATCCAGAAATATTTGATTTTTATAGGTTGGGAGATTATATTAAAAGTAGGTTACGCAGATGTTGAATATTGATGAAATCAGTGATTACAGAGACCTCCTTAAGGATTACTATGTCCAGCGCAAGGTGGAGTTTCCGCTGTATTCCTACAAGATGATGGGGCAAAAGCTGGGCCTTGAAACAAGCCAGTTGTTCCGCGTCTTGAACAAGGTGTTCCATTTGCCCACCCGAAGCGTGCCCCTGGCAAAAGAGCTACTTAAATTAAAGGGCCGCGATGGTGAACTTTTTGAAATTCTGGTGGCGGCATCCAAAACAAAGTCCCCCACAAAAAAAGAAAAACTGTACAAGATGGCACTTTCACTGAAAGATGTGAAAATGCGTAGCCTGGACACCAACGAACTTTTATTCCTTAGTAAATGGTGGATTCCCGTGGTTCGTGCCACGCTAGAAATGAACGGCGGCGATGCCAACATTTCAAAACTCATGCGCCAAATTCGCCCGGCACTTTCAAAGGAGCAGGTGGAAGAGGCCATCCGTGTACTTCGGGAACTGAACTTGATAACCCCTCTGGCCTCCAATCGCTACGCCATTACGCAGGCCAATTTTACTTCGGCAGGGGCTGCCAAGGTAACGGCCATTCGCAGCTATCAAAACCAGTTGCTTGCTCTGGCCCAAGATTCCATTGTGAACGTGGATCCCGACAAGCGAAACATCTCGTCCCTTTTGGTGGGGGTGGACAACGAGGGGTTTGAAGACCTCAAGAACATGACTCTTGAATTTAGACGGCAGGTGCAAAAACGGGTGGAAGAGGTGCCCAAGGCTACACGGGCTATGCAGTTTGTGTTTGCCTTGTATCCTGTGGCCGATGTTTCAGAAAGTAATTTATCTGAAATAAGCGGTAAAAAAAATAGTGGTGAAAAGGTTGAACCGCCGACAAATTATTCTGCTGCAGAAGAAAAACTGTCGGTGGCGAAGAGGAGGGTAAAATGAAGCGATTGTTATTTGCTTTGTGGGGTGTGGGTCTTGCCCTGGTGGGATGTTCCTCCAACGAAGAAGTTTCGGGCATTAGTACGGTGGAAACCGAAAACGCCCTGCTCATTCAGGTAGTGGATGGTGAATCCATGCCTGCTTCCAATGTGGTGGCCCGGGTGCGTTCCGCAAGGTATTTGCAGAGCACGGTTCTGCGTGATTCTTGCGATAGTGGGGAGAATTGCACTTCGGGACTTTTGGCGGAATACACTGCCGACTCCAGCGGAAAAATTGCCTTGAGCGATTCTGCGGTAAAAGCCTTTAGTGCGGATTCCCTTGCCATCGAAATTGTAGAGGATGGCCTTGGGGCCTTTGCCGTCATTGCGCCACAGAAAACGTCAGCAGATGGTGATTCTGTTTTGACAATGACCATGCAACTGAAAAAGTTAGGTACATTGAAGGGGCGCATTGCTGTGAATGCGGTATTTGCGGGGGCTGCTGGCGATGATGAAGACGACGGTGATGACGAAAGCGGCTCTGCTGAAAAGCACACTAAATTCTGGGTGCAAATTTACGGCACCGACCGCCTGGTAGAAGTGGATAAAGACGGTTGTTTCGAAATCGATTCCCTGCCCTCTTTTGATTACACATTGCGGGTGGTAAGCGGTAGCGAAAAGGGCCCAGACGACGCAGAATTCGGTGAAAAAGCTGAAATTTCTATGGATGTAAAAGCCAATGTTTTGGCCGGAGAATCTACGGATGTAGGCGTTCTGATGCGGAAGTCCATTGACTTTGCTGCTGATGACCTGATTTCGGAATGGATGGAAAATGCCGTTGCGGCCCGTAAGGCTGGCGAAAACGTTGTGGGCTTTATCCGCTTGGATGAAGACAACTTTGATTTTGATGGAACCATGAGCGGCGGCGATGATATTAAAATTTTAAAGATTGGCGTAAAAGATGTTGACGAGCCCTTGGATTTTGATATTGCCTATTGGAACGATTCCTTGAAAAAGGCTGTTATTCAGGTAAAGCTCTCCTCTGATGTGGATTCGGTGCTTCTGGTTTGGGGCGAAGGTAAAGTGGCTGCGGATTCTGCTGCAAGTATCAATGTTTGGAAAGATGTGCCTGCGGAAGTTGTGGCGGAACAGAATACGATAACTCTCATTGATTTTGAGAACGGCCTAGCATCGAATTTGAAGGCTCCCGCACTTACGGGTAAATGGCGCTTGAACTGGCAGGGCGATTCTGTGGTGACCTCGAATCCTCTTCCCGACAGTACCGTCCAAGGCTTGGAAGAAGCTGGTTCGGGCCGTGAGGGAACCGCCTTCCACTGGACTTCGGAATCTAAGAATGGAAGTTGGTCTTACATTGGGCTGTGGATTTCGGAACCCCAGAGACATTCCAATTTAGAAGCGTTGGATTCCGTAGAATTTTACATCCGCGGGCAAGGTTCCTACGCTTTCTCCTTTGAATCCCAGGGCGAAGAAAGCCTGAAGGGCAAAGCGCTTTTTAACAGCGAGGTGGATTCCGAGGAATGGAAACGCATTGTGGTAAAGCCCGGTGACTTTGACGTGGGCGACAGCGCCTGGGCAAACCTTGGCTGGGAAATGGTGAGCCATCAGGTAACCAACATCAACATTTCCGCATTCCGTGAAGCAGAACTCTGGGTGGATGACATTAAAATATATGGCGTTAATCTGGATGACCTGAAGTAAAAAAATAGCGATTCTTACATACTCAACAACGAGCGCTGCTGAAGAAAAATTCGGCGGCGTTTTTTTGCATTTTTTCTTTTGTCAAATTGTAAAAATGACAAAGGTGTTTTGTTTGGCACCTGAATTTTACCCCTAAAAAAGACGAAATTTTATGTTGTGAAACTGGGTAGGTGTACCCTGCACATAAAATGGGATAAAAAAGAGGTGTAAAATGAAAGGAATGTTTGGAAAAATGGCCATGGCTATGCTTGGCCTTGCCTTTGTAGGTCAGGTTTGTGCATCGGAACTTCGCAGGCCTTTGGGTCCCGAGTCTCCCATGATCATGATTCATGCTGATACTTGGAGCGAGGCGGATCCGCAAAAAATTATCGACTTAATTCCAGAGGATATTAAGCCCTACGCCGTGCTGGTGATTTCTCTGTCCATCTACCACGATTCCAAGGCGGGTAAATGGCTTCAAAATGAATATGCCGAAACCATTATTACTTCTTGGTTGCGGACGGCGGCAGAAAATCGCGTGTGGGCCATGATCCAGCCGGCTAGCGGTGGCACAACCCACATGCCCGATTACCCCTTGGGCACCGACTTGGACACCACCATTTACGGCAAACTTTTTAGGGAGTATCCCAACTTTTTGGGCGTGAATTTTGCAGAACAGTTCTGGGGCTATAACAACGAAGACGGTTCTGGCACAAAGGACCCTTTGTCGGTTACATGGACAGAACGTGTAAACCAGTGGGTTAATTTAATTAATTTGTGTGAAAAATACGGCGGTGCCGTGGCCGTTAGCTTTACGGGTGCTTATTATGGTTCCAGCCTGAATTCGGTGGCCATGATCAAGCGGAATTCCGCGTTTGAAAATGTGCTGAAAAAGCATCCGGAACATTTCATCATGGAAGAAAAATTCACCATGAACTACGGATTCCATGAAGTGGAAAGTACCAGCATGGGTATGTGGCTTTCGGGGTATGCTGGCCATTATGGCATTCGCTTTGACGACTGTGGCTGGGTTTCTACCGGTTCCGAAAAATTCCCCCCATCGTCGGGTGCTATCCCCTTTACGGAACACATTATGCTTACTGGCGAAACGGTAATAGACGGTCCCGAAACCATCCCCACCCAGTCGGTGCACCCTTTGGGCAACCGCCCCACATCAGATGGCTTCACCAGCCGCCAATGGGAATTTTTCCCACAGTACCACAATATTACTTTAGATGTAATGCGTAAAATTTTGGACGGTTCCTTCCGCATTCCCACCCGCAAAGAAGTGATTGACCGCACCAAGATTGTAATCATCAACAATCAGGCCAGCCAGTGGGATGACAACATCAAGTATGGTGCCCCCAAGGATCTTTACGATGGCTTGTACCTTATGGATGGCGATGGCCAGCAGCTGAAACATAAGAGCTGGTTTAAAAAGACTGGCCGTTACCCAGCAATTCCCGTGGTGGCAAACCTTTCGGACGACCTTTCAAAGACTTTTGAAGTCAAAATCAATCGTGGCGATATAGGCACCCGCTGGCCGAACATTGGTGCCAAGCAGAATGAATTCAACAAGCTTTTTGCAGAAGAATATACGGGCGACATTTTTGCATCCCGAGTAGAAAACACTTGGGTTACATACAACCCAAAGAAAACAGGGGCTAAGGCAACGGGAACCATTCCTTTTAAATACAATAAGTCCGAAAAATTGGAACTGAATTACAGCATTTATTCCATGGGCATTGTAAAGGAATTTGCAGACAGCTTGCAAATTTATATGACAAATTATGACAATGTCAATAACACTGGATTAATGACGGATGAAATTAAAATTTATGGCAGCGACAAGGAACCCACCTATTCCTTTAAGGACCGCGCCAACCACGCCAAATCAGAAATTTCCAAGAGTTGGAAAGATGGGGTGCTCACCCTGACGGTAAAGCACAACGGCCCCCTGGATTTGAGCATTCAAACCTTCGGCTCCAAGACAGGTCGGGAAACAAAGATTACGCAAGCTAAAATTACAACGCCCACCCAGCCTTCGGCCTATACAGGAACTTTGCAATACGAGGGGGAACATTTTGATTTCAAGAGCGTGGGTGGAAACGTGACCAATGGAATTGGACGTGCCGTTCGCAATTACGAAGGCATGGGCTACCTGAACTTTGGTAAAGATGCCAATGCTGCTGCCCGCGATACCGTGAATGTGCTGGCCGCGGGCGTTTACAAGATGGACGTGCGCTACTCCAACGGTGGAGCCGATGTAAAAACCGTTGACCTTTACGTGAATGGGGAAAAGGTTAAAACTCTGGATTTCAAGGGAACGGGTAACGAATCCACTTTCAAGGTTTCTTCCAACGAAATTCAGTTGAAGTCGGGGAAGAATGTGGTACTCTTCAAGGCAAACGGAGCTGCCCCGAGCAATGTGGTGATTGACAATTTTACCCTCACCTCAGTTCAAAAAATTGTGGTGGAACCGCCCAAGGTTTCTATGAATATTACCGCTGTTGAAAATGACCCCTCATCGGTTCATGTGGTTGCGGAAGCCCAAAGTGCCTTAAGCACCATTTCTCACCTGGACTTTATTGTAAATGATTCTGTGATTCATTCCGAATGGACTTATCCCTACGACTTTGATTGGAAATCCCCTTCTGCCGGGGAGTACACCATGAAGGTGGTGGTTTACGATGAAGACGGAAATACCGCCAGCGAATCAAAGAAATTTACAGTAGAAGGAACAAACCCAATTGCAAAAAATAGGATGATTGTGGGTGAAACTTGCGATTATGCTTTCTACGATATGAATGGAAATTGGATTGCCAAGGTGAGGGCAAATAGTCTGCAAGATGCAAAAAATATAATGAAAATGGGAAAAGGAAAAACAGGATTGTTTGTTGTAAAAACCAAAAATACAAAACCTCAAATTTTACAGATAAAATAAGGATGTTTCTATGAAATCAAAAATTCTTACGGCAGTTATTGCCGCCGCCATGTTCACTTTTGTCGCCTGTAGCGATGAATCAGGCAGCAATGCTACGCCCGAAATCAGCGATGTTCCCGGCGTGGAAAACCCGGGTGATGATATACCCGGTGATGAGAATTCGGGACTTCCGATTGATACTGGCACAATCGTTGTTCAAAACCCAACATCCAGCGCTGATGTTGAAACCCCTGTGGTTGAATCCAGCTCCAGCGAAATTGCTCAAGTTCCCGTGTCCAGCTCCAGCGTTGTAAATCCGCCAGCATCTAGTTCTAGCCAAGTTGCTCCTGTTTCTAGCTCTAGCGAGGTTGTACCTGTGTCCAGCTCCAACACCATTGCTTCCAGTTCCAGCGAGGTTGTCTCTAGCTCCAGTGAAGTGGTCGTGCCTCAGTTGAACAAGAGTGTTGGCTGCGGAAAATCTTTGGGAAGCATCCAAACGGGCTTCTACAAAATCAGCAGCAACGGCAAGGACCGCGAATACGCCATTGACATTCCTGCCAATTACGACCCCAACAAGCCCTATCGCCTAATCTATTGCTCCCATTGGATTTGGTCCAGCGCCAAGGACGTGGTGAACGGCCAGGTGGGCAACGGTGGTGCAGCAAACTGGGCTTTCTTTGGTCTCAAACGCGTTTTGGATAGTGCCGGTGTGCAGGCCATATTTATTGCACCTTCCGCAGATGGCGGCATGTGGGGTGAGGCGGACCACGCCCTTTTTGACAACCTGCTTTCGTACGCCAAGACAAACCTTTGCGTAGATACGGACCGTGTTTTTGCCACGGGCTTTAGCTTTGGTGCCATGCAGACATTCTCCCTTTCTACAAACCATCAAAAGGACTTGCGCGCAGTGGCCACCCTAGCAGCCGCAAATTACAACATTTGGCTGCCCACCAACACCCATGAAAAAATCGCCTACCTGGGCATTACCGGCATGAGTGACGGAACTTGCCCCTTTATACAAGATAAGAATAGGAGAACCGGCGGATTCTATGCTGCACAAGACCATGCAAAGGACAATGGCTGCGAAGTTCCCGAAAGCATTCCTACCACCAATGTGGGCAGCAAGTCACACTTAGTTTACGACTACAAGAATTGCGACCCCGATTATCCTGTTCGCTACATCACCTTTGACGGTGGCCACATTGCAGCCCC